>JABIRI010000102.1 GCA_018667915.1 Opitutaceae bacterium | reverse complement strand
GGGTTGGAACGCAATCTGTTTTGCGGGGCCGGATCCGTCGGCGCGCGGGACAAAACCGACTACGCGGCGTTTATGCGTGCGGGCTATCGCAGTTCCCTGCGCGCGGCTTACGGGGTGCCTAACCTCGGTTTTCGCTGCGCCTACGATATATGAAAATGAAAACAAAAATTACCTGTTGGCAGGGAGTGATCGCGGCGGTGTTGACTGGTTCGATCGGTATGGCCGATTCGGCCTGTTGCGAGGTTGAAGCCGAACCGGAAGTGCCGGCCTGTTGTGTGGAACCGATGCCGTCTCTTGCGGCGGAACTGCCCGCCGAGTCGATCTATCAACTCGATTTCACCTTCATCGACGATTCGGGCGCGTCGCGCCATCTCACGGAGCTGCGCGGTCAACCCGTGCTCATGGCGATGTTCTTCGCCCAGTGCGGTTACGCGTGCCCGTTGCTGGTGCGCGACATGAAATCGGTTATCGCCGGCCTGCCGGCCGACGTCGCGAAAGACTTGCGCGTGCTCATGGTGACGTTTGACACGGGTCGTGATTCGGTGGACGCGCTACGCACATATCGTGAAACCAATGATCTGGACGAACGTTGGGTGCTCTTGCGGGCTTCACCGGCCGATACGCGAACATTCGCGATGGTGGTCGGCGTCCAGTATCGACAGGAACCGAGTGGCGACTATTCCCACTCGAATCTCATCACTTTACTCGATCAAGACGGGGTGATCGCCCATCGCCGCAGCGGACTGCAAGGCGGCCTCGACGGATTGGGTGAAGCCACGGTTCGATTTGCGGAAATGACCCCTTAGGACGCTGGGTCTATCTCGCCGCACGGTCGAGAATTTCGGCGAGTTCGGCACGATCGCTGGTGGGCATTTGGCAGACGAAATTTTCGCAGATATAGGCGGTGGCTTCGTCGGGGAGGTCGTCGGGCAATCCCGCGATGAAGGACACGCGACTTTCGAAGAAGGGGCGGCTTTCCGAATCGATCCGTACGACCATGCGTCGTGGGTGAAAGCGATCCCGAATCTCGGTTAACAACTCCGGCAGCCGCTCATTGTCCGGGGAGCTGTGAAAGAGGGCCTGTTGGGCATCGCCGGCGAACCAGCCGGTGGCGGCGAGGAGTTGAGGCAGGGCAGTGGGGGAGCGCTGCAGGATTCCACTCATGGAGTGTGATGCTTCAACGGCGCCATCGAGCAATTTGTCGTCATGAAAAAGCGCTGCCAAGCGACCCAGGTTCCGCACCGCAGTGGAGGTGGCGGCGGGTTCGACCCCGTCATGCTCGACTTTCATCCGCAGCACGATGCTGTCGTCGCGGGGGTCGCTGGCGAAATAACCCCCGCGTTCCGGATCGCGGAATATAGCATCCTGTTGGTGTTGCAGTTCGAGCGCCCACTGCAGCCAGGCGATGTCGAAGTCGGTTTCGTAGAGATCGAGCAGACCTTGAACGACCAAGGCATAATCTTCGGCAAAACCAAGAGCGTCGCGTTGGCCGTCTCGATAGCTGCGGGAGATAGTTCGGGTAGATTCGTCGTAGAGTCTTTCCCGCAAAAAATGAGCGGCGCGTTGAGCGATTTCAGCGTAGGGAGCATCATCCCATATTTGACCGGCTCGGGCGTAGGCCGAAATCATCAGACCGTTCCATGCGGTGACGATTTTGTCGTCGAGATGAGGGCGGGGGCGCGCTTCCCGCGCTGCTTTCATCAGCGCAAGCGCGCGATTGATCCGGTTATCGACTTCGTCGGGCTCGAGTTCAAAAAGATCGGCGAGTTGAGCGGTGGTGCGGGCACGGTGCAGGACGTTTTTGCCCGCCAGTTCGCCTTGCACATCGTAGTCGTTTGCCACGTTGCCGTTTCGGCGCAGACCGAATGCCTCCATGACCAAAGGTTGGTCGTCGGCCGGCACCACGGCGGCGAATTGTTCCATGGTCCAAGTGTAGTAAGCTCCCTCGATTTTAAGGTCGGAATCGGCGGTGGGTAGGCTGACGGCATCCTCGGCTGAGTAGAATCCACCCGCGGGGTGAGTGAGGCGCTCGGTAACGTAGTTGAGCGCGGATTTTGCCGCGGCCTCGAACTCCGGTCGCCTGGTCAATTGCCAAGCGGACAACATGGCGTGCGCAATTTGGGCCTGATCATAGAGCATCTTTTCGAAATGAGGGACCCCCCAGGCAGGATCGACGGTGTAGCGGTGAAACCCTCCGCCGACGTGGTCGTGGAGACCTTGGGTGGCAATTGCTTCGAGGGTGATGGTCATCATTTCGCGGGCATGACTACGGCGTTCCGGATCAGGATGCGTGACAGCGAGATCGAGCAGCAGTTCGAGGGTGGGTCCACTGGGGAATTTCTCCCTGGCATCAAATCCTCCGTGAAGAGTATCAAATGTCGCGGTGAGCCCGGAGAGGGCTTCATCCCGGAGTGCATTCCAGGACAGTGCTCCCTCGTCGGGAGCCGGAGCCATTTGGTCTGCGAGGGCCGCAATCATTTGCTCCGATTGATCACGCACCCGGTCACTCTCTGCGGCCCACAAGTTGGCCAAGTGCTTCAGCACGGAAGGAAACCCGGGAAGGCGCCCCCGATCTTCCGGAGCAAAATAGACGCCGCCGAAGAACGGTTTGCGTTCCGGAGTCAGCCAAACATTGAGCGGCCAACCCCCGTTGCCCGTCGCGGCCTGCACGAAAGACATATAAATGTGGTCCACATCGGGACGTTCCTCGCGGTCTACTTTGATCGAAACGAAATGCTCGTTGAGATATGCGGCGGTTTCCTCGTTGGCGAAGGACTCATCGGCCATCACGTGGCACCAGTGGCAGGTGGAGTAGCCGATCGAGAGAAAATGGGTTTGTTTTCGGCGACAGCTTTTGCAAACGCCTCATCTCCTCACGGATACCAATCCACCGGGTTGTGCGCATGCTGTCGCAGGTAAGGGGATTTTTCGTGAATCAGGCGATTGGGTTCGGCGGTGGCTCCGCCGATTGATAAGCTGAGGCCTGCGAACAATAATCCGGTGCGAATGATCGATAACATGGGGAATTCTCACGACTATTCGGTTCCGACCTCGTCGCGTCGAGGCCAAGCGGCGGGGGTTTCCGCAAATCGTTTACCAGCTTGAGGGTTGATTTTCGGCGGGAATCTCCCCGAAGTCCGGCTTGATTGCTGCACCGTTTCAGTGCTTAAAGTCCTGATTCCGCTGCCCGTGCAGTGAATAAACCCACCACTACCCCCAACTGAATCGCGATCTACCCCACTCGTTCTCGGTTCCGTATTATAACCCCCATCCGTCCATCCTTCATAGATTATGAGTAGTTCTAACGACATATCCGCTCCGATTGCAGCCAACGCCAGCCGCCTCCTGTGGGCTGGTTTCTGGGCAATCTTCGCTGCCGGTGTTGGCTTCGCCATCCGCGGTGGTATTTTTGACAATTGGGGAGCCGAATTCGGCTTCACCGCTACCCAACTGGGTGCCATCGGCGGGGCCGGTTTCACCGGTTTCTGCTTCGGTATTATCGGCGGCGGTATGATCGTCGACAAATTTGGTTACGGTAAGTTGGTCATGCTGGCGTTCGTCTGCCACGTGATTTCGGCCTTTGTTTCGTTCGGTGCCACTACCCCGGAAAATGCCTATCAGATGCTGACCATCGGTATGTTCATCTTCGCATATGCCAACGGCACGCTCGAAGCGGTGGCGAATCCGTTGGTCGCTACCCTCTATCCGAAGAACCGCACCCACTACCTCAATATCCTGCACGCCAGCTGGCCTGCCGGTATGGTTTTCGGTGCCGCCGTCGGCTGGATCCTCGACGATAAGATGGGCCTCGACTGGAAAATCCAGCTCGCGCTCTACCTCGTTCCGACGGTCGCTTACGGTTTGATGTTCCTTGGGCAAAAATTTCCGCAGTCGGAAGCCTCCGAGAAAGGCGCCAAATTCAGCGAGATGTTCAAGGACGTCGGTATTCTCGGTTCCTTGGTCGTCTGTTATCTCGTTGCCCTCTTCTGTTCCGCTTCGCTGGGACTTTCCCAAACCATGGGTTATCTTATCGCTGGTGTCTTCCTCGTCGGCGTCGGAGTGATCACCAAGGGCTCGATTGGTTCCGTATTGCTCTTTATCCTCTTCATCACTCATGCGCTGATTGGTGCGGTTGAGCTCGGCACCGATGGATGGATTCAAAACATCACCGGTAACCTCTTCACTTCCGAGCAAGGCAAGTGGCTGTTCATCTGGACTTCCACGATCATGTTCGCCTTGCGCTTCTGTGCTCACTGGATCGAGAAAACCCTCAAGCTCTCTCCAATCGGCCTGTTGCTGGTCTGCTCCATCCTTGCGGTGGTGGGACTGCAAATGGCCAGCTCGATGGAAACCCTCTTCATGGCGTTCGTTGCTCTCGGCATCTACGCGGTGGGCAAGACCTTCTTCTGGCCCACTATGCTGGCGGTGGTGGGCGACCGTTATCCGCGCTCCGGTGCGGTAGCGATGTCAGTCATGGGTGGTATCGGTATGCTCTCCGCCGGACTCCTCGGTGGTCCCGGTCTCGGATACAGTAAGGACCGTTATGCCGCCGAAGCGCTGCAAGAATCCAACCCGGCAATCTACGCTGAAGTGAAGAATGCCGAGCCCTCCAATTTCGTATTCCTCGATCCGGTATTCGCGATCGATGGCACGAAGCTGGCTGAAGCCAAGAGCGCAGAGAATCCTACGCAGGGTCAGAAGGATATCGTCGCGGCTGATCAACAAGGTGACCGCGCCACGCTCAAGGCCGACTCTTATATCCCGCTGGCGATGGCGATTATCTACATTGGCATCATCCTCTACTTCAAATCGAAGGGCGGCTATAAAGTCGTGAAGATTGAAGAGCAGGAAGCTTAGGAAACCCCTAGCTCCCGAAAATTCTCGCCCCGCTGGTCCGCCAGCGGGGCTTTTTTTTGCTCACGGAGCGGGGGGGCATCCTCCGACGTTCTGTGTTACGGAACTTTGGCGGACAGGTGGTGCTTTCATTTCCCACTAAAGACACGAAATGGCACGAAACGGTGAGGCATGGGCGGACAGCCCAGCGGCCTGTCCCTACCTTTCTAGCTCTACTTCTTGTTACTTCGAGTGCATCACGCGAGTTCGACCTCCGTGTAGTTGGGTTGGATTGGAGGGTAGGGCGTGACCGCTGGGCGCGCCGTGGCGGAGTGGTTTTGGAACGACGGAGCGAGTCGATTTGATTTCGGGGCTCGAGAAAGAGAACGAGGAAGAGTCAGCATCTGGGGGAAGGAGATCAGGTCGTGACTAAATTGCTGTCGCAATACGTCTACGACCCGACCCCTTGGGGCATCTCTTGTTACTTGATACCTGTTACTCGTCCCAGTGGGCGGCGCGGACGGCCATGAGATCGGGGTATTTGTCGTCGTGGTCACCGTACTCCTGTTTTAGGTCCAAGATCCGCTGCTTGAGCAGCGGTATAACCGCGGCGTAGGTCGGATCGTTATAGACGTTGTTCAGCTCAAACGGGTCGTTTTTTAGATCGTAGAGTTCCCAGCCCGGGGTGGTCGGTGGGTAGTCGCCGGCGCCGAGTGACGCGTCCAATCCGAGCCCGTGGACAAAGAACAATTTATAGCGATCCGTCCGCACGCCGTAGTGGCCGGGAATGTGGTGATGCGAGAGGTGCATCCAGTAGCGGTAGTAAACCGCATCGCGCCACTCGCTGGGCGTCTTACCGGTGAGCAATCCACGTAGACTATGACCCTGCATTTCCGCGATTTCAGGCGCGTCGTTTACATCGGCGAAATCGAGCAGGGTCTGGGCGAAATCGAGATTGGACGTCAGATGGGTGTTGTTGACCGAACCCGCCTTGATATGGCCGGGGAAGCGAGCGAAGAAGGGCATCTGCAGGCACTCTTCGTAGATCCAACGTTTGTCGAAGTAATCGTGTTCGCCGAGGAACATGCCCTGGTCGGATGTGTAGATGACGAGCGTGTTTTCTGCCAATCCGGATTCGTCGAGATAGTCGAGGACGCGGCCCACGTTTTCATCCACTGCTTTCACGCAGGCGAGGTAGTCATGTAGGTATTTTTGATAAGCGGCCTGCCCCTTTTCTTTTTCCGACATGTGGGTCATATCCACGGATCCGGCGGGCCAGTCCGGTTTCTGCACATCGTCGACCATGGTGCGGCGTCCGGCCAGTCGATCCGTGATCGATGTGCCCATGCGGCGAGTGGCTTCGGAGCGATGAGAAAAATCCTCCCACAAGCTGGCTGGTTCGGGAATTTCGACGTCAGCCAAGTAGTCTTGGTGACGATCGGCGGGTTCCCATTTCCCGTGCGGCGCCTTGTGGTGCAGCATCATAAAAAAGGGTTTGTAGTCGGGCCGATTATCGAGCCAATCGATCGCATAATCAGTGACCAAATCGGTGTAGTAGCCGGGGGTGCGGGCGACTTTACGAGCGAGGGATTGATCGTATTCCACGTCATCACCGGAATCCACGAATACCGGGTCGTGATAGAACCCTTGCCCCGGACCGACCTTCCAATAGTCGAATCCCCACGGTTTGGAACGCAGATGCCATTTGCCGAAAAGCGCGGTGCGGTAGCCGGAGCGACGCAGGATGTCCGCGACGTTGGGGACGCCGGCTTCGGGGCCGGGGAAGGCATCGCCGAGGGTGCGTACGGTATTGAGGTGCGAGTGCTGGCCGGAGAGAATGACCGCGCGACTGGGGGTGCAAATCGAGTTGGTGACAAATGTCTTGTCGAGACGCATGCCCTCGCGTCCGAGCCGATCGATGTTGGGGGTAGGTGCCACTTCGGCAAGGCGTCCGCCATAAGCGCTGATCGCATTGACCGCATGATCGTCCGACATGATGAAGAGAATGTTCGGTGGGGCCGGCATAGACTTGGCGGAGAGCGAAGCTGCGATCGAGAAAACCGAGAAAAGGACGACGAATATGAAGCGGAGCATTGGGTAGGGGTGTTGAGGGCGGACGCTGGAATTTTGATAAGAGCGAACGTCGGCAGAACGGGCAAGGGTCCTGTAACGGGCAACGCCCGTTTAGGCGCTGCAGAGATTGGGAGGTAGGGCGTGACCGCCGGGCGCGCCGAATTCGGCCCCATGGTATATCCTGAACCACGCCAACCCGCTTGCTCCTTCTCTTTGTTTTTTATCTCTATCCCCCCCCCGGTCCAATCGGTGAGGCGGCTGCGGCGTCAGAGAACGAGAACGAGAACGAGCTTCGGCGGACAAATAATGATAAAGAGGAAGATGGCAAAGTCGCCGTGCGCGTCGTTGCTGTGGATTCGTTGTCGGGCGGAAAGCCCGACCCACCCAGTAGGGTGCGGTGGATCAGAAATGTGGATTGGAATTATTTGTCCGCCGACACGTCCGCCGAAGCTTTAGCGAAGGAGGAATGCCCGACATATTGCTTCGCGTGAACCGACAGACGCCCTAGGCTACGATGCCGAGAGGGTTCGTGGACTTCCAGTTGCCACGGGTGAAGTCGGGGAAGCGTTGCGGAGCGCCGCCTTGGGCGACGGAGTCTTCACTGAGTTGACTGACGGCACTCCAGAACGCGCCTTCGTAGACGTTTTGGTCGAGTGGTTCACCTTTTCGCAGACAGTCGATCATACGATATTCCATGAGGAAATCCATGCCGCCATGGCCGCCCATGCGGGTGGCAAGCTCGCCCATGCGTTTGTAGAGCGGGTGGTCGTGTTCAGCCATAAACGCCTCCAACGCTTCACCTTCAGCCCATTTGTGATGGTCCTTGGTGGCGCCCGGAACGCCGCCCTCGAGCGCGACGCGGGTTGGGTAACTGGCGAGAGCACCCTTGGTGCCTTGGATGAGATTGAGCCGGGTGTAGGGTCGGGGACTGGTTTCGTCCCATTGCACCATGACGGTGCGGCCCATGGTCGTCTTGATGATCGACGTGTTCATGTCACCGCCCTGATAAGCCAACTGATTCCACTGGTGGTCGGCGGAATAGTTTTTCTCACCGTAGAGGGCCCGACCGGCGGCGGGGGATGAGTAGGAAACCAAGGTTCCGAAGTTATCGTCGCCGCGGCCCAGATTCATGTATTGCGCCACGGGACCGAGACCATGGGTCGGGTAGAGATTACCATTGCGGTTGGCGTAGTGATAGGTGCGCCAGGATCCCGTGCCGCGTTCGACTTCGTTCATTTGAAAACGTAGTTCGTGGATGTAGGCGGCTTCACCGTGCAACAGATCACCGATGATACCTTTGCGGCAGAGATTGAGATACAGCAGTTCGACGCGACCGTAGTTCACGTTCTCCATCATCATGCAGTGTTTGCCGGTTTTTTCCGAAGTATCGACGATGTCCCACAGCTCCTGGTTGGTGAGCGCGAGGGGCACTTCGACGAATGCATGAGCGCCTTGCTTCATCGACTCGATGGCCATCGGAGCATGATCTTCCCAGGGGGTTGCGATCAACACCATGTCAGGCCGCACCTCACGGAGCATCTTCTTCCAGTGGTTCTCTTTGCCGTGGTAGAGTTTGATGTCGGTGTGGCGTTCGCCTTTGCCGGCTTCGTCGCAGAAGCCTTTTGCGCGCATGACGTAGTCCTCGTAGAGGTCACAGATGGCGACGATTTCGGTGCCTTCGATGTTGGCGAGTCGTTTGGTGTGCCCGCTGCCGCGAGCACCTACACCGATCATCGCGACGCGTACCGTATCGAGTTTCGGTGCGGCGAAGTCACCCATGTATTGGGCCTTGGCCGGACGCGCCGGCGCGGCGGAAGTCATGGTGGACGAGGCGGCCATCAACCCTGCGGCGAGTCCGGTGGAGTTTTTGAGGAAATTGCGACGAGAGACGTCAGTCGGGATATTCATTGGGGTAACTTGGTGTAAACCAGGATTTGGGAGGGGAAGAGGCCACTCGCTCAATGGGGCCTAGAGAATCGAAGGGAGGAATATAGGTGGCGAGGTGGCTCCATGGCAATTCTTGTGATGAAATTTTGGATTTAGGCGATTAGGGAGATCGGAAATTGCGATGCGTTGTGAGAGGGGTGATGCTGGCGTGATGTCGGTCCCGAAATTTTGTCGAACAGTGCAGCGGTATTGCCGACTGGGAGCTGTGCTGAGTATCCTCGGATTGTTGGTATCATTAGCTGAGGCCAAGCCGCCACCGGAAAAGAGAATTCTATTTCTGGGTGACAGTATCACCTACCAAGGAACCTATGTGTCTATCGTCGAAGCGGCTTTGATTACACAGTATCCGGATAGGAACTACAGTATCGTCAATATGGGGTTGGGCAGCGAAACCGTCTCGGGACTTTCAGAGGAAGGTCATGCGGGAGGTCGTTTTCCACGGCCTGATCTTAATGAGCGGTTGGATCGAATCCTGACCCAGCACCAGCCCGATCTGGTCATTGCCTGTTACGGAATGAATGATGGCATTTATCTACCCCTGGCGGAGGATCGAATTGCGGCCTATCGCAAAGGAATCATTCGGCTCCGGGCCAAGGTAATGGCGAGCGGTGCACGCATCATTCATCTCACGTCGCCGGTGTTTGATCCCCTGCCTATTCCTGACCGCGTGAATTCAAGGGACGGTAAACCGGCGAAATTCTTCGGCGGTTACAACGATGTGCTGGGCGCGTATGCCGACTGGTTGGTGGATCAGTCCGAGCAACACGGTTGGACGGTATGGGATCTCCATAACGAGATGAACCAAGCCCTCGCCAGTGAACGCGAAACCGATCCGGGTTTCACCTTTGCCCGAGACGGGGTGCACCCCAATTCCGCCGGACATTTGGTGATGGCGGGGCCGGTGCTGCGGAACTGGGAACTCACCGACGCGCTCGAGCACGTGCGTGGAGAAGCTGTCTTAGAAATTGTGCAACAAAAACAACGCATGTTGCGTGACGCTTGGTTGACTCAAGTTGGCCACCAACGTCCGGGCGTGGCCGCAGGAATCCCTCTGCCGCAGGCTGAAGCGAAGGCCGCTAAGTTGGATGCCGAAGCGCGAGCGCTGATTTATTGATGCCCCGTTGAATCGCCCCAAGGCTTGGGCTCCTTGGAACGGGGCACTGCATGCCCCTCGTATTTCCTATCGCCGGTATTTGAAATTGGGGGTGCGGGCGCCGAGTTGTTCAGGGAGAGAGTCAGCGGTGTCGGTGCGGTGTGCTTCGAGTCGGCGGGTCAGGTCGGCGACGATTTCCGGGTGGGTGGCGGAGACCTCGTGGGCTTCGGAAATGTCTTTCTCCAAGTGATAGAGTTCAGGGTGATCCATGGGCGCTTCACGTCCGTAGTTGACGGGTTCGCGTTGCACGACGTGGAGTTTCCATGGTCCTGACCTCACGGCGTGGAGTTCGCCCTTGGTCCAGTAGAAGAATTCGTTGCGCGGGCTGGTGCCTTTTCCGAGAAGGGCAGGTGAGAGGTCATGGCCATCCATTTTGCGGTCGGTGGGAGCGGACGTTCCGGACAGGCTGGCGAAAGTTTCCAACAGGTCGATCGTGGAGCCCAATCCATCGACAACGCCGGCGGGTAGACGACCGGGACCCCAGAAAATGGTGGGCACGCGTTGGCCACCTTCGAAGGTGGTGCCCTTACCCGCACGGAGAGGGCCGGACGAGCCGCCATGGGTTTTGAAGGCGAGCCAAGGACCGTTGTCGGAGCTGAAGACCACAATGGTATTTTTTGTGAGATCGAGCCGGCGCAACGTGTCGAGGACCTGCCCGACACTCCAATCAATTTCCTCGATCACATCACCGTAGAGCCCGCGCTGGCTTTTGCCGCGAAAGTCCGTGGAGACGAACAACGGAATGTGCGGCATCGAGTGGGCGAGGTAGAGAAAGAACGGGTTATTTTGATTGGCTTCGATGAACTCCACCGCGCGTTCGGTGTAGCGTTTGGTGATCGTATTTTGATCGGCCGGTTGCTCGATGATGCGTTCGTTTTCCATGAGCGGCACATCGAAGTCGTTCGTGTCGGCATAGTAGTCGGGGTCATCCGTTCCCAGACGGTAGTTGGGGGCACCCTTAATCCGCGCCATATCGTTGGAGTAAGGGATGCCGTAGTAGGAATCAAATCCCTGGGCGGTGGGGAGGAATTGGGGGTGGTGACCGAGATGCCATTTACCGACCGCGGCGGTGGCGTAATCGCGTTGTTTCAATACCTCTGCGATGGTGATCTCTTCGCCGGGCAGTCCTAGCGCCGAGTCTGGAAAAAATACGCCGCGTTTGGCTGAGGTCATGCCATTGCGGATAGGATAGCGGCCGGTAAGTAACCCCGCCCGGCTCGGGGTGCAGACCGGATCGGCCGAGTAAAACTGGGTCCATTTTTGTCCCTCTTCCGCCATGCGATCCAGATGTGGCGTCTTAATCGTCGGATTACCAAACGAACGCAGATCGCCATAGCCCAGGTCGTCGCAGAAAATGACCACAAAGTTTGGGCGATCGGCATTGTCGGATTTGGCGAACGCGACCAATGGCAAGCAGAGGAGAACGAGGGCGGCCGGCAACGTCGGGGCCATCCGCGAGGGAAGGGAGGTAAGAAAGCGAAACATAGGGGAGGAGGGAGTAGAGTTATCTGAACCCAAACCTGCTTTCCTGCCCGGTTAAACGCCAATCCTCTTTAAATTATAACCCCGGGAGATTCCCTACTGATGTATATTCTGCGGTAAACGGTTTCTTCCGGGCTAGCGTCGCGATATACATCGGTCCGTATTTATTGAGCGGGGTCGCTTCATCGGACCAGTTATCTTCGTAAAGATCCGTGACCACCATGCCGGCTCTCAGTTGCCCTCCGATCTGATCGTCTAGGCTGTGGCCGAACTCTAAAATTTCATTCGCCTCGACGAGCTTGGCCACGCGCTCCGGCGGCAGACTTGTCAGCTCGGAAAAGGGCAGGGGATATTTAACAATCCAATCTCCCGTCTTTTCGCACTCCTCGTGATCAAACCAGAAAAACGCGGGATTCATATAGCCCGCCAGTAAACGCCCGCCCGGTTTCAAAACCCGCGCACACTCCTGCCACACGGGGATGAGATTGGGCACAAAAACATTGGCCACGGGATGAAAGATTAGATCGAAACTGGCGTCTGCAAAAACCGACAGGTCTGCCATATCGCCCTGCTCGATCCGCACGTCCAATCCCTCGCGATCGGCCACGAGTTTGTCGCGGGCGAGTTGCTCATCGGAATTATCAAAACTGGTGACTTGGGCTCCCGCCGCCGCCATCAACGGCACCTGCTGGCCTCCGCCCGATGCCAGTCCCAGAACCTCCTTGCCCGCGATGTCGTCAAACCAATCCATCGGCACCGCTTTGTTGGGGGTGAGGATCACCTTCCAGTCGCCCTCACGAGCGCGGGCGATCTCATCTGGCGCTACCGGGATCGACCAGCAACTCCCACTTTTCGCATGCCGATTCCATGCCCCTCGATTATGCTGCGTCACGTCCATAACTGCATTACGACGCTCGCCGCGCAATGCGTCCACCAAACTCGATGAGGAGCGGTGTAAGCGGCTCGATTCCCCGGAATTATTTGAAAGCGCCGGGTCATGGTGGATTCCTAGGTCTGTTCTTTTACCTTCAGAGAACCGTGGCATCCGGAATCCAACTTGCACATCTGGGCTTCAAGCACCGTGTGCCCCATCACGGGAATTCTACTCGCCAGCAGAGCTTCGTATCCGTTGCACTCGATCAGGAAGAGGAGTTTACCAGCCGGCAGGGTCATGCCATCCGAATACTCGTAAATTTCCCCTTGAGGATCGTCGTCATCCCTTCCCGGAAACCAAGATAATGTCACCACTTCGGCACCCTCGGGTAACCCGACAATAGACAACGTTGCCGGCCCCATCGCGGTGAAATCAATCGCTTCGGGCTTTTTTTCGACAACCCCATTGTTGTTTTTGGAGCAAGCAGTGATCAGGAGGCACGAGACCACGACAAGGGTGGTCATTGTAGCAGGTAACAGAGATTTGGATACGAAAGACATGATCGAAGTAGAGTGCAGGATGGGGGCGAGGTCCTGTGATGGAATCCCTGCGAGGAAATTCCAAAGGCTCCAATAAAAGGGCAAGTCGCACTTGCCGCCAATGTTTGTAACACGAACGTTGGCTGCGGCCGTGGGATCCCTGGGGTGAGTGTCGAAACCGCGGAGAGTCTTTGTCGGAGCATCTCCGCGAGGGTTACTCCGATCACACGAACCAACGAAGGCTGCAGGTCAACGTCAAGTATGGGCTCCTTCCTCACGCGAAACGAAAGAGCGGTGGCTGAGACCGGGAGCGACCGCAGTCGGTAGAGGCTTCGAGCGACTAAATGTCTTCGGTTGAGCCCGGCGTGGTTTCACCGGCGAGGGCTTTGTCGATCCAGCGGCGGAGACGCATGAGGCCGTCGGTGCGGTCTTTGATTTCGGGCTTCATGCCGTCGAGGAGGGTCATGACGGTGGCGGCGTAATCATGCGCGGTGGCACTCATGAGTTTGGGCAATTCAAACGGGTTCATCTCGCCTTTGCGGATCATCGAACGGGCCTCGATTTCGAGTTCGTTGGTCGAGCCTCCGGTGGCTCCAGGATCTGCTTTGCCTTTAGAGAATCCGCCGGCGCCTTGGCCGGATCCGCCGCCGAGATCTTCGTCGCGCACGCCGGGTTTATCGTCGCTGGATGAGTTTTCGGATTTGCCGCGCGCCTTGCGATCGACGCCGACGGGGTAGTCCTTGCCATCGCGACCGGTGACGCGCTCGGTTTTGGCGAGCTGGCCGCTCTCGACGAGTTCCGTGCGGATTTTGCGCACGAGTTCGCCGGAAACTTTGCAGACATCGGCAAGGTAGGCGTTGGAGAGGTCGGGCCATTCGCGTAATGCGATGTCGGCGACGTTCCGTTTGTCGGCGTTGGTGCGGTAGAGGCCGTTGGTCGCGTTGGCTCCGAGCGCATGTTTGAGGGCATCGCTGCGGCTGCCGGGTTGGACATCGGCTTCGATGGAGTCACCACCGTTGCGCTTGACCGCGAGTAGGCGGTGAAATCCATCGGCCAACCAATACTTGGTGCCGTCGTAAAAAAGGGTGATGGGAGGAAACTCCGCGCCGAGCTCCATCTCTTCGGCGTAGCTCTCGATAGCGTCGTCATTGGTGGCCACGCGGGTCTGCGTGCCGCCGTAAATATCGATGAGCGTGAGGGAAATGGTTTGGCGTTGGGTGGAAGGCGTCATGAGTGAAGAAAGGGGCGGCGTTTGTGGGATCTGGGTAATCAGCCAGCAAGGGAAATCCGGAATGGAGAAGGTGGGCGGTTGAAGCGGGAACAGACTGAGGGGCAGCCGTTCTCGGGATGGGGATAAAGAGAAAGATAATGAGTAAAGAGAAAGAGGCGTGGGAACAGCGATATCTGGAACTCAGGATATCAAGAATGGGGTGACCATGTTGGGTGTTTTTCCGGGTTGGTTTTTAACTGTGTTGAGAGCGTAGTTCTGATTGAGTTGTCGGCGCCCCGATTATGACTACTCCTACTTCTCGCGAATCTGCGATCACGGCGGTGATCTCCGGCCTGCGCACTGACTTTCGTCATGCCTTCCGGTTAATTGGCAGGAGTAAGGGGATGTCGGCCATCACCCTGCTGACTCTGGCGCTCTGTATTGGCGCGACGACGGCCATCTTCTCGACGGTGTATTCGCTGATGTTGAAGCCATTGCCGTTCAATGAACCGGAGCGCGTGGTCGAACTCTATACATCGGCGGTCAAGGCCGGACTCGATCACATGCCGGCCAACGTGCCGTTCTATCTCGACTACCCGGCGAATGCCACCTCCTACGAGACGCTGGCGCTGTGGTCATTTACCTTCACGTTGTTTGGGGATGAAGGAGCCGTGGTGCGTCAGCCGGGAGCCCGGGCGACGGCGGAAATTTTCAACGTGCTGCGGGTGCAGCCCATCCTCGGGAGTTTCTTTACCAAGGAGCAAAATGTGCCGGGGGCCGACAAGGTGATCGTGCTCACGCAGTCGTTCTGGAAATCGGATTTTGGCGAAGATCCGGAAGTGCTGGGACGGGAGGTTCGGATTGATGACGAGACCTTCGTGGTGATCGGGGTGGCGCCACACCTGTTCGAAGCGTTCGACGCGCGGGTGAAATATATTTTACCGATTTCCTGGAATGAAAACCAGGCGAACCCGCAGGGGCGCTATGGCGTGGGAATATCCCTGTTTGGTCGGTTGAAGTCCGGGGTGAGTATCGGCCAAGCCGACGCCGAGGCCAAGACGCTGGAAAAGATCTACGTCGACGCGAGTTCACCCCAACTGAGGCAGTTTGCGGAACGCTCGGGGATGACGATGAATGTAGGCGGAGTGCAGGAACAACGGGTCAACCCCGTGCGGCCGACTTTGCTGATGTTGCAGGGGGGCGTGGCGTTCGTGCTTCTCATCGGCTGCGTCAACGTCGCCAACCTTCTCCTAGTGCGGTCCAATGCGCGTCGGTCGGAGCTTGCCATCCGTTCCGCGCTGGGCGCCGGCCGTGGATCGATCATTCGCCAACTCATCGTCGAGAGCATGTTGCTCACGGGGATGGGAGCCCTGTTGGGCCTAGCGCTGGCCTAGAGTGCGCTGCGCGTGACCAACTACTATGTCGCTGAGATGTTGCCGCAGTCGTTGCCCGCGACGCTCGATTTGCGGGTGCTGGGATTTGCCATCGGCTTGTCGCTATTGGTCGGTCTGTTAATCGGCCTGATCCCGGTTTATCATGTGCTGCGCACCAATCTGGCCGCGTCGATCCAAGGGGGGACGCGCGGGGCGTCTTCTGGCCGAGGGGTGCGGATGTTGAGCAGTATACTGGTCGTCACACAAGTGGCGGTGGCGCTCGTATTGTTGACCGGTGCCGGGCTGCTCATCCACAGCTTTTCCCGGGCGTTCAAAGTCGATCCGGGTTTGCGGGTTGACGGGGTGGTGATGGGGCGCGTGGCCTTGCCTTCCGCCTATCGGTCCAGCAACGAAGCGGCCGCAGGAATTCGCGATCGGTTGACTCAAGCGTTACGTGAAATCCCGGGAGTGGAATCCGTTTCGCTTGGTTTTGCCACGCCGTTCCAAGGCGGACTTGGAATCAACGCATTCACGTTGTTTGAAGACACGCTGCCGCCCGGTGCTCCCCAGCCGGGTGCGTTTCGGGTAGTCGTTACTCCCGACTATCTGAAAACCCTCGGACTCGAGCTTTTGGAAGGTCGGTTCTATGAGGAGGCCGACATGATGCCGGATACCAACGTCTTCGTGGTTGATCAAAGTTTTGCGCAGAAATACGTCCCGGGACGCTCGGCCATCGGGGGGCGTTTTACGTTTGGCCCTCGCCCGGAGGATGATGCGGACTGGCCGACCATCATTGGGGTCGTGCGGGACGTGCCGCACAATGGGGTGGAGGAGAAGAGCGGCAATCCCTTCATCTACCAACTTTTCAAAGCCGGCAGGCCCGGCGGGATGACTCTGTTCATGCGCACCGGTCGGCCCAGCGCTGATGCCGTGGCGGCGATGCGGGCGAAACTGCGGGAGATCGATTCGTCGATTCCGTTGTTTGATACGGGCGCGTTGTCGGATGCGGTGGGCTCCTCTTTCGATAACCGTCGGGCCGTCATGCTGCTGTTGGCATCTTTTGCCGGACTGGCACTTTTTCTGGCGGCGCTCGGGATCTACGGTGTGCTGGCTTACGACGTGTCGCAGCGCACGAGGGAGATAGGTATTCGCAGTGCGATTGGTGCTTCGCGGGAACAGGTGCTCGGTCTCGTGCTCAAACAAGGTTTGATGAAATCCAGTCTTGGCGTGGTGATCGGACTGATAGGTGCGTTTCTGCTCAGTCGCACGATATCGTCATTACTCTTCGACGTCGAACCGACTGATCCCGTCGTCTATATTGTCGTCTCCATCCTGCTCATCGTCGTGGCACTGCTCGCGAGTTATTTACCCGCCCGTCGAGCAGCTCGAATCGATCCCCTGGTGGCGTTGCGCGACGAGTGAGGCGGGGTGCAGCTCGGCTAACGTTTCCCGTTATTTTGCCGCAGCTTGCTCGGCTGCTTTGATGGCGGTGCGGATGCGGGTGGTGACCGCTTTCTCGTTGGCGAAACCGTTGAGCGTCCAATTCGCGGTGCAGAAGAATCCGGTATTCAGGTTTACGACGATACTCGCCCGGTAGCCGCCGAGAGCACCATTGTGGGCGAGTCGAGTGGGCGTGTTCTTGCCGCTGCCCGCTCCGAATGTCTGGCCCCAGCCGAGTCCGTAATTGGCTCGAGGGCTTTGGCGCTTTATCCACTCCGTCCACTGTTGGGAAGAGAGGTAGCGTTGTCCGCCTTGGTTTGTGATTCTGCCCTGGGTCAACACCATCTGCGCAAATTTTGCCTGATCGCGGGCGGTGGAATAAATGCTGCCGCCAATGAGTGCGAAACGGTTTTGGGGCCTGGTGAGATGTGGGGCTTGAGGATCCGGGACCCAATGTCCTTTCACGCGTCGCGCGCCTACGGCCACGTTGTCGTCTGCTTGCGGGAAATAGGTGGTGCGGGTCAGTTGCAAGGGCTCGCAGAGTCGCGATTGGAGCAACTCCTCAAAAGTGCTTTTGGCGGCGATTTCCGCGACCCGACCCAGCACACAATATCCGGCGCCGCTGTAGGCGTAGTCCTCGCCGGGCTCGGCCAAGAGGGGCTCTTGGGCAATTCCTTGAACGGCCTCTTCCAGTGTTTGCGAGAAATCCCGAATCAATCGCATCTGAGGACCGGTAAGTTTCTTTTTTTGACTATAGAATCCGGCCCGATGCGTCATGGTTTCGCGCACGGTGGGTGAACGGGCGGTGCGTCCGCCGTCTCGTATTTGGAGCGAGCCGTAGGCCGGCAGCCATCGAGACAGTGGGTCATCCAATTGCAGGCGACCTTCCTGCACCAACTTCATGATCACCGCGGTCGCCATCGGTTTCGAGTCGGACCCAATGCCAAATCTCGTGTCGGCATCTACCAACACCCGTTGGCGGTGCGAGCGCCAACCCACGTGATGCTCAAGATGGACCTGCTCCGCTTGTCCGACTACCACTTGCGCTCCGATTACTAATCCATCTTCCACGAGCTGATCAAAGGTAGCACTCAAGGCGTGAACCCATGCCTCCGATTTAGCTGATTCGGCGGTAACGGTGACGCCTGAGATTGCCAGTGCCAGCAATGCGAGTGCGTTACGTCTGCGTTGTTTCATTATGCGGAGGGAATAGTTTCTGTGAATCGACTTCCGAAGGGGGAAGCTACTCTGGGCGGTTAGGATAAAGATAAAGACTAAGGAGAAAGAAGAAAGCGGCGCGAGGGATTTACGGATGGCTCATGGGTTGGGTTGGGCGTAGATCTTGTATTTGCTTTTAATCCCCCCGCCATTTTCCCCATGATTTTGAAATCGTTTTTGTCTGTCTGTCTTCTTGGTTTGGGGGTGTTGGTGACGGCTTCGGCTAAGCCGCTCAATGTGGTCTTGTTCGTGGTGGACGATTTAGGGGTGCACGATTTGGGGTTCACCGGATCGTCGGTGTTTGAGACGCCCCACATCGATGCCTTCGTTTCCGAGGGAGTGTGGTTTTCACAGGCTTATTCGGCTTACCCACGTTGTGTGCCTTCGCGTTATGGTTTGATGACGGGCGTGCATCCGAGTCGGGCGGAGAGCGAGGGCGAACAACTGGGTAACATGAACCCGGAACGCGTGACGCTCGCGGAGGCGTTGCAGGCCCAGGGATATGCCACATTTTTTGCCGGTAAGTGGCACCTGGGCAAAGGTCCCGAAAACTGGCCGGAGGGACAGGGGTATGACATCAATGTGGCGGGCGGTAGTGCCGGTGCGCCGGGTTCATATTTCACGCCCTATTTGCCCAACAAGAAACTAATTGGTCCGGAAACGCTCACTGCGCCTGCAGGCGAATATCTCACCGACCGCCTGACCTCCGAAACGGTGGATTTTATGCGAACGGTGGGTCAGGAAGATCGGCCATTTTTTGTCACCTTGTGCCACTATGCGGTGCACACGCCGATTCAGGGTAAGCCGGAGAAGACGGCGCGCTATCAGGCCAAGATTGATCAGCAGAAGTTTGCCGGATCGGAGTTCAAGGTGGGGCCGGATGGACGAGAGTTGCGGCACCAAACCAATGCAGAATACGCGAGTATGGTAGAGAGCGTCGATGAAAGTTTGGGACAGATAATTGCGACGTTGAAAGGGTTGGGCATCTTTGAAGAAACACTGATTTTGTTCACGTCGGACCATGGGGGATTATCGAACACCGGTCCGGCCAACAAACGTGAGCTCGCCACGTCCAATGCGCCGCTGCGCGCGGGCAAAGGGCACATGTATGAAGGCGGGATTCGCGTGCCGTTGATTGTGCGTTGGCCGGGCGTGTCGGCGGCGGGCGGAGCGTCTGATCTACTCGTCTCAGGACTGGATCTGTATCCGACAATCTTGGATGCGCTCGATTTGCCGAAACTCCCGGCTGGAACGTTGGACGGGGTGAGCTTCGCGGCGACCTTGGCGGGTGGGGCGGAAGGACCGCGAGATCGGGCGTTGTTTTGGTATTCGGATCGCGGTCGGCGTGGCAGCACGGGTGATTTAAATGCGGCGGTGGTGCGGCAGGGTGATTTCAAATTGATCGAGTTTTTTAACGAAGAGCGATTTGAACTCTACGACTTGGTGAAGGACCCTCGAGAGACGACTAACCTGGTTGATGAAAGACCAAAGGTGCGGGATCGGTTGAGGGCCAAACTTTCGGCGTGGAAAAAGGAAATGAAGGTTAAGGACCGAAGCCAGACGCCCGATCGCGCGGGATAATTTTTAAGAACCCAATTGGAACGTCATATGAGGACTCAAATTTTTGTTTTATGGATGAGCTGCCTGGTTCTGACGGGCTGGGGCGCGGAACGTCCGAATGTGCTGTTTATTGCGATCGATGACCTGAAACCCACCCTCGGGGTTTATGGTGAAACGGAGGTCGCGACGCCGCACATGGATCGACTCGGAGAGCGGGGCACGACGTTTTTGAACGCGGCTTGTCAGTTCCCGGTGTGTGGTCCTTCGCGGGCGAGTTTGCTTACGGGTCTGCGCCCCGAAGCGACGGGTGTGCTTGATCTGAAAACGAGGATGCGCGATGTGCATCCCGACATCCTGACCCTACCGCAGTATTTTAAACAGCAGGGCTACACGACCGCCGCGGTGGGCAAGATCTTCGATCCGCGCTGTGTGGATGGCCGGGAGTTTGGCGACAGGATCTCATGGACGTTCCCGTATAACGAAAACCCGAAGCCGATTGGGGTGACGGCGATCTCGGAAGGTAAGCGGGTGACGCAATCCATCGACGCGCCTGATGAGGCGTTTGTGGATGGGCGAATCGGTCGACGGGGAGTGGAACTGTTGGGTGAGTTGGCGGCGAAAGATGAGCCGTTCTTTTTGGCGGTGGGTTTTAAGAAACCACATCTGCCCTTCGTTGCTCCAAAGCGTTTTTGGGATAAGTATGATCCGGCGGAGATCTCACTGGAGCCGTTTCAGACTGAGACGGCGGGGAATTCGGGTTACGGGTATTGGAACAGCAACGAAATCCGCTCATATGAAGGCGTGCCGAAAGAGGGCCCGTTCGATCCGGAGTTTCAACGGCATCTGATTCACGGGTATTTTGCCTGCACGAGCTGGGTCGACGAATTGGTGGGTCGACTCACTCGGGAGTTGGACGAGCAAGGTCTGGCCGACACTACAATCATTGTGCTCTGGGGGGATCACGGGTGGCATTTGGGCGATCATGGTTTGTGGGGTAAACACACCGTGTTTGAGTCCGCGATAAGGGCACCGTTGATCGTGATGGATCCTCGGCTGAAGTCGGCTGGCCCCACTCCGGCACCGGCGGAATTCACCGACATCTTTCCGACCCTGTGTGAACTCGCGGGATTGCCCCGACCCGACCAGCTGCAAGGAGTGAGTTTGGTGCCCGCGCTATCGTCGGTGGAAGCCCGTCCCCGAGGCGCGAGTATTGCCTATCGAAAAAGCAAAGGAGCGGCAGGTTATTCCGTGCGCACGGAACGTTACCGCTACATCGAATGGATCGATCTTAAGACCGCCAAGCTGGTAGGACAGGACCTCTTCGATTTCGAACGCGAGCCCGAAGGGAAACACAATTGGGCCAATGATTCGGCCTACGAATCCGTAGTAGCGGAAATGCGTGCCCATCTTCACGCTGACACTGCCGGCTGGCATCTCCTGCAGCGATATTTGGCAGAGAATTGAATCTGCGCACAACTGGCCCGCGGCGTAGTCGTTCTTTCTCATTATTCTTTATCGTTATCTTTCTCTGACGGCGAAGCCGCCCTGCCGGGTGGAGTTCGGGATAAAGATAAAGAATAATGAGAAAGAGGAAGAGGAAGACGGTGCCGTTTAGGGTGAACTAGCCAATGCGTCCTCGATGGCTTCGGCGACGACCTTACCGAGGAGTTCCGAACCTTCAGAAGTGAAGTGAACGTCACCGGGGGCGCGGGCGAATTCGGCCATTCTTCCGGCCATGATGGCGTGAAGGTCATTTACCGGAATGTTATGGCGCTGCATTACCTCGCGGGCGGTCCGATTATAGATGATGTCATCGCCGATGATGCGGCCGATTTCGCCTTCGGGAACAGGGGTGGTGGTGGCGAAGAGAAGTTTTGCCCCCGTTTCTTGCAGCTGTCGCACCAGGGTCTCCAAGTTGGCGGCATACACCGCAGGAGTGGATGTCAGGGTTCCGTGCACTTTGTCGCGATTGCCTTGAGTTTGGGCTTCGGGATTGCGGTAGCAGAGGTCCCACAAGCCCCAGTTGAAGTGAATCAGAGCCCATGAACCGTTTTCGACGGCGAGCCATTTGGAGAGGTTGGCCAGTCCACGTTGGGTGTCGCCACCGTTTCCGGAAATACGGTGTAGATTCACTTTTCCCTGCAGCGCTTCGCGGGCCGGCGCGGTATAGCCGATGGATATAGAATCTCCGATGAGTAACACCCGCGGCAGGGCCGGATCGTCCACGACGACAGCATAGGCCGGATGGACTTCCTGGGTTGCGGAGGTTGCTTCGCCGGGGAGGTCGACTCCCGTTTCGGCGTGGGTGAAAATGGCGAACATCAGGAAAAGGAAGACGAAAGAGGGAGCCTGGGATTTGTTCATGAGGGGGGACGTTGCGGACAATCCGGCGAAGCCGCTCTTTCTCTTTAGTCTTTATCTTTATCCTTCCCTGACAGCGGAGCCGCGTTTCCGGTCGGAGTGAGGGGATCGATAAAGAAGAGAGAGAGGGGGTTAACCGATGGCGGTGCGGAGTTTGTCGAGGTAGTGCGGCACTTCGTTGAAGGGATCTTCGGCCTCGTATTCGAGCACCAGATAGCCGCGGTAGTTGGCCTCGCCAAGGATATCGACGATGCGTTTGAAGTCAGCCGGCTCTTTGGTCCCGTTGCGTGGGATATCGATCTTGAGCTGGGCATTAACGGTGTGCGGGGCAATACGTTTGAGGTCACCGTAGGGATCAGCGGTTTTGGCGAGGTTGCCGGAATCGAAATTGAGTCCAAACCACGGCGAGTCGACGGCCGCGAGGATGCGTTCCATGCGATCGATATTGGTGGTGAAGTCGTGATTTTCGACCCCGAGAATAACTCCATGTTTGGCGGCCAAGGTGCACGCATGTTTGAGGTTGCGGATGATGTTCTTTTCTGCGTCGGCATCAGAGAGTTCTTTCGTGGTGGGGAAGCCGGCGAAAACACGAATGACGGGTGCGCCCATAGCGGCGTAGGATTTGATCCAACGCTCTGTGTAGGCCATTTGTTTTTCGAGTTCAGGGCCCTCGGGGAAGGAGAAGTTGTTACCAATTGCGCCACCGGAAATATCGAGCCCGAGTAGATGGGCCTGCCGGTGAAGCTCCATGGCCTTGCGGCGTCGTAACGGATCGGGAAGGAAGTAGGAAGTGATCTCCACCGCGTCGATATCGAGGGTAGCGGCGTGGTCGATAAACCTGGCCATATCCAGATCGGTCTTTCCCGGGGTCGCGCCGTTGCGATAACTGGGCAGGTGCTTGCGAAAAGAATACGCGGCGAGGCTGGTCTTGAAGCGCGGGCCGGGTTTGCCCGAAGGGGTAGGAGTGGCGGCCATCAGTGGTTTCGAAGCAGTGAGACCAGCGGCGGCGGCGAGACCAGCTGTTTTGAGGAAGTTACGGCGATTTTGCATGGAATGATTGATGGGGTAAAAAGGTTACCGTGTTGGGGCAGGCCTAGGGGGTGTCGGGGAATAAAGGGTTATACTCGTAGCCAAATCAAGATACATGCCAGAGACAGCGTGGCAGCAAAAGAGTGGGGATATATTTCGAAGCGTTTGGTCATGCGGAGGATTTGCTTAAATTGTTCAAAGGGGATTTTCAGTCGCGCGCCGTTCGTGAAAGAAATGCTCGTCAAGGTGGGTTCCGCGATCGAATCTGGCTCAAGGCTATGATGGCGGTGTCGCTCAGTTGACTCACATACTCCTGGATGGCATCGCTGTCGTAGCTCTTATCCGTCATTAGGGCAGTGTTGGGTCGCAGGAGTCCCGATAGCGGCAGTTTGGATTGGTCGAGGGATGCCCTCTAGCCCTTTCTTTCGGTGTGGTTACTCATTCCAGGGCCGGTTGTTGGTAATTTTCTACGACCTCATCAGCAATCGTTTGTAGGAACGTCGCTTCCTCTCTCGTCACCCGCATGAGGTGGATGGACTCACCGTTTTCATCCTTGGCGGAGAGCTGATTAGGCAAACCGAGGCATGATTCGTTGGTGAGGGTGGAAAACAAAACGCACGCGGCGAGATAACTACCGAGAGTCGAAGGGTGGCTGCCATCCGGGCTGAAGAGAGAGAGTTCTGGCCGACGGCTACGCACCACCGCCCAAGCAATTCCAACTGGAGCGACAGTTGCTCCCGTTTTACGAGCCACGGTTTCGTAACTTTGGGTCAATTTACTTTGAGTCTCCGGAGTCTTCTCACGGGCCCAAGTCAGATAGAGAATCGGATGAGCTTCAGCGTGTTTTATCGCGGCGGTGAGTTTGCCCGCGAAGGTCATCATTTCGCCCGGATCTTGAATGGGACGCAGACTCTGTTCCTGAAGCACGACAGCATCGAAATCACCGGATCGGATTCGAGCTAGACTATCGATGGACTGCTTTCCTTTCTGGCCTTTCCAGTGCTGCTCAAGGGTGGCACCACCCGGGGTAGACTTTCGGGTTTCCATCGAGAAGTCTCGGCTGGCGGCGAACGCAGCGACGACCTGCGTCATGTTTTCGTAGTGGGTGTAGCTGTTGCCTACGAATAGCACGCGTTGGGGGATGGCAGCCCCAAGTTGCCCAACCAGACTAATCAGGATGAGCAGGATTGTAGGTCGTCGAATCATAGTGGGCTTAGAAACATTTTCAATTCGGTGGGACGATTAGTGTGAAACATCCGCACTCCGGCACGAATGAGTTTAGTCCAGTCTTCGGCGTTTCCCTCTGCGTGGGTTTCAACCATCAGACCCTGGCTGGTCGCGTAACGGATCAGATCCAATGCCGTGGGAGTGGTCGGCTCGGTCTTGGCGAGATCGATCTGAATCCATTGCGGATCAAATCGGGATTTGATGTCGTCGATTTGCACGCGACTGGAAACCTTGAACATTATCTGAGCCGGAGAAGTGAATATGCCGCCATGCTTATATTGATCGAATAGATCGGCCTCTTGATAGGGCACGCGGAAGATGATGCCATCATGCGCGTCGAGTTTGTTGACCAATTGCATCATCGCGGGGAAGTGTGCACTCACGCCGGGCTTTAAATCGGCTTTAAAGATCGTGCGATTTTTACCTTCCCGCAAAAACTCCTTCAGCGTTGCGATGTGGTGGGTAGAAACGGAGCCATCGCGATACCGTTTGTGCAACTGCTTGAGTTTCGCCAAAGTGTAGTCTTGGGCGTGACCTGTTCCGGTGGTTTCGCGATCGAGGGTGGCGTCGTGCATGATCACAAAATGACCGTCGGCGGTGCGTTGAATGTCGGTCTCGTAGATCGCGAAACCCTTACGGTGGCTTACGCTAATATTGGCGACCGAGTTCTCAGGTGCGCGGTCTGCTTTATCTGATTCATAACCCCCGCGATGCGCCGCGATCAGAACGTCAGGGTGATTGCGGGCCTCGCTTTCGGAAACATGGTCAGACCCTTTCGCCCCGGGAATGCACACCAATACCAACAAAGACGCGATGTGGGTGATGGCTTGGGAGTGGTTCATTGAAAAAAGAGAGAAGGCGGGCCTGCCAACCAAAGGAAAGAAGGGTTACCCAAGCGATAAGGTCTGCCTATGGCAAATGGCCATTTTGTGATGCGGCCATGGCGTGGACCTGTTTGGCTTGTTCATCAGGAGTGGGTGGTCAGGCTGTCGCGATGATGTTGAAACGTGTTTTTGTTTTATTCGTGATGGCGGGGATGTGGGCGCAATCCTCTGGGGCAGGGGAGTCGTCGTTCCGCGTGTTCCTGCCCGACACGAAGAACAAGCAACTCACCACCGTGAACGCGACGGTTTCGAGTGCTGGCATCGCGCTCGAATTGGGTCCGGCGTTGGCGTTGGATTTTGGGGCGAACGAGGTGGCGGCCCATCCGGATGGAAAACATCTCATTGTAGGCGGATCGACCCAAACGGGAGCCGTGGCGGCGACGGTTGAACTTTCGGCCAATGGTTCCTTGCGCCAAACCTCCGCATCACCAGTCGGCGAGGCGGGCGGATACCTGAGCGTGGATCGCACGGGCCGCTATTTTCTTTCGACGCACTACCGCAGTGCCTTGGTGGCGACGCACGCTCTCGATGAAAATGCGGTGGTCGGTGCCGCCATCACCTCAACGCGGACCCCGAACCTGGAAGCCCACTGCATCGTGACGACGCCGGACAATCGGTTTGTTTACGTGCCTTGCGTTAAAACCAACAACGCGATTTTTCAGTATGCTTTTGACGAAAAGACCGGAGAGCTGAGTGCGTTGGAGCCCTTTGATGCCAAGCCTCCGGCGATGTTTGGACCGCGCCATGTCGTTTATCATCCGTCCATGCCGTTGGCGTATTTTAGCAACGAACAGCAACTCGGAGTGAGCGTTTATCAGATCGCGGAAAATGGTCAGCTCTCGGCGATACAGCACGCGACGACCTTCCCGCGGCGGGCACCCTTCGATAGAGAAAAACGCGCCTTGAGCGCATCGAGTATAGTTCTTTCGCCCAATGCGTCCCGGTTGTTTGTAGCGATGCGCGATTTCACAGGTGATGACGATAGCGTGTTCACGTTTCGGGTCGAAGCGGATGGCAGATTGACCCTGCTCAGTCGGACAATGGTGGGTGACGTTCCGGTGCGATTGTTGATGTCGCCGTCGGGTTCGCATCTCTTGATAAGTGAAACGGGTGAGAGTCGTTTGTCGGCTTATGCGGTGGAAGATGATGGAACGCTTTCGCGGTCTGCGAGTATCAACCTGCCGGGTGGTTCTCGGGACATGGTCTTGGTGGCTGATTAGGCGGCATCCGCCGTCGTTCCGTGAAACGTCACGATGGCGAGACGGGGGATTGATTTGGCCCACGGAATACTCGGAACACCCGGAAGTCGGGTGGCGGTGAGACGGTCGGCTCAGTTAATTGGCTCGTAAATGTAGCGTGTTCGTTGAGGCTGGGGGAAAGGAGATTTTGATCTCCTGCGACGAGTTACCCCTTACCCTAGGACATTGCCATGGATGATGATTCAGCCCCGAAATCGAACGCCCCCCGGTTGGGCCGCCGTAAGTTTATCGCCAGTGCTTCCGCTCTGACCGGTTATGGTCTTTTGGTAAAAGCGCCGCAGAGTCTGGCCTCAGAACAAGACGGATTTGTTCGTCGAACAGAAGTCGGTCAGCGCATCGACGAGTTGGCTCCGGAGGGTATCAAGCCCGGGGCGGCGTCGGCGGATCCGAACATGCGGGTAGTCGAGTTGCAGGCTGACGTGCTGGTGGCAGGCGGTGGTCTGGCGGGCATTTGCGCTGCGATCAGCGCGGCTCGACTCGGGTCCAAGGTCGTTTTGGTGCAGGATCGAAGCAGGCTGGGTGGCAATGCCAGCAGTGAAGTAAAAATGCATCCTCGTGGATCGCGTTTTGGATTTCGGGAAGGGGGAATTGTGGAGGAGATCTGTTTGGACCATGGGTATCAGAACGGACAATATTCCTGGGAGGTATGGGACCTGATTCTTTACGACAAAGTTATCCGAGAGCCGAACATCAGATTGCTCCTCGATACCGCCGTTTACCGGGTGGAAAAAATGAAATACCGGATCGATTCGGTTTGGGCGCGGTGTGACAAGACGGAGCATTTGTATCATGTCCAAGCTACAATGTTCATCGATTGCACGGGGGATAGTCGTCTCGGGTTCGAGGCGGGTGCCGAGATGCGGGTAGGGCGGGAGCCCTCCTCTATGTTTGGTGAATCCTTGGCCGATTATGATGCGCCGGGCACGACCCAGGGTTCATCGATTCTCTTCACGGCTCGCGAACACGATCAGGAAATGTATTTCGAGGCGCCGTCATGGGCACGTTCAATCGGCGCGGAGGATTTAAAACATCGCAGCGTGGGAACCGAATCATGGGAATACGGGTATTGGTGGATCGAATTAGGCGGAATCTACGATACGATTCGCGACAATGAGCTCCTGAGATTTGAACTCCTCGCGGTGGTTCTGGGGGTGTGGGACCACATCAAAAACAGTGGGCTGTATCCCAAGTCGAAAAACTGGGCGCTGGAAACCGTGGGTATGATTCCGGGGAAACGAGACTCCCGGCGGTTGATCGGGGACACGACGCTCACCCAGCAGCATGTCCAGGGTGACTGGAAACAGTTTACCGATGGCGTAGCCTTCGGGGGATGGTCATTGGATGATCACCCGGCGGGTGGGTTTGACGCGAAAGACCGTCGCCCGGCGCAACAGATAAATTATGACGAACCCTACAATATTCCTTTTGGCAGCCTGTATTCTAAAAACATAACCAACCTCCTGATGGCGGGCCGCAATGTGAGCGCGAGTCACGTCGCGTTTTCTTCGCTGCGCGTCATGTTGACCTGTGCGGTCATCGGTCAGGCGGCGGGCACGGCCGCGCACCAATGTCAGTCCAAGAAAATTACCCCTCGGGGACTTCGGAATGACTCGGCTCATCTTCAGGACCTGCAGCAGCAACTCCTGCGGGACGGCGCGCATATTCTCGGACAGGAAAACCGGGATCCCCGAGACCTGGCGCGAAGTGCGACGGTGACCGCGTCCGGATCGACCGGCGGCACGTCGCCCCAAAATATCCTCTCGGGTCGGAGTTACGATAAGCCCAATGAGTCGGCTCATCGGTGGATGACCAAGCTGGACCGTGACGGAGCCTGGATCGAGTTGACGTGGGATAAGCCGGTTCAGGTCGGTCAAATTCAGATTACCCACGATACCGGTCTGCACCGCGATCTCACCATGACCTCCCTGTATTGGCTACAGGGCGAAATGCTTTCCGGGCCTCAGCCGGAGACGTCACGGAATTACGAGGTTGTCGGGGTTTTGCCGAACGGGTCGGAACGCCAACTGGCGAAAGTGGAAAACAATTACCAGCGGTTGCGGCGTCATCATTTTGATCCGCTTAAACTTCGCTCGATCCGGATAACGGTGGAGCGAGGAACGGGTCCTGAGGTCGGGATATACGAAGTCCGGGCTTATGAAGCTTAAGTCCTCACGGGATGCGGCAGCGCTGGATGAGTGAACCACGGTCCGGACGGAGCTAGACCCTTCCTGCTGATTCCTGTGAAAAAACGGTGGAGTGACCGGGACGAAGTCTATTCCTGGAGGGAGGCGCGGAAGAGATCGGTTTGGCCGGTGTAGTTGGCGTTGTTGGATTTCACCGCCCAATCGTGAGCCTGATTGATTGTGACCATCGCTTCCATTCGGTTACCTTGTTTTGCCTGAATCTTCGCTTTGAGCAGGCCGTAGCGTGGATCTTTGGCCTTCATGTCCAAGGCGGTGTTGATCCATGCAAGGGCAGTATCAAGATCGCCGTCGTTGTGCAGGTTGTATTCGGCGGCTTGGAAGTAGGTGCGGTGGGGAACCTTGGCCGGATTCTTGAGCAGCTCGGTCATCTGCGCGGCGATTTTTTCATTCACTTCGACGCCGAAGGGAATCGCTACCACCGTGTTGGCCCAGCGCAGTTCGAGGTCCACGGAATCGGTTTTGAGGTTGGCAAATTGCAGGGTGAACGTCTCGACGTAATCAGAGGAGTTTTTGGCCGAAGCTTCGAAGCGGAAGATGTCGTTGGCCTGTTTATAAACATCGCCGGCGAGGCTGCGCATCTTGGTATTACCGTGGATGATGATCGTCCAGGTTTGCTTACGCGGGATGGTGTAGAGGGCGTAAGTGCCGGCCTCGATGGAATGGCCGCCGATGGTGGCGGATTCGGTGAGAGTAATCTTGGTCGAGGCGTTGGCGCCGGTGCGCCAGACTTCGCCGTAAGGGACTAACCCGCCCATCACTCGGCGGTCCTTAGCGGAGGGCCGTGAGTATTCGAGGGCGATCTCGGTGAGGCCGATTTGTTGGGTGATCTTTGTGATCGGGCTGAGCGTGGGGGTGTTCAGTCGCTGAGCTGAGGAGAAGCACGTGGTGAGAACCACGGCGGCGATAAGGATGAGGTTTTTCATGGGGCAGAGGGAGGTGATAGAGCGCATCAAGGGCGTAAAATGTGTAGGAGACAAAGAAATCGAAATGGGGAGGTAGTCCGAAACAATTGCCACAAAATGGCATAAAGGGGCACAAAAATGGAGGGGCAATTCCTGAGTTCCGGATGAGAAGCGTATAAGTTGAGTAGATTAGTTTGAGCGGGGCGATGCGAGTTCGGTATTTTCTGGTTGGAGGAGGGGGCGAGGTGTGATTTTTTCGGAGCGACCTTTCCTTTTAACTATCGTAGATCTTACCCCGCTGGTTTGCGATTGTTGGCCGGTTAACCCCATCGATTTTATCCCATGCATGTTAGACCTCAACCGCTGGAACGGCGGACGTTTTTGAAAGGTATAGCTGGTGCGACGTTGTCACTCCCGTTTCTTGAAGCCATGGCCACCAGCAAAGCGCAGTCGGTCCCAACGCGGATGGTGTGTGTAGGCGTGGGATTGGGGTTCGTGCCCAAGTTGTTTTTCCCAACTCAGACCGGCCGCGGATACGACATGCCTGAATTGCTGAAACCACTGGCCCGGCATCGCGATGATTTCACGGTGTTCTCGCAGCTGGATCACGGTTCGGAAGGGATCGAGGGCCATCGTGGCGTGCATGCATTTCTTACCGGAATCCTATCGAAAAACTCCAAGGGCAGGCCGGAGGCGAATATTTCAGTCGACCAAAAGGCAGCGCAAATGGTGGGAGCGCAAACACGGTTTCAGTCGCTGCAGTTGGCCTCCGGAGCAGTGGATACACACAACATGTTGTCGTGGTCGAGCTCGGGGGTGGCATTGCCGCAGGTCGCGAACTTGAACGTGCTCTTCGCGCTGCTCTTTCAACGCACGGACGCCTCCCAAGTAGAGCAGTTGCAAGTGACGTATCAGGACCGGCTCAGTATTTTGGATCTGGTGAAAACGGACGCTGATCGATTGATGAATCGGGTCGGGCATCGCGATAAGGAAAAACTGGATCGTTATTTTACCACAATCCGTGAGGTGGAAAATCGTCTCACCCAATCCCGCGCCTGGTTGCACAAACCCAAGCCCGTGGTGGACTACGAATTGCCCAAGGATGCGGATGGGCTGACTTTTGCGGAGCGGGTTCCGCTCTATTACGATCTGATGGCGCTCGCGCTGCAGACGGATTCGACGCGGGTGATTACGTTCAGTTCGAATGACATCGGGCACAGCAACGGCGGCCTAGGCGTGTCGCGCGGTTATCACCAGCTCACTCACCACGGCCGCGTGGAGAGTTACCTGCAGGAGTTGGCCAAGATAGAAATTTTCCACACAACCCAGTTTGCGCGGTTTCTCGACCAATTGAAGGCAATCGACGAGCCGAACGGTAAGACACTTTTTGATAATACCATGTCGCTGATCGGCAGCGGAATGGGCAACGCGAGTTCTCATAGCAACAAGGACCTGCCGCTGCTCCTTGCGGGTGGTGGTTTCCGGCACGGAAATCATCTTCAATTTGAGAAAGACAAAGGACGCGGCACGGAAACACGCGCGGCCAATTTATTCGTGTCGATGTTGCAGCAGTTCGGCCTAGAACTGGATCAGTTCTCCAGTTCAAGCGGAACGCTCACAGGTCTGGAAGTCGCGTGATGTTTGCCACGGCCCAAACGATTCAGGTGAACTTCGGTCTGTTCGCGGCCGGTCTATTTTCCTCCGGTGCCATGGCAGCAACGATCAGCCATTCCACTGCGTTGCCACCGATGGCGGATGCATTCGTGGCGGAATACTGTGTGGGATGTCATGGGGAGGAAAAGCAGAAGGGAGATCGGCGCTTGGACGGTCTATCGCTCGATTTTTCCGATTCGGGCAATCTGACGCTCGTCGAAGAAGTGCTCGATATGCTCAACCTCGGGGACATGCCCCCGCTAGAGGATGACGTGAAACAACCGGGCATCGGAGAGACCCGGAAGATGATCGATTGGCTGACCGAAACCCTCACGGTTGCGGCCGAAACCCAGGTGCCTGATTCGACTGTGATGCGTCGACTCAATCTGGCTGAGTATGAGAATACGCTTCGTGATTTATTGGGTGTGCACTCCGAGGCGTTTGAGGTGACGGCCGACTTCCCCGAAGATGTGGTCGTAGATGGATTTGATAATGTGGGTGAGGCACTCGTGCTTTCCGATTTTCAGTTGCGTCGCTATCTGGAGGTCGCCGAGGACTATTTGGACAAGGCGATCCGTTTCGAATCTGAGCAACCGGCCTCGCAACTCTATCGATTTACGGCGAACGATTTTGGCGGAGTATTACCGGAAGATCGGACGCGCGCACCGGTGACGTGGCGGATCAACTTCCACGATAAGTTCATGGATATCGGTCACGGTGAGTCGGTTGAGCGTCACCCTAATTATCCGCAGAAATTTTCGAAGAGCGGAGTGCCGTCCGATGGCTACTACCGGATTACCGTGCGGGCCGAAGCGATTAACCGACTGGATCATCCTTACACGGCACGGGATTTCAAAATCGATTTTTCGGAGCCGATGAAAATGGGACTCGTCATTGCACCGGAGCCACGACTGCTCTCGAAGTCCGCCTACAAGGGACGGCGTGAAGTAGCGGTATTTGAGTTGGTGGATGAAGTGCCGACGGATTACAGCGCGACGGTTTGGCTAGAGAAGGGCAGCACACCGTTTTTCCACTGGATCAATGGGGTCGCCAGCAAGCCGACAATTACTCGCGTGGCGGCGAAGTATCATCCCGAAGTCGTGCGGACGCAGGACTACCTATTGCAGGAAGGGCTGGAGGAAGCGAAGAATCTGGATAACCCGACGATCGGCGAAGTTTACGAAGGACCACGCCTGCGGGTGCATGCGATGGAGATCGAAGGCCCGACCTTTGATACCTGGCCGCAACGTAGCCACCAAACGATCTTCGGGAAAGAGACCGATGTGGCGCGTGTCGATATCGAACGGACGCTGGTGGAGTTCGGCAGCCGGGCCTTTCGGCGACCGCAGACTACGGAAGGTATCCAGCACTACGCGGACTTCGTGCGGCAGCAGCAGGCGACGGGCAAAACACCGGAGGCCGCGCTGAAGCTGGGGTTAGCGGCAATGCTGAGTTCGCCGAAGTTTTTGTATCTCGACGAAGGGGATGAGGCGATGGAGCGAGAGTTGGATCAATATCAACTCGCATCGCGATTATCCTATTTTCTTTGGAGCTCCATGCCCGACGAGTCATTGTTTGCGTTGGCGGCAGCAGGGGAGTTGAAGCAACCCGGCGTGTTGGAATCGGAAGTCGATCGCATGTTGAAGCATGACAAGGCGGATGCGTTCGTCACGCGATTCACCGACGCGTGGTTAAGGCTGAACACCCTCGGCAGCATGCTTCCCGATGAGAAGGAATTTGAAGCCTACTACACGCAACGACTCGAGCGGGCGATGCGGGTCGAGACTCGGGAGTATTTTGCGAACCTATTGGCGACCAATGGCAGGATCGAAGACTTTCTTGATAGCGACTATACGTTTGTGAATGGTCCGTTGGCCAAACACTACGGCTTGGGCGACGTGCACGGAGAAACGTTTCGCCGGGTGGAGCTGCCGGCGGATTCGAATCGAGGCGGGCTGCTGGGGCACGCCAGTGTTTTGACTGTAACGGCGAACGGCGTGGAGACGTCGCCGGTGGTTCGTGGAGTATGGGTGTTGGAGAATATTTTGGGCACGCCACCATCGCCGCCGCCACCCGATGTCGAACCACTTGAGCCAGACACGCGCGGCGCGATTACCGTGCGGGAGCAATTGGTAAAACATCGCGAAGTGCAGGCGTGTGCGGACTGTCATGCGAAAATTGATCCGATTGGGTTCGCACTGGAATTTTTCGACCCGATTGGGGGATACCGGGAAAATTATCCGGGTCCAAGGACAGGGAGTAAGCGAACCGTCGGCCAACCGATTGACGGGGCGGGTGAACTGCCCAGTGGCGAAGCCTTCGACACGGCGCACGGGCTCAAACAGGTGTTACTCGCGCGGAAGGATCGCTTTGCTCACACCCTGACCGAGAAATTGTTGGTCTATGCGACGGGCCGAGAAATGACCTTCCGGGACCGCCGCGAAATCTCCACGCTCGCTGCTGCGGACTCGGATGTTCCCCTCGGTTTACGGGATCTCGTGACCTCGGTCGTGAGTAGTGAGATTTTTCAGAACCGCTAAACACTATGAGTGCAGAAATCGTGAACACCTCCCCCTCAAATTCACGGCTACTCTCGCTCGATGTTTATCGTGGTTTGATCATGGCGTCGCTGGCGTTCAGCGGATTTGGCATTGCGCGAACCGCGAGTTTGCAATTGGCCGAAAATCCGGAATCGGGGTTCTGGTCGTTCCTGCAATATCAAACAACGCACGTGCAGTGGCTGGGCTGCAGTTATTGGGACCTGATCCAGCCCGCTTTTATGTTCATGGTTGGGTTGTCGATGGCGTATTCTTATGTGAAGCGGCAACGCGAGGGACATTCTTATCGGCGCATGTTGGGGCATGCGTTTGCGCGATCGCTGATACTTATCGCGTTGGGGATTTTTCTCACGTCGCCCGGGCCTCTGACCCGCTGGTGGTTTACCAACGTGCTCACCCAGATTGGGCTCGGTTACACGTTCCTGTTCTTGCTATGGGGCAGGGGTGTAAAAACCCAGTCGATAGTGGCGGCGGGAGTTTTGGTAGGCACGTGGCTCCTCTTCGTTCTTTATCCGGGGAAGGGATTGGACCTGGTAACGGGTGCACCCGAGGTGGGCGTATCGCCTCAGTGGGCGCAGGGACATTTGGAAGATGTCGATCCCGCGTGGCACAAGAATGCCAACGTGGCGCACGCCTTTGATGGATGGTTGCTTAATCTCATGCCTGAGGGCGGGATTTTTTCGGGCGAAAATTCGCCCACGCGCGCTGAGTTTAAAGCAAATCCGGGAGGGTATCAGACGCTTAATTTTCTGCCATCATTGGTGACGATGCTCTTCGGTCTGATGATTGGAGAATTGCTGCGATCCAAACGGGAAGCGCCTGAGAAATTGAAACTTATTCTCGCCGCCGGGGTGGTTGGGCTGGTGCTCGGGTGGTTACTTCAGGTCGTTGGAGTGAGTCCTATTGTGAAACGGATCTGGACGCCGTCGTGGACGATTTTTTCAACCGGATGGTGCTGCCTAATTCTCGGTCCCCTCTACTGGGTCATCGATATCAGGGGATACCGACGGTGGACGTTTCCTTTCGTCGTCGTGGGCATGAACTCCATCGCGATTTATTGCATGGATATGCTGCTGAAATCGTGGGTTGCAGGATCGCTGGAAACGCATCTGGGCGATCAGGTGTTTCAGGCGGCGGGTTCCATGTATGTCCCGATGGTGCAGGCGACGCTGACCGGCCTGTGTTTCTGGCTGATCTGCTGGTGGATGTTCCGCCAGCAGTTGTTTGTGCGGATCTAAAAGGGATTATCGGGGCCATCTGAAGCTGTCGGACGTAAAACCCGACCCACCCGGTAGGGGGCGCAGTTCCGGGTGCTTATGTCCGACAACTCTGCTTAACCCTCCTTGTTGATCCGGAATTCGGCGAGTTTGGCTTCTTGGGCCCGGGCGGCACGTTTGCCGAAATCGTCGAAAGGCATGCCCGCTAGATCGGAGACGACGGCTTTGATCATACTTTCGCCATTGATCTTTTTGCGCGATGTATTGGCGGCGGTGAGTTGGACCCGAATCCGATCCAACAACTCATCGCCGAAACGTTGGTAGGCGTCGATTAGGACGTAGCGAAGTCCCCACGAACTTTTGTGATTCAATTTCACGATGGCCTCGGGCTTGTCGGGGGCCTTGCGTTTTTCCTTCTTGTTCCAGTTGAGGGGATCATAGCCGGCACCGAGAATTTGAGGTGATTCGCCGAAGCGTTTTCCGACCATGTGATGATCGTAGATCTCTTCGGCCCCCTGCAGTTTGATCGTCACCACGTCGGACAAAAATCGGGAAAAATTGGAGTTAAACCACTTGCGATCGCTTACGTAAATCCGTTCGCCTTCGATGTGTTTCTGGCAGTCTTGGCGGTAGCCGCCTCGGAATCGGGTCTCGCGTCGTGCGACCCAACTGAAGGGATCGTAGATGTAGTAGAGATTGGCGATGAAGGTCTCTTGGAGACGCCGGAGCTCTTCTTCGTCCATATTTTCATCTGAGTAAAAAATGGGGTAGGTCAGCTTCACGTCTTTGAACGCGCTGGGGATTATACTGGTGGGTAATCCGCGCTCGATGTAGTGAAAGCCGTGCAGGGTGTCCAAATTGAGCCCCTGTTCCTTATCGGTATAGAAGGTGTTGTTTGCGTTGTTCGGATTGGGTCGGAAGAAAACAGGCCACTTCGCGGTTACACGTCGCTCCCATTGTTGGGTCTCCGGATTGAAGCGAATGTCGGCGGCGAACTTGGACTTCGGTTGGGCGGGGGCTATTTCGTTGAGATTGTCGATGTCCCACGCGATCAATGAGCTGATTTTGAAAAACGGTTTGTGGATAAGCCGGGAGACGATCGCGCGCTCTCGTTTTAGCCATTGTGATCGATCGAGCTCAAACTCTCCGAAATCAAACGCGGTGGAAATTACGTTCATCTCCTGCTCAAATCGTTCGCCCAACTTAATCCGAAACTCCATGTGTTTGTATTCATCGACCACGAGCTTCTTGTGGTAGGCGAGAAGCAGCTTGTTGAAGGATAGGGCGAAATCGATCACGACCGGATGGTCGCCCTTATACTTTTTCCCACTGATACCATCGATGATGGGAATCTCGCCTCCGTAAACTGATACGTTGAACGCATCCATCATGAGCGCGTCGTCACCCATAAATTCATGGGTTTCCTGAGCGTGGCTAGAAATGCTCGCGCTGAAACCGGCGAGTAGCGTTACAAAACGACGAAGAGAAGTGGGGTAAGTCATACGATCGAGCCAACCGCCAGCAGAGGAATCACCAGCGCAATTTACACTCTCTGAAATCGTAAATCGTGCAGGCGAGATGAAAAATCGCCCCGTATCTGTAGAGGTAGGGCCGGACCGCTGGTCCGTCCGTGGTGGAAGGGGAAACTGCTTTGTCTTCCGATAGGTTACGAGGCCAAGGAAACCTAAGCATTGTTTTCGAACTTGGATACACGGGCGGAAGGCCCATCCTCCTTCGCTGAAGCTACGGCGGACATGCCGGTCCGTCCCTACCTTTTTAGCGGTTAAGTTCGGGCTGATAATTTCGCGATCAACGTTTTGGCGCAGAGTTGGGCGAAAGTGGGGTCGTTGATGTTGGCCGGGGATTCGATCACGGGAATGTTGTCGCGTAGGTTCGATTTTAAGGAATCGAACAACGCGGTGTCAGCGACGGGGTCGTGGAAGGGCTGACCGGGGGCACTGATCACGCTGATGCCACCCATCGGCAGAAGCACCGAAACGGGGGCGGTGTAGCGGTTGATTTTCTCTGCGAGAATTCGACCGAGTTCGGTGCACTCCTCAGGTGTAGTGCGCATGAGGGTGACCTGTTCGTTGTGCACGTAGAAATTACGGTCGGAGAATTGGGCGGGCACGCGGTCACGCTCGCCGAAATTGACCATGTCTAAGCAGCCGGGGACGACAATGGCGGGAATGCCCGCATGGGCGGTCGCGTCCAGTCGGGTTGGGCCGGCGGTCAGGACTCCGCCGACCAGCTCGTCGGCCCATTCGGTTGTCGTGATGTCGAGCGCACCGGAGACCATGCCGCTGGCGATGAGTGATTCCATGGTGCGACCGCCGCTGCCGGTGGCCGCAAATACTAAAACTTCGTAGCCTGCTTCTTCCGTGAGGCGTTTGGATTCGGTCACACAGGCGGTTGTATTGCCGAACATGCTGGCCACGACTAACGGTTTTTCGGTGGAACCGGCTGGGGCGGATGAACGGGTTGCGGCTGCGTGAACCATGCCCGCGATAGCACCGGCGGCGTTGGAAAATATGGTGCGGGAAAGGCGGTTTATCCCGGAGACGTCGACGACCGCTGGCATCATCGTAATGTCCGAGGTGCCCACGTAGTGCGCGGTCTGACCACTGGCGAGGGTGGAGACCATGAGCTTGGGAAAGCCCAATGGTAGCGCCCGCATCGCGGCCGTGGCAATGGCGGTGCCGCCGCCGCCGCCGAGGGAAATGATGCCGTGTATTTTGTCGTCGGATACTAGGGAGGTTGTGAGCGCCGCGGCGGCTCGCCCCATGAGGGTGACACATTCCCCGCGGTCTTGGCGGGCGAGGATGATGGCGGCCTCGGGATCGTTGAGGGCTGCGAGCACGTCGTCCCGAGTGATATCGGGGGTTATCGCGGGGTCGGTCTTGCTGCCCACATCGATGAGCAAGGTTTTGAACCCGTCCCGTTGTAGTTGCTCAGCGACGAAGGTATGCTCGGCGCCTTTGGTGTCGAAGGTTCCTAGAATCGCGATGGTTGAATTCATTTTTGGATTTCGGATTTACGAATTACGATTTCGGATTGGTCCCGACTTGGAGGCAGCATAGTGGTGGCCCACGAAACACAAAAAACACAAACGGTGAGGGAGGATGAACGAGAACGAGTAAGAGAGGGTGGGGGATGATCGGATTTGCGCTCGGTCAGGATCGGGATAAAGAGAAAGAGAAAGAATGGGCGGTGGGGAGGGATGCCCGCTACTCGCTACTTTCCCTACTTCTCCTCACTTGCCCATTTTACGGCGTTGGTGAGAAGGGTTTGGAAAGCGGGGTGATCGTGGGTGCGTTCGTCGTGGCCGATGGTGATGCCGACGACGCGAGACTTGGGGTGTTGTGTGATCCAGACGGCAGGATGTGATTTACTGAATTTCTTCGATGGTGAGGTCTCAGCCAGCACAGTGATGGGCGAGGTGCCTTCCGGGATTTCTTGGGGCCCGGAGTTCATGTAGTAGAGCTCATCTTCGACGGTGAAGCTCGCGGGCACGCCCTTCATGATAGGATGTTGAGGCCGCACAGCATTCACCGCATAGGCCGCGATCTTGTCATGGCCACGGGAGCCTCCTCCGACGATCTGCGCGTTGAGTTCGGGCCAGTCTTTGTAGCCATACCAAGTGCCGGGGTGGTGCATGATGATACCTTTGCCGGAGGCGGCAAAAGCCTTCAGGGCTTCGCGGTAAGCGGGGGTGTTGAAGAATTTTCGATTCACACTGATGAGTGCGACGTCCGCCTCACCGGAGGCAAGGGCTTCAGCGGCTTGATCACGATCTTCGGTGTAGTTCACGCTATAGCCTGCGGCTTTGAGGAAGGCGCGGTCGGTGCCGCCGTAGAACTGGCTGAACTTATGGGAGCTGCCTCCGCTGATCATGAGCACACGGGTTTTGCCGGGTTCCCAAACGATGGGCTCGACTGCGGGGAGGGGGGCGTCACGAGGACCGCCGGACTTCGGCGTCTCATCAATGACCGGGGCGGCAGGTGCTTTGGCCTGATCAGTGATGTAGCTGATCAGGTCGCGTAGGCCGGTTTCGCCGAGCGCAGCGAAGCCTTCGGGCATGAGGGAGCGGCGAGTGTTTTCGCGTTTCGCAATGTCAGTGGTCTTGATCTCGGTATCGCCGCCTTGATTGCGGATGGTGAGGCTGGCACTGGTCTCGCGGATGATGATGCCGCTGAAGGTTTGGTTTTGTTTGGTGGTGATGTTCCACTGCCAATAGTTGGGCTCGATGGAGCGGTTGGGGTCGACGATGGCCTGCAGTAATTCGGCGGCTCCGTGCGAACCGATGCCGGCGAGTGGTGGACCGACGTCGATGGTGCCGACGTCGCCAAACTTGTGACAGATCGCGCAGGCCGCGACGAAGAGGTTGCGGCCGTTGGTGATGTCGCCCGGCTTTTGCACGGCGGGTAGCAGTTTCGCGATAAGTGCATCCTTTTCGGCACTGGTTTGGATGGAAGGCGCGACCACTTTGGCAGCCAGGCGATTGACCTTACGGAGGGGGTGGCGTCGGAGACGATCGATGTTGGCGGGGCCGAGTGCGAGTGGGGTGAGGCGGCTGTCTTGCAGCGCCTCCAGTAGAGCCACCGAAAACTCTTCGCGCCGGATGATCTCCTCAAAAACGGCCGGAGCTTTGGTGGTCACGAACGTATCCACGAGGAGTTTGCTGGCGGCGGGATCGGTGAGGCGACCGACGGCGGTCAGTAGGGCCTTTTGATTCGCACCGGAAATCTGACCGTCGGTGAGTAACCCTCCGATTTTTGCGAGGGCTTCTTCCCGGGTATCTGGGAGGGCCAGCAGGGCGGCGACGGCAGCGGCGCGTTGGCTGTCCGACCACGATGCGGAACCGAGATCGTCGAGCAGGCTATTGGCCACCGGAGTGGTGGTGGCTTTAAGGATTCCTTGCTTGTCCCAAACTGCGGCGAGCGAAAGCGCAGCGGTGCGAGTCTGGGATTTGCCGAGGAGATCGCGCAACGTGTTCGCGGTCTTCTTATCCAGCATGGGCAATTCTGCGCCGAGCGTGGCGAGGCCGCTCAGGAGTTCGACCGTGAGGGGACTGGTGGATTTGGCAGCGGCGGCGGTGAGGCGAGGTGCGTCGGCTGGCGAGGCGGTTTGGGCGAGTGCGGTGACAAAGCTATTAAGCGTGCTGCCATGAGTGCTGCGGAGGGCAGCTTCGATCCAGTCGGCGTGAGCCGAGCTGGCGGCCGCGATGATGGCGGAACGCGTCCAGTCGTCATCGGCTTTTGTATAGTCGGCCAATGCGTCCGCCTTCGCGGCAAGTGTCTTGGCTTCGAGCGCCGAATGGTATGCCTCGAGAGCGAGACTTCCCATGGCTGGCGTGACCGCAGCGACGCGAGAATCGCCGGCGTGGTTTTCTCGGGCGAGACGCAGGGCGGTCTTCTTCACGTGCGCGTTGGGGCTCGTTTTGATCGCGGTGATCAGGCCGGCGAGGTCGTTGCGGTCGAGGTTGATCGCGGGCAGGGTCTTGGCTTGCTTATGCTGCACCTGCCAGATGCGGGAGTGGTAGTGATCGCGGTCGGGGCGGAGCGCGGCATTGGCGGGGCCGTGGATGGGTCCACGCGTGTCGTTGTGCATGACCGCTTGATTGTAGAAATCGACGAGGTAGAGGGCTCCGTCAGGGCCGACACGGTTTTCGATGGGGCGGAACCAAAGATCGGTGCTGCGAATGAACTCAGTTTCTTCGCGGCCCTTTTCTTTCGCGACCTGGTAGGTGACGCCGTTGGGCTTCACGAACTGGTGGTGCACGATGTTGAGCGTGGGTTCGGTAGTGAAGTAGCTGTAGTTCCACTTGGCGGG
>JABIRI010000337.1 GCA_018667915.1 Opitutaceae bacterium | reverse complement strand
TGGCGGCGCATTTGGATGATCAAGATGGTTCGGTGGAAGTCACGACGACGAAGACGACGGTGCAGGACCGGGCGGCCCGGCAGCGGGCGGCGTTGGCGCGTCGACGGAATGCGCGGGGGACCTCTGAATGAGTGACGCAATGAACGACTTGCCGGCGGACGCGATTGCCATCGTGGGCATGGCAGGTCGCTTTCCCGGGGCAGCGGACGTGGATGCGTTGTGGGAGCTTTTATGCGCCGGACGAGAGGGGCTGACCCGCGGGGACGCGCCGTCAGGTAGCGATTCGCGTTTCGTGCCGGTGTCGGGTCAGATCGCAAATCACGACTGTTTTGACGCGGCATTTTTTGGGGTAAATTCGAAGGAAGCCGAAGTGCTCGATCCGCAGCATCGGGTGTTCTTTGAGTGCGGGTGGACGGCGCTCGAGAACGCGGGCATCGATCCGTCGCGATTTGACGGCAGTGTAGGCGTGTTCGGTGGGGCGAGCCTGAATACCTATTTGTTGTATAATCTCGTATCCAATCCGCGGTTACTGGATCAGGTGGGGGTGTTTGGCGCGGCCATTGCCAGCGACAAGGACGCTTTGACCCAGCGTATGGCATACGCGCTCAATCTGCGGGGACCGGCCGTGACGGTTCAGACCGCGTGCAGCACCTCATTGGTGGCGGTGCAGTTGGCGTGTCAAAGTCTGCAAAATTTTCAGTGCGATCTGGCCTTGGCGGGCGGGGTGTCGATCAAGGTGCCGCACGGGGAAGGTTATCGTTATACCGAAGGGGGCGTGGCTTCGCCGGACGGGCACTGTCGGCCGTTCGATGCGGCGGCGCAGGGCACGGTGCCAGCGAGCGGTTGCGGGGTGGTGGCGCTGCGGCGTTTGGAGGATGCCGTGGCGGCGGGCGATAATATCGTAGCAGTGATTCGCGGCGCGGCGGTGAACAATGACGGGGCCGGCAAGGTAGGATTCACGGCGCCGGCAGTGGATGGGCAAGCGGAAGTCATTAGCATGGCTCTGGCGACGGCGGGGGTGGAGGCGTCTAGCTTGGGATTCGTTGAGGCGCATGGGACGGCGACGCCATTGGGAGATCCCATTGAGGTGGCAGCGTTGCGGCAGGTTTTTGATGAGGCCGACGGCGAGCGTTGTGCGTTGGGATCGATCAAGTCGAATATTGGTCACCTCGATGCGGCGGCGGGAGTGGCGGGGTTGATCAAAGCGGCCCTCGCGGTGCGTCATGGGTCGGTCCCACCGACAGTTCATTTTACGCAAGCGAATGGGGCGGCGCAGTTGGATCGGAGTCCGTTCGTGGTGAGCGGGGCGACGATGGCTTGGCCCGTGAATTCGGGGCCACGGCGGGCGGGCGTGAGTTCCTTTGGCATTGGAGGCACGAATGCGCACGTGGTGCTGGAGCAGGCGGCGGAGCGCAAGTCGATCGTAGGCGGTGAGGCAGATACGTTTTGGTTGCCGGTCTCGGCTCGGACCGAACCGGCCCTGAGTCGGATGGTGGCGCAGTTGGCCGATTGGTTGGAGTCGCATCCCGTTGTGCGAATGGCGGACGTTGCCTTTACATTGCAGCAAGGGAGACGGGCGTTCGCGGTGCGGCGAGTAGTGCGCGCCAGTTCGCAGGTAGAAGCGATCGCGGTGCTACGGGCGCCGGCGGTCGCACCGACAGATGCGCCGGAAGCGGTTCGGGACTGGGCGGAATCAACCGAAGGAAATTGGCCAGAGACTGAGGTGACGAGCGGGCAGACGGTGGCATTGCCTACATATGCATTTGAGCGGACGCGTTTTTGGGTGGAACCGGGAGTGGCGAAACCGCCTGAAGCAGTCGTTCCGTCGAAGGGGATTGAAACCTGGACCCACCGCGCCGCCTGGCGGGTTACCCGGTCGTGGCCCGAGAGTGGTTGCGGTGAAATTTTGGATCTGGCGGAGGTAAGCGCGGGTGACGCGATTCAGCGCGTGAAGGATCTGGCCGTGAAAGGCACGGTCCGGGAACTGGTGATTTTGGTGGACGGAGTATTGGGGGCCGTCGGAGAGGCAATCACGGCGCCGGAACTGCGGGCGGTGGCGGGTTTTGCCTTGGCGGTGCGCCATGAATTTCCCGATTTGAGTATCCGTTATGTGGATGCGGGCGGGATTGACGGCCCGGCAAGGTTGGAAGCGGCACGCCGCGAACTTGGGTCACCCAGCGACGAGGCCGTGGTAGCATGGGCGAAAGGGCAACGCTGGGTGCGGGATTGGTCGCCGGTGCCGGTAGCAACGGCGGGAACTTGGCGAGAGCGTGGAGTGTATTTAATCTCGGGTGGATTCGGACGATTGGGGTTGGCTCTGGCTGAGGAATTGGCGCGGGCATGTCGGGCGCGGTTAGTATTGATCGGCCGGCGAGGCGGCGCGGGCGTTGAAGAGCGTATCCGTAAAATTGAGACACTCGGGGCGGAAATTTTAACGGTGGCGGGGGATGTGGCCGATGCGCAGGCGATGCGGGTCGTGGTGACCGACGCGGAAACACGCTGGGGGGCGGTGCATGGAGTCATTCATGCGGCGGGTTTGACGGGACCAGAATCGGTGCGAGCGGTGGCTGAAACCGATGCGGCCATGATGAATTTGTTGGCCACAGCGAAGGTCGACGGTTGGCGGGCGTTGGACGCGGCTTTGGGGCATAAGGATTTGGATTTTCGGATCGCAATCTCTTCAGTGGTGACCGTGGTGGGCGGGGCGGGTCTGGCCGCTTATGCGGCTGCCAATGCGACCATGGAGGCAATGGTCGAGCAGTCGGCAGCACGGGCAGATGGCACGGCGTGGACGAGTGTTGCTTGGGGTGGCCAATCGGGAGACGGCGGCATGGACGGCATCAAGGCAGCGGAAATTTTGCGACGGATCGTCGCGCGCGGCGAAGCAGGCACCTGGGTGGTGGTGCCAGGAGATTTACGCGCGCTGGGTAGCCCGGGCGGATTAGGGCAGGACACGCCTGCCGCCGCGCTGGGTTCGAGTCCCGAGCCCGTGCCGCCACCTTCCTTTTCTCGGGCGGAGGCCGAACGCGCGTTATCCGAGATTTGGTTAGAGGCCTTGGGGGTGGCAGCGGAAGGACTAGATCAAAACTTTTTTGAAGCAGGCGGAGATTCGTTGTCGGCGGTGCAGATTGTGGCGCGGGTCAATGCACGGTTTGGCAGTGAGATCACGGTCGCGGAATTTTTAGACACGCCGACGGTCGCCGAGGTGGCGGTCCGGTTGGTCCCAGAGGTAGTGGGAAAAGAGGCTAGGCCGGCGGATGAGCCGCGAGCGCGGCGCGGCGCGTTGCGTCGACAGCGGCGGGAAAGGGGTGGGGCATGAGCCAGGAAAAGATTGATGATCAGGCGGTGGCGGTGACGGCGGTGGCCGGTCGTTTTCCCGGGGCGCCGGACGTTGAGACGTTTTGGGCGAACCTGTGTGGCGGAGTGGAGTCGATTCACTTTTTCAGCGACGATGAGTTGCGGACGGCTGGGGTGAGTCAAGACCAGTTGTCGGATCGAAACTATGTGAAGGCGCGACCGCGGTTGGCGGACGTAGATCAATTTGATGCGGCGTATTTTGGTATTCCTCCGCGGGAGGCGGAAGTGATGGATCCGCAGCATCGTTTGTTTTTAGAAGTGGCCCACGAGGCGTTGGAGCGAGCGGGAATTTCGGCAGATCAGTTTGATGGGTTGGTGGGCGTGTTTGGCGCGTCTTCGACCAGTTCCTATCTGTTGCAGAATCTGCAGGGGCACCCGGGTGCGGCAACGGCAGGAGCGGTGTTGGGCACAGGTAACTTCTCGGATTTTCTTACTTCGCGAGTGAGCTATAAGCTGAACCTCGGTGGGCCGGCGTATTCATTGCAGACGGCGTGTTCGGGGTCGTTGGTGGCGGTGCACGTGGCGGTGCAATCACTGTTGAATTTTGAGTGTGACGCGGCTTTGGCGGGCGGGGCGGCGGTGAGCTTGCCCCAGGAAAGTGGCTACATGTATCAGGAAGACGGGGTGATGTCACCGGACGGCCATTGCCGGCCATTTTCGGCGAACGCCCGGGGCACGGTGTTTGGCAGTGGCGTGGGGGTAGTGACCTTGCGCCGGTTAGTGGATGCGGTGAAGGACGGGGACCGTATTTTGGCGGTGATAAAAGGGTCGGCGATCAACAACGACGGGGCGGTGAAGGCGGGGTTCACGGCACCGGCGGTGCGCGGGCAGGCTGACGTGATTGGCGAGGCGCTGGCCAATGCCGGCGTGAGCGCGGATGACATTAGCTACGTGGAAGGGCATGGCACGGCGACGCCGTTGGGCGACCCGATCGAGGTGACGGCGTTGACTCAGGCCTTTCGTGAGAGTTCGGCGCGCACGGGGTATTGCGCACTGGGATCGGTGAAGTCGAATATCGGGCATCTGGATGCGGCGGGTGGAATTGCGGGGTTCATCAAGACGGTGCTCGCGTTGCATCACCGGGAGTTGCCGGCGACGCTGCATTTTGAAGAAGCGAATCCCAAAATCGATTTCGCAGGTAGTCCGTTTCGGGTGCAGGCTGAGCATTCGATTTGGGCGGCGCCGGCTGAGGGTGGACCGCGGCGGGCGGGGGTGAGTGCATTTGGGGTGGGAGGAACGAATGCGCACGTGATTTTGGAGGAGGCGCCGGCGGCGGCGCCGGTAGTAGGGCCGACCCGGAAACACGAGTTGCTAGTCATTTCCGCTCGCACGGAGGCGGCGTTGCAGACGGCTACAGAAGCTTTGACGAAAACGCTGTCGGCGGAGCCGGATCTCCCATTGGGGGCAGTGGCGCAGTCGTTGCGGGAAGGTCGGCGGGCGTGGGAGCATCGTCGCGTGGTGGTAGCGACGGATACCGCGGCGGCGGTGGAAGCGTTGGCGAAACTTGACCCGACGCGCGTGGCAACGGGTGAGGTGGAAGCAGGAACGCGTGAAGTGGCCTTTTTGTTTCCGGGGCAGGGAGCTCAGACGATCGACATGGGCCGGGAACTGTATGCCACCGAGCCGGTATTTCGAGCTGCTTTGGATGAGTGCGTTAGCCTGTTTCAGGCCCAACTTGAAATTGATTTACTCGTGGTGATGTATCCGCCGGAAGGGGCGGATCGGGCGGAGGTGGAGGCGCGGTTGCGGCGGACGGAATTGGCGCAGCCGGCGTTGTTTGCGGTTGAGTATGCGTTGGCGCAGCAGTGGCAGGCGTGGGGGATCAAACCGGCAGTGATGTTGGGGCACAGTTTGGGAGAGGTGACCGCGGGTTGTGTAGCGGGCGTATTTTCGCTAGCTGATGCGGTGCGGATGGTGGCAGCGCGGGGACGTCTGATGCAGGCGTTGCCGGAAGGGGCGATGTTGGCGGTCACGCTAGCGCCGGCCGACGTGAAACCGTATCTTACGACGACCCTGTCGCTGGCGATTGTGAATGGTCCACGGGCCTGTGTGGTGGCGGGGCCGAGCGATGAAATCGCTGCCTTGGAGGACACCTTGCGAGAAGCCGGTGTGATGGCGCGGCAGCTGCCGACCTCGCACGCGTTTCAATCGCAGTTAATGGAGCCGATGGTGGAGCCGTTTCTCGCGGAGATGAGGAACGTGAAGCTGACGGTTCCGGCGATCCCTTTCATTTCGAATGTGACCGGACGGAGAATCACGGCGGAGGAAGCGACGGATCCGCGTTATTGGGCGCGGCAGTTGCGGCAGACGGTATATTTTGCGGACGGTCTTAAGGAGTTAGCGACCGAACCCAACCGGGTGTTCATCGAAGTCGGGCCGGGACGGATACTGGCGGGACTGACCCGACCGAATTTGGCGGCGGGCGATGCGCGCAGTGTGTGGGCGTCGTTGCCGGATGCGCGGGAGCGCAAGTCAGATGAAGTGACGCTGTTGAACACGCTCGGACGCTTGTGGATTGCGGGTGTGCCGGGGTCGTGGAAACGGTTTCGGGGGGAGGGAGCGGTAGTGCGGGTTCCGTTACCCACTTACCCCTTTGAGCGTCAGCGATTTTGGTTGGATCCAGAGCGGGGTGAGGTCACCGGGCAGGCGTTGTCGCGGGCGCCATTGGATGATTGGTTTTACGCGCCGGTCTGGAAGCAATCGACGGCACGGGTGAGTGGCTCCTCGATTGAGGGGACTTGGATCGTGACGGCGGATTCCGCAGGAGTTGGTGCTGCGCTGGCGAGCACGTGGCGGACAGCGGGTCGGCGCGTGCTGGAACGTGAGCCGGGCGCTCAGTGGGAGGAGATTTTGCAGGCGGCAGCGGATAGCGGGGGAATCGCTGGCGTGGTGACGACGACGTTTTTAACCTCGGGCGGCGTAGTTGCGGCGACGGATGCGTTTCATGACGGGATTGGTTTGGCGCCGGCGTTGGTGGCCGGTGGGTGGGTTGAACCCTTGCGGGTCATCCTAGCAACGCGAGCGGGGCAGGGAGTGCTGGCGAGTGATGCGGTGGAGCCGGCGTCTGCGTTGGCCACGGGATTGGCGGAGGTTTTACCCAAAGAACTACCGTTTCTGAAGGTGCGGCAGGTAGATCTGGCGAGCGACGCGTCTGAGGCGGCGACCGTCGAAGCCTTGGCGGCGGAAGCGGAGTTGGCGGGAGCGGAGCCCTTGGCGGCGTGGCGTGGCGGCGGGCGATGGGTGCCACATTTTGAGCGGCTGAGCATGCCAACGCCGGAGTTGGATGGAATCCGAGCGGCGGGCGTTTATGTGATCACCGGCGGATTTGGAGGCATGGGATTGGCGTTGGCGGATGCCCTGGCAGAGACGACGGGGGTGCGTTTGGTGTTGGTGGGGCGTCGGGGCGGGACCGGAAAAGGGAAGGTTATCGCGGCGTTGGAGGCGAAGGGCGCCGAGGTGTTGCCGCTCGCGCTGGATGTGAGCTCGACGAAGGCTTGGCAGGATATTTTTGCGGCGGCGGAGGAGCGGTGGGGTGCGGTGCATGGGGTGATCCATGCGGCGGGGGTGGCGGGTCGCACGATCGCGGTGCGGAAGACTCGCGAGGAGACAGCGACGGTGTGGGCGCCGAAAGTCGGCGGCGGGGCTGGATTGGCCGAAGCGAGTGACGGGCGGTCGTTTGATTTTGTGCTGCTGTGTTCCTCCCTGGCGGTGTGGGCGGGTAGCGCGGGCCAGAGCGATTACGTGGCGGCCAACGCTTTTCTTGATGCCCAGGCGGAGGCGCTGGTTCGGCACGGGGTTCCGGCCATGGCGGTGAATTGGGATTTGTGGCGGGATATAGGGATGGGTGCTGCGGAAGCGCAAGGCACAGATTGGGCTATATCGGGGAGCGAAGGCGCGGAGGTGTTACGGCGATTGCTGGCTCGTCCACGGGCGAAGGTGCTGGTTTCGACGGCGGCGTTGCCCGATCGTTTTCGGGCGCAGGAAGCGAACGACAGAGCGGAAACCAGGACGGTGGCCCAGCGCTATCCGCGGCCGGCTTTGAGGACGCCATTTACGGCTCCGGCGGCGGGAGTGGAAGCCGATCTGGCCGAACAATGGGCGGAGGTGCTCGGCTTGGAGCAGGTGGGTGCGGAGGACAATTTTTTTGAACTGGGGGGCGATTCGTTGAGTGCTTTACAGGCGATTGCGGCGATCAAGCGCCGCACGGGAACCGTATTGGCGGTGGCCGCATTTTATGATGCCCCGACACCGCGGTTGCTCGGACCGGTCGTGGCGGAGCTGACGAGTAGGCCTCTTTAAAGAATTGTAATAATTCGTATCTGAGCTTGGCCCGTTCGAGTGCGACCTCTCTAGTCCCCTTTCCACCTAGCTTCTATTCTATGAGTCAGCCGTCCCGTCCTTCCCTCGACCCCACCAAGCACATCGCTATTGTTGGTATGCAACTCCGGTATCCGGGCGCGACTACTCGGGCCGAGTTTTGGCAAAATTTGTGCAATGGAATCGAATCCATCAGCTTTTTTGATGAAGAGGAGATGGCGGCGGCGGGTTTTCCGCCGGAGTTGATCGCCAATGCGAATTTTGTGCGGGCGAACCCTCATGTCGGGGATACCGCGCAGTTTGATCCGGCGTTTTTCGGGTTTACGCCCCATGAGGCGGAGGTGATGGATCCGCAGATTCGGTTGATGTTGGAGTGTTCCTGGCAGGCGCTGGAAGACGCCGGCTATGATGCGGAGCGATTTGCGGGGCGGATCGGAGTGTTCATGGGGGCGAATCTGAGCAATTATTTCATGGCGAACCTGATGCCACAGATCGATGAGTTGACGGCTGGGCAGGGCGGAATTTCGGCACTTACTCTGTTCAATGACCGCGATTCGCTCGCGACGATTGTATCCTACAAGCTGAACCTGAAAGGGCCGAGTGTGACGGTGCAGACGTATTGCTCGACCTCGCTGGTATCGGTGCATCTGGGGTGCCAGAGCATTTTGGGCGGAGATTGCGAGATGGTGTTGGCTGGCGGTGTGTCACTGAATAACGAACAAGTTTCCGGCTATTCTTACGAAGAAGGCAGCATAAAGTCCCGGGACGGGCATTGTCGCACCTTCGATGCGGAGGCCAGCGGCACGGTGTTTGGCAACGGCTTGGGCGTGGTCGTGCTGAAGCGGCTGGACCGGGCTTTAGCAGACGGCGATGAGATCCACGCGGTCATTCGGGGTTCGGCGATCAACAACGACGGGGCAATTAAGGCGGGCTATACCGCTCCGAGCGTGCAGGGACAGATTGAGTCGATCTCGGCGGCGATTGCGCGGGCGGAAGTTGCTCCAGAATCGATTGGTTTTGTAGAAGCGCATGGCACGGCGACGCTCATCGGTGATCCGATCGAAGTGACGGCATTGACCTCTGCCTTTGGCGCGGCGGGTTCGAAAGAGCGGCAGTATTGCGCCCTCGGTTCAGCCAAGACCAACTTTGGACATCTCGACCGGGCTGCGGGCGTGGCGGGGTTGATGAAGACCGCGATGGTGGTGCGCGAGGGGATCATTCCGCCGTCGCTGCATTACACGACGCCGAATCCCAAAATCGATTTTGAGAGCAGCCCGTTTTATGTGAACACGAAGCTGCGCACGTGGGATAGCAGTGCTACACCTCGGCGGGCGCTGGTGTGTTCGCTTGGGGTGGGCGGAACCAATGCCCATGCCGTGGTAGAAGCACCGCCGGAGCGCGAGCCCTCGGGTGAATCACGAGCGGTGCAACTGGTCGTATTGTCCGCCCGTTCCGGGGAGGCGTTGAGCGCAGCGATGGATCAACTCATCAAGCATTTAAACCAGCATCCAGATGCGAATCTGGCCGACGTGGCCTATACGTTGCAGAATGGCCGGAAGGCCTTTGGCCAGCGGCGGATTGCGGTCGGTCGGGATGCGGCGGAAATCGTCGCGGCGTTGGAAGACAAGAAGCCCGGGCAAAGCCACGCCGGGGATTCGGCGGGCCAGACCGAGGCGCCCGTGGCATTTTTGTTTCCGGGACAGGGCTCCCAATATGTCGAGATGGGACGCGAGCTTTACGAATCCGAGCCGGTATATCGGTCGGAAGTGGATCATTGCGCCGAGTTGCTGGAGCCGCACCTCGGGCTCGATCTGCGCACGATCTTGTATCCGAATTCTGGTGATACTGAAGCGGCGACCGAAAAATTGAAGCGGACTGCGCTCACGCAGCCGGCGCTGTTTGTGGTCGAGTATGCCTTGGCGAAGTTGTGGCAAAGCTGGGGCGTGGAGCCCGAGGCCATGATCGGCCACAGTATCGGCGAATACGTTGCGGCGACCCTCGCGGGTGTCTTTGCGGTGGAGGATGCCTTGGGTTTGGTAGCGGCCCGCGGTCGCTTGATGCAGAGTCTGCCGGCGGGATCGATGTTAGCAGTGCCATTGCCGGAGTCCGAGATCGCGCCGCTCTTGGGCGAGAATCTATCACTGGCCGCCGTTAATGCACCGGGGTCCTGCGTGGCTTCGGGTTCGCATGAGGCGGTGACAGAGTTGGAAGCGGTGCTCAAAGGCCGTGGGGTGGAGGCACGTAGGTTGCAGACTTCGCACGCGTTTCATTCGCGGATGATGGATCCGATCTTGCCGGAGTTCACCGCGTTGGTGGAGAAGGTGGAACGCAATGCGCCGACCTTGCCCTACGTTTCAAATTTGACGGGCACTTGGATCACGCCGGAGCAGGCGGTTGATCCTGCTTATTGGGCCCAGCACCTGCGGGGGGCGGTGCGTTTTACAGATGGCGTCGCGGAGTTGTTGAAAGATGGAACGCGAGTCGGACTGGAAGTAGGTCCGGGGCGCACCCTGAGTTCACTCTCACGCCAGCGTCCGGAGATCGGGCCGGCGGGCGCGCCGTTGACCTCATTGCGTCATCCCTTGGAGAAGACTTCGGATTCCGTGTTTTTGATGGCGGCGCTGGGCAAGCTGTGGATCCAAGGCGCGGCGATCGACTGGCAGGGCTTTTCGGGTGACGAGAAGCGCCGGCGGGTTTCTCTGCCAACTTACCCCTTTGATCGGCAGTCTTACTGGGTGCAGCGCAAAGCGGTTTCCCCGCTTGCACCCGTGGCGGCGAGTGAGGAGAAGCCGTTTGGCAAGCAGGCGGATTTGGCGGATTGGTTTTATGCACCGGTGTGGCACAAGACGGCGCTGGCGCCCAATGCGGCGGCGGGCGATCCGGAGTGGTTGGTGTTGGCGGATGCGAGTGACTGGCGTGACGCCTTGGTGTCGCAGGTCGAAGGGGCCGGAGGTCGGGTTACTCTCGTCGAAAGTGGTGCGGACTTCGCTTCGGCGGACGCGGGGCGATTCACGATTAATCCAACGAATCCACAAGATTTTGTCACGCTGCTGGCGGCGTTGCGGACTGATGCCCGGTTCCCTTCGCAAATCGTCCATGGCTGGAATCTGCAGGCCGCTGAGGGCAATGCACTCGCGGCGTTCGAAGATACTCAGACCAAAGGTTTTTATAGTCTCTTGTTTTTGGCCCAGGCTTTGGGGGACGAAAACCTCACGGCAGCGGTGCGACTCGGCGTAGTTACCACACAACTACAAAGTGTCAACGGAGAGCAGATCGTCGGGCCGGAGCGGGCCACGTTGATTGGTCCGAGTAAGGTGATTGCGCAGGAATATCCCGAAGTGGCGAGTGTCGCAATCGATGTGGCCGGATCGCCGGCGGACATGGCGAAAGCGGTTGTCACGGAACTGGGAGCATTGCCGATTGAACCGGTGGTGGCCTGGCGCGAAGGGCAACGCCACGTGCAAGCGTTCGAGGCGCGCCGATTGGAGGCAGAAGGGCCCGTGTTACCTTTGCTCAAGACGGGCGGAGTCTACCTGATTACGGGCGGTTTGGGCGGTATCGGATTGAAGGTCGCCGCCTGGCTGGCGCGCACGGTGCAGGCTCGTCTGGTGTTGACAAATCGATCGGCTTTGCCGTCGAGAGACAAGTGGGCGACGTGGCTGGCCTCGAACGATAGCGGAGACCGCGTGAGCCGACGAATTTCCAGTGTGCAACAATTGGAGGCGGCGGGCGCCGAGGTGTTGCTCGTGACCGCAGACACAGCGGATGAGGCGGCGATGACCGCGGCGGTGACGGAGGCGAGGGCGCACTTTGGCCGGATTGACGGCGTGTTGCATGCGGCCGGTGTGGCGGGCGACGGCGTCATCCAACTGAAGGAGAAGTCAACGGCGACGGCGGTGATAAATGCGAAGATCAAGGGGGCACTGGTGTTGACCGCCGCATTGGGCGCTGATCATCCGGATTTCTTGGTGCACTTTTCGTCGATTGCGGCGGTTACGGGTGGGTTTGGTCAGGTGGATTATTGCGGGGCCAACTCGTGTCTCGATGTGCTGGCCCAAGCCGCGGAGCGCGCTGGGGGACCGACGACGATTTCGATCAACTGGGATGCGTGGGCCGAAGTCGGCATGGCGGTTGAAACGGTGGCCCGCCCGAAGGCTCAAGCGGCCCAGGCCGCGGCCGTAGAGTTTAAGACGATCGAGCATCCGCTATTTCAGCGGGTGCGCGAAACGGCGGACGGTTTTCATTATGTCGGCGAATTCAGTGAGGCCGGACCGTGGTTCATTACAGATCATGAACTTTACGGCAAACCGACTTTACCCGGCACGGCCTATCTGGAGTTGGCGCGCGCTGCATTTGCCCGGCACGTGGAGACCGAGAGTTTTACGTTTTCCGACATGTTTATCATGGCGACCTTCTCGGTGGAGCCCGACCAAGTGCGCGAGTTGCACGTGGTGCTGACCAAGGCCGGCGACGGATTTGATTTTACGATCAAGAGCCAGGCGGCACCGGGTAGCGATGATTGGCTGGAGCATTCCCGCGGTCACTTGGAACCGGGAACGACGGTGGCACGCCGGACGCATGACATCGAGGCGATGGCGGCACGTTGCACCGTGGAGCATCATGACGTCGATGCGGAGTCGGAGATCGTGCCCGGCGAGTTGCTGCGGCAAGCGGATCACCTGCGAGTTGGCCCGCGTTGGATGACACCGGAGTGGGTGAAGCTGGGTGATCGTGAAGGCATCGCAGCCCAAAAACTGCCCGACGCTTACGTGGGGGATTTGGCGGACCATCCGCTGCATCCGGGCATGGTGGACCTGACGGCGTTTTTCCCGTTCAAAACTGCGAGTGTTTATATTCCGTTTTCGCATGGCACCGTGCGCGTATTTGGCCCGCTGCCACAGCGGATTCGCAGCTACATTAAGCAACACGACGATTTGATGAGCGGAAAACCGACCGCGAATTTCGAAGTATTGATCTGCGACGAAGCGGGCGAGGAACTGGTGGTGATGGAGGATTATCTGCTGAAGAAAGTAGAAGCCAGCAGCGTGTCGGCGGCAGCCGGCGGCGCACCGGAGCGCTTTCCATTCCTCCCGGGTGCGGAGAATTTCCAAGTCAACATGTCGACGATGGGGCAACTCGATACCCTCAATTTAGCGGCGGGCGAGCGGGTGGCTCCCGGCGCGGGTGAAGTCGAGATTCAGATGCACGCGGCCGGCCTGAATTTTAAGGACGTATTGCGCGGGCTCGGTATGTTGTCCTCGGAGCATGACGCCGGGTTGGCCCAAGGCTTTGGTGGTGAAGGGGCGGGTGTCATTGTGCGGGTTGGCCCCGACGTGACGGCCTTTGCTCCGGGCGACCGGGTGATTGTGATGGGCGCGAAGTGTTTCGGAGGTTTTGTCACGGTCGTGGAGAATGCGGCCGCTCCGTTGGCGGAAGGCGTGAGTTTTGAGGACGCAGCTACGATCCCGCTGGTATTCCTCACCGCGCACTATGCGTTGCACGTGCAGGGACGTCTGTCGAAGGGCGAGCGGGTGCTCATCCACGCGGCGGCGGGTGGTGTGGGCTTGGCCGCGATTCAGTGTGCATTACGCGTCGGCGCGGAAGTGTATGCGACGGCGGGCAGCCCAGAGAAGCGCGACTACGTCAAGGCGTTGGGCGTGCAACATGTCTTTGATTCGCGATCGTTGTCCTTTGCCGACGACGTGATGGCGGCGACCAACGGCGAAGGCGTCGATGTGGTGCTGAACTCCTTGTCGGGCGAATTCATCACGAAGGGTTTGGGAGTATTGCGGCAGTTTGGTCGGTTCATCGAAATCGGCGCCCGCGATATTTATCAAAACAGCCAGATGGGCCTGCGGCCTTTCGCGAACAACCTGTCGTTTATGGCCATCGAGTTAGGTCCGGTAATGCTGCAGCGACCGGCTTACGTGCGGGAGATGCTGGACGAAATCATGGGCTACTTCCGGGCGGGCACCTTCAAGCCGCTGCCGAAGGATGTGTTCCCGATCACGGAGGTGAGTGAAGCGTTCCAGACGATGGCGGGTGCGCGTCACATCGGTAAACTGGTGCTGTCGATCACGCCGCCGGCACTCGCATTGATGGAACCGACCGCCAAGTCGAGTGAAGCGACGGGCAGCGCGACCGCGGACTCCATTACGCCGGCCGAGGGGCTTCAGGCGCTGGCGCGGATTCTTAACGCTGGGGCATCCCAGATTGTGGTTTCACCGCGGCCTTTGCAGCCGATTCTCGATCACCTGCGTGGGCAAGTGGCGCAAGCGGGACCGATGGACTCGGGGAAGCAGGCGACGCGTAAACGGTATCCACGCCCGGCACTGGGCAACGCCTACGAAGCCCCTTCGACGCCGTTGGAAACGACTCTGGCCGAGGCCTGGCAGAGCCTGCTGGGCATCCAGGAAGTTGGCGTGCATGATAACTTTTTCGAACTCGGTGGCGATTCGCTTATCGGCGTTCAAGTGATCTCTCGCGTGAAGAAAGAGTTTAGCGTGAATCTTCCTTCCTCCTCCCTTTACGAAGGACCGACCATAGCGGAATTGGCGGCGGCGATTGAAGCCGCCCAAGCGTGATGGGTCCGATCGTTTCATCCCCGGTTTCTATTTGCCCATGAATACTCCCTATGAACGTTTGATCCGCTTTGCCGATGTCGACGGCGCGGGCTTTGTCTATTTTTCGAACTACCTCTCCATGTGCCACGAGGCCTATGAGGCCAGCCTTGCGGCTGCGGGTATGGAGTTGCGCACGTTTTTCGGGGAGCACCGCACCCTGATTCCGGTGGCGAAGTGTCAGGCGCAATATCTGGGACCGTTGCAAAGCGGTAACCGAATGCGCATCGAGTTTACGCGGACGTCCACCGGGCCGGATAGTTTCACTCTGAACTATCGCGTGATCAATCTGAGCGCGGGTGATAAACTGGTCGCAATCGCGGTGACGGAACACGTCGCGATCGATTTGCAGACACTTGAGCGCAAGCCTTTTCCGGTCGTCTTTACCCGCTGGTTGGAAGAGGGAGGAAGCTAAGACCATGTGGGTTCTCGGCTTCACTGGCGGGTTGGATCGGGTGCATGAAGATACCCATGCGCTGCCCTACGATTTTATTCACGACGCGGCAGTGGTCTTATTGCGCGACGGTGAAGTGGTCGCGGCCATCGAGGAGGAGCGCCTCAATCGTATCAAGCACACCAACAAGCGTCCGCACCAGGCGCTGCGGTTTTGTTTGGAAACGGCGGGTATCGGGCCGGAGCAACTGGATGCGGTCGTATTTTACGCGACCGAGCCCTATGTGAAACGAGTTTTGGAAACGCTGCATCTGGCGGACCTTTCGCAGACGGAGCTGCCTACTCCACGCGGCATGGTGCAGCGACTGTTTCGCGATGAGTTGGGCCACGAGCTGGACGCAGCGAAGATTCATTTTTGCGATCACCACACGGGACATGCGGTGAGTGCTTATGCGTTGTCGGGATACGACGAGGCGCTGGTCGTCACGCTCGACGGACAAGGCGAGGGCATCTCGGGGGTGGTTTACGATGGTCGTGGGCGAGGGATGACGCCGTTGCATTCGTTTACCGAGGAACATTCGCTGGGTTACCTTTATCGCGACGTGATCCGATTTTTGGGTTACGAAATGTTCGATGAATACAAGGTCATGGGCATGGCGCCCTATGGTGACCCGGCGCGGTATCGCGCGCTTTTTAGCACCTTTTACGAATTGTTACCCGAGGGGGATTATCGACTGCATTTAGACCGAGTGCGGTCTCTCTTTCAGATCATGCCGCCCCGACGCAAAGGCACGCCGTTTACCGAGACGCACCAGCATTTGGCCGCGGCGTTACAGGAAGCGACGGAGCAGATCGGTCTGCATGTGTTGACGCACTTTCAAAAGAAAACGGGTCATCTTGATCTGTGTCTGGCGGGAGGTGTGGCGCACAATTGTTCGCTGAACGGGCGGGTGCTCTACGAAAGTGGTTTTGAGCGGTTGTTTGTTCAGCCGGCAGCGCATGACGCGGGTTGCGCGTGGGGCGCGGCGCTGGCCGTGCAATTACAGTTGGTGCCGGATACGGTAATCAAACCCCTGCGACATGTTTTCTTTGGCACGGATATCGGTGATGACGCGAAGATCGAGCTGGCGCTGCAGACGTGGTCTGACTTTGTGACGATCGAGCGGTGCGACGATGCGGTAGGTCGGGCGGCAGATCTTCTGGCGGACGGCAAGGCGATCGGTTGGGTGCAGGGCCGGTCGGAGTTTGGCCCACGGGCGTTGGGCAATCGCAGTATTTTGGCCGACCCGCGACCGGCGGAAAATAAGGATATTATCAACCGCATGGTAAAAAAACGGGAGGCTTACCGGCCGTTTGCGCCGTCGGTTTTGGCGGAGCACGTGGATGACTACTTCGTGACGACGCCCACCCAAAAGACCTTTCCGACGATGAGTGTCATTTTGAAGGTCAAGCCCGAGAAGCGGGACGAACTTGGTGCGGTGACTCATGTGGATGGCACGGCGCGGGTGCAGACCGTGGAGCAGGACGGCAACGCGCGCTACTGGGATTTGATTAAGGCATTTGGTGATCGAACGGGCGTGCCGATGTTGTTGAACACCTCGTATAACAACCACGCCGAACCCATCATCGATTCGGTGGATGACGCGGTCGTCGCATTTCTTACGACCGACTTAAACGCCTTGGTGGTGGGAGATTGGCTCGTGCTGAAGAAGACGCCGACCGGTGACGAGGCATGGTTAAACGTGGTCGTGACACTCCCGGTGACCGTCAAGCTGGAGGCGGAGCGTGGTGGCGGGGCGGCGAGTCCGACATGGCGTTATGGCTTGAGCTTCAACTACCATCACGGGAAGCAGGCTAAGCTCTCGGCGGAGGCTTATCGGTTGCTCGGCGAGACCGATGGTCGCCGACCCTTGGCCAACCTTGCAGCAGCGGCGGGCCTGACCTTGGGGGCGGTGGCCGCAGTGTTGCCGGAGATCCGAGAGTTGTGGGCCAATCGCATGCTGGCACTCAGGCCCGGGGTGATCTGAAACGGCCAAAAAAAACGGGGCACCTGCTCGCGCAAGCGTCCCGTCTTGGCCGGCAGAAGATGCCGGTTAGTTTCTTTGAGGAGCTGACTTAGAACTTATACTGGACGCCGGAGGTCAGGGTGAGTTGACCTTTTTTCTGGGCGTCCAAGGTCACCGTGCCGCCGCCGAACGGGAAGGATACGGGCCCCAGCGAGTTATCGTAGAGGTAGCTCAAGCCCACGGTAAGACCGAGTTTTTCGCTGAGCATGCCCTTAAAACCGAGGTAGGCGTCGATGGCGTAGAGTTCTGATTCCTTGAAGCTCTGGCGGTAGAGCAAGCGTTGTTCAAAGGAGGCCTTAGCGCTGAAGTAGTAGATGAAACTTTCGAGGAAGCCGCCACCATATTGGAACTCATCGTCGAAGGCATTGCCCTTCTTTTCCTGCATGAGCACGGCACCGGGAACGATGTCGAATTTGGTCTGCTGAGTGTCGATAATCTTGTAGCCGACGCCGAAGAGCTGGATGGCCGAGTAATCGATATTTTTAATCTCATCGACGCTGTAGGAGGTGCGGCTGACCGTGTAGGCGCGGTCATTAATCTTGTGGTTCCACATGAAGGTGGCGGAGTGATTGTCGGTCTGGACGCCGGCGGGTTCGTAGTCGGTGTAGGCCCAGGTGAGATCAAGCGCATGCACGTCGCTTTGGGTTGCACGCAGGAAATTGGCCGTAGCCTGAACGCCGATCACGCGGCCGGGGAGGCCGAGGGCGGAGCCTTTGGTGCCGGCGGGAGCTCCGGGAATTTGCCCTTGGGTGAAAGTGGGGGTCAGATAGTTGCCGCCGAAGGTGATGGAACGCGACCACACCGGTTTGGCTGGCGCGCCTTTTTGGCCGGCAAAGGTGGACTTGCTCGCGTTGACGGTCGAACCGGCCGGCGCCGAAGCGACTGGGGCACTGGTCGTAGCGGCGGTTTCCGAGGGGTCGTCACCAATTTTATAATCGGCGATATCAGATTCGTTGATCGTGAGCTCGCCGAAAAGCGTGCCCTTGAACTTTATTTTGCCGTCGGCTTGCTCGAGAATCTTGCCAGTGAGGGTGTCACCATTCTTGAGCTTCACCGTATCGGCAAAGAGAGAGGGCACCGCGAGAAGTGCACAGAGACCGATAACGGTCGGGAGATATAGTTTGATTTTCATGGGCAGAATTTGATTCGAGAGGAGGTTATGAGGAGTTGGGCGGGTTGACACAATACATGTCGACCTCGCCTTTGCCCTTTAGCGTGATTTTTCCACGATATTCACATTCGTGGTGTGACCGCACCAAGTTGTAGGTGTAGGCGGAGAGGTTGATGCGTCCGGGTTGTCCGTTGCTTTCCATGCGGCTCGCAATGTTTACCGTGTCGCCGAAGATGTCGTAGATCAGGCGGCGCTTGCCGATGACCCCGGCGACGACGGTGCCTGTGTGCAGGCCGATACGGATCCGCCATTTGACGGCGGCGTCTTGGTTGCGTTCCTCGATGCACGCGGCGAGGGCGAGAGCGGCATCGACCGCGCGGACCGCTGCGGTCGGTTCTGCTTCGGGCATGCCACCGACGGCCATGTAGGCGTCGCCGATCGTCTTGATTTTTTGCAGACCGTGTTGGTCGATGATATCATCAAATTGCTGGAAGATCTCGTTGAGCTCCTTGACGAGATGGGCAGCCGGCATCACGGAGACGGTATTGGTGAAGCCTTCAAAGTCCGTGAAGATGACGGTTACGTCATCAAAGCGGCGAGGTTCGGTGTGACCGGTGGCTTTGACTTCGTCGGCCGCTTCACGGGGGAGGATGTTGTAGAGTAGTGCATCCGACTTGTCGCGCGCTTCGCGGAGATCCGCGGTGCGTTCTTCAACGAGGGTTTCCAACTCAGCGTTTTTGGCGGCGATGAAGACCCGTTTTTCCTGTTCGCGGGCGAGGTCGGTGGCGGCGAGTGCTTCGACTTCAACCAATTTTTGCTCCAGCTTGGTGGAGACGACGGCGAAGTTTCGGGCGACCAAAAGGGAAAGCGAGATTACGGCGCAGCCACCACCGTAGACGGGAAGGTAGATGGCGAGTTGGCTGTCAGGGATGATACCGACCGAGCGTGCGATGCTGTAAATCAAACTCGCCGCCAGCAACAACATGCCGGTGCCGAGCACGTGCACGCCGGGCTCCCCGCGGCGGTAGGCTTGGATGATCCAGAGCAAGGCGATTCCGCCGGCAATCAGGACCATGATCAGCAGCGTGAGGAGTGGCATTCTCCCCGGCATGATACTGCCCCAAAGGGCAACAGCCAAAACGGGAGCGACGAAAAATTTCAGCAGCCGATTGTTGCTGACGTGTAGCAGGTCACGAAGGGTGGTCAGCCACGAGACCGTAGCGATACCTGCAGCGATATAAAATAGCCGGACAAAAACGTGTCCGTTGCTAGCGGATTCGGTCAATCCTGCCTCGAGGTTGGCATAAACCACCAGCGCGTAGCTGGCAGCGAAGATCGCGCACGAGAGGTTTTCACGGTGACGAGGACGGAAGGCGAGTAGACCGAGGTGCAGCAGAGCGACCATGCCAGCCATCCCGCAAAAGATCAGTTGGTGGGAGCGCTGGAGCCCGACGTTGATGATGAAATCATCCATGGTTGGTGGTATTGGTTTGCAAGATCATGACGAGGCCGTGGGAGGTGTCCGCGGAGCACGAGAGGAAGGTTGCAAACGAGTCGCGCAATCGAGTCCGGAACAGAAATTTGGGAAGAGGCGTAAATGTTCGAGATCAATTGGACCGAAGCAAGTAAGCATAACTCGTTGTCCGGGACCTCAGGCGCCTTCGTTGGGATGCCTTCAGTCGGAATTGAGGTCCCGACCCTGTCAAACGCCTTGGCTGCCGGAGAAGTGTGACCAACGTCACGTCACGGTTCCTATCGGGATCGAATGGTCGGTCTTGGCACGTTGCTAAACAAGATCTACAAGAACGTCAGCTTATGAAATCCCTGCGCAGTTTTTACCTCGTTTTAATTTCAGTATTCTTGATCGCGTCGACCGTAGGTTCGACGGAGAGACCCAATATCGTGCTACTGTTCGTGGATGACCTGGGGTGGAACTGTTTGGGCTACCGCAACCCGGATCTATTTATTACGCCAAACATCGACCAGTTGGCGAAGGATGGGATCGATTTCCAACAGGGATATGTTGCGGCCCCCGTTTGCAGTCCGAGTCGGGCGACTCTTTTGACGGGTAAACATCCGGCGCGTCTTAAGATGGTGCGGCATGTGCGGACCGATACGAAGAACGGTATCCAACTTATTCACGACGAACAGGGTCGGCCGTCTCACCATTTGCTTCCGACCGACCCCGCCCAGTTTCCGAGTAAGAATTGGGTCGACCTCGAACACGTGACTTATGCGGAAGCCCTGAATGATCTCGGCTACTACAATTTGTTTCTGGGGAAGTGGCACATCGGAGAAGAGGGGTTTCATCCGATTGACCAAGGGTTCGCTCAGCAGATCGGAACGACAAATCAAGGATCACCTTCCAGCTACTATCCGGACTATTTTAAGACTTCGGAGGTGTTCGGCGGCGAGAGCGAAAAATATCTCACGGACAAGCTGACGGATGAAGCCGTGGAGTTCTTGGATGAGTGGGATCGGGAGCAGCCGTTCATGATGTCGCTTTGGTATTACAATGTGCATACACCCAATATTGGTCGCAAAGATTTCCTACCCTTGTTTGAGGGCCGCGGTGGCTTCCTCGGAGATCCGAAGCGGGAACAGCTCGCTACTCAAATCATGGCGATGGACGAGTCGGTGGGACGTGTTCGGGCGGCGCTGAAGCAGAACGGCATGGATGAAAATACCGTGATCATATTCACGTCGGACCAAGGCAGTCTGTTTGAGTGGGAGCCGTATCGCGGTGGCAAAAGAATCGATACGCTCTGTGAAGGCGGCGCGCGCGTCCCATTTATGATCAGTTGGCCCGATGGATTTGAGGCGGGGGTGCAAAATGAAAGCGTCGTTCAGACGACGGACATTTTTCCGACTTTGGTGGAGTTGGCTGGAGGGAACCCGAACGATTACGAAAACCTCGACGGTGTTTCTCTGCTTTCGACGTTGGCGAACAACAGCACGCTTGATCGGGGAGAGCCCATCTTTGGTTACCGGGCCTACGAAGATTTATACAGTTCGGTCCGTGAGGGTGACTGGAAGCTGCTAGGCTATCGCAGTGGCAAAACCAGTCTCTACAACGTAGAGCTAGATCGGGTGGAGCAGAACGACCTCGCCGAGCAACATCCCCAAAAAGTCGCGGCGATGTTGCGCAAGCTCACAGAGTGGGAAGCACGAATGGGAGTCACCCAATACTCTGGGTTCCGTTAGAAGGAAGGGTTCCGTAATTTGCCGGACCCCTCGCTTCGGGAAAAACCGTGCGAAAATAGCGGAATACCGGAGGTAGAGTTTGTCTCTTAGTCAGGTTGACCCGCGTTGGTAATGATGTGGAGTCTACGCGGTTCAACCCTTCAACATCTTCACTAATACTACTCCCACTCAATATGAAGAAATTCGCTAAAGCCCTCGCGGTAGTGACCGCTCTCGCGATGCCGTTCTCGGCATTCGCCGCCCACCACGGAAAACATGAAACTCCGTTGGCCAACCAAATGATCGTGGCCAGTATCGAGGCTGCCCAAGATAAAATCGGTCAACTTGCTGACGCCATTCCGGCCGACAAGTATGACTACATGCCCATGGAAGGGGTTTCCAACGTAGGTGAGGTGCTGATGCATCTCGCCGGGGCAAACTACTACATTGGCAGCATGCTCGGTGCGGAAATCCCCGAAGGCGTGAATCCTAGGGCATTGGGTGAAGGCGCCGATAAGGCGGAGATGATCAAGATCTACAACGCGTCGGCCAAGCTCGCCAAGAAGGCGATCAAGGGCGTCACGGAGGGAGCCATGGCCGAAGAAATTGAGTTCTTCGGTATGACCGCACCTCGCGCTCGTTTAGCGACCATTGTAGCCGACCATCAACACGAGCATCTGGGCCAGTTGATTGCTTACGCCCGCGCCAACGAGATTGTGCCACCTTGGAGTCAGTAAGGCTCGGCGACTATAACACGTTTCCTATTTCGAACGGAGTCCTGCGGGGCTCCGTTTTTTAGTCGGTAAATACTTCAGATTTGAGGGCCGCCAAAACGCGCAAAATTTCACCTCGCGCGTGCTCGGTTCGAGGCGCCTGTAGGCGGACGAAAGATCTTAGATCAAACGAGGATCTGTTTTTTGACTTCTTGCGGCAAATACTCCGCCTCGTTCACTCTGGAATTGATCCTCTTGGGTGGACGCTATATCGGGCGTTCCTCCTTCGCCAAGGCTTCGGCGGACGAGAAAACCCAGGCCCCCCATCGGGCCGCGGTTTAACGTGGGTCGGGCTTTAAGGGCGAGGTGACAACAGATAACCGAACGGTTGGGGTGACGAGACGGTTGGAAAGGGCGTCGAAAACGCCGGCTAAAGCGACGTGCTCCGGATTGATTCGCTCACCGTTCGTCCACCGAGGTGTCATTCGATGGAACATACACCCGGCTGAGTTGGCGGAAGATTGATTCCAACTGGTGGTAATACTCTTCTTCGGAGAGTTCGGATTTCCGTGCTCTCAGGTCTTTTACTTCAGATTCAAGAGCGGCGCGCTCGAGACGTTGGGCATCGGTCATGGCCTGCTCTTCGGGCGAAGGGATCAAACTTAACAGGCGTGCCCGGTCGCCGTCGGGTTGCGCTTTTTCGGTTTCAGCTTGTTTGCTGAGGCGCGTGCCGTTGAACCAATCGAACGGGGTTCCGCGGCCGTCGCCATTATCGTCGATTAAGGCATGTTCGGTTGAGAGTCTGCCGTTTTCGTCGTAGAAAATTTCGGTATTAATGGCGGCCGATACGAAGGCCTCCAGCACGGAAATTTGTCCGTCACGATCAATGTCGGAGTCGGGATTTGTGATCGCCAAAGCGAAGCGTTCGCCGAAACGGGCGTAGTTGATCTCGTTTCCGTTTTCCGTGGCGGTTACAATGATCCGGTCCGATGCCGACAGGGCGTTGACAAAGGGTGCGCTGGCAGAACCGCCATGCACGATGACCATGGGGCGTTGGATTGGAGCCAACCACTGGCGCATCTCTACGGCTGATACGTCCTGACCCACCAGGTTGATTTTGGCCTGCCGCCCATCGTAGGTTCCGTGTCCCACAAAAACCAACCAAAGCAGATGGGAGCCCGTGGTGTGTTGATCGGTCAACCACTGTTGGAGTTGCTCTCGATGGATCACATGGGTTTCGGCTTTGTCTGTTTCGTCACCGATCACGTGGGTGTTTAATCCCGCCGCCTTCCCGGCTTTTACCCAGGCAGCGGATGTCCGTTCAAAGGGTTCGACATAACTCTCTTCCCCGGGTGCACCCACCACCACCAATAATTCCCCGCGGGGACCGGGAGTCTCTTCCGCCGGCAGAATTGAACCGATGGTCAACGTCATGACCCCAACAAAAACACAAAGAAAACGGCGCATGCTCATGCCAGTCCTTTCCAGCGGCGCCAGGCCCATTCAGCGACAAAACAGATCAGAACCAAAACGAATACCCAACCGTTGTGCCACAGCGACCGGGCTTGGGTTTCGGTGATAGGCGCGGGGGCCTGCACCAGTCGCGCGGTGAGGTCATCCAGATCAGAAAAGGACAGTAATTCGCCACCGGTGCGACGGGCGAGTTCAGCGAGCAGGGTGGGGTTGGGATCGAGTGAAGCGAACTCTTCGGCCACGGGGTCGTTGACCCAACCGGCCTCCGCGCGACCAATCAGGCGGCCCGCCACATCAGTCACTTCGACCTCGGCCAAATATCCTCCCGCTTCACGGCCGATGAATTCAGTTTGATATCGTCCCGGCGCATCGATCACCGGTTCGGCCTCCAGGGTGACCGAGGAGAATTGGGCAGTTTCGGTGACGCCTTCGTTGAACCCTGCTCGTGTGATCGTGATGCGCACTTGGGCCAGATCCAGCGGCAGGTAGTCTTCGTCCCGTGCAATCACGGTCATCCGCGTTCCCGCGCCCGATTCGGTGGGTGCGATCCGCAGGGTAACCGGGGTGGGAACTTCCGTGACCAACCACCGTGCGACCTGTCTCCAAAACCGGGCGAGATCCATTTGCTCCACTGCTCCGGCCAAACCCCAGCGCCATAGATCACCGACGGCCAGCACGCCGACGCGGCCGGCCCCGAATCGTTGGGCGACCAATCCGGGAAAAGTCTGACCGGCTTCGTCGCGCAATGATGCCAACACCGTGGCACCGGGTTTGGTGGCGGAGATGCCGTTCGCGATGAGGAAGGGGGGCATGGCGGTCAGTCGATCCTGTTCATCGGTTTCGACGGCGCGGACCCGCGCCCATGGCTCCAACCAGCCTTCGCGGGTGAGGTCCCACGTGAGTTGTCCGGCGGGTTGCCGCCCGCCGCGACGATCGAGGTAGATCGGCAGGGCTGCAGCCAGCGGAGTATCTTGGTAGTCTCCACTCGCCAGGGTATCGACGCCGCCCAGCATCAGCAGCCCGCCACCCCGTTCGGCGGCGAACCGGCGCAGTAGCATCTGTTGATCCGGGGTGAAGAAGTCGGCTTCGACGTCATCCAAAATGATGGCGTCGTAGGCAAAGAGGACCTCGGGAGTGCGGGGGAAACCACTGCGCAACTCCTCGGCGTCACGGGTATTGATCCGGGTGAGCACAGGTTCGTCGTAACGGGCGGTATCGTCGGTGGCGTCGACGAAACCGCGGTAAAGCGGATTGCTCGACTCACCGGCCCGGCCTCGAAATTCGAACTTCGGCTCGCGTCGAGCGAGACGCAGCAGTCCGACCAAATCGAGTTGCGGATCTTCTCGCAGGGCGCGGTTGAGAAATTTGAATTCCCAGTTGGGTCGCCCGCCGACGTAGAGCACGCGGTAGATGGGGCGACCTCGATCCACCATCACATAGCGCCGGTTGTTGGCCTCGGTGGCTTCAGGAAGGGCGTCGTTGCTGGTCGCTCCGGCGTTCACTTCGTAGAACTGGATGCCGGCTCCTCGTGGCCGCCAATCAAAGTCGACATCCTGGGAATCGTCGGAGTTTGCGAAGCGGGTGCTCACTTCTATCGGCGGCTCCGCGTCGCTAGCGTTGAGAGGGCGAACCGTGACGGTGAGAGGTTCATCAGCGAGATTGCGGCCGGCGACCGCGGCGCGAAGAGAAACAGGGGCATCATCGAAGGCGGTTTGGCGGAGCGTAGTGTGAGCGATGCGCACGTCGCGCAGATCCGCCGGTTCTCCGACCACCACCGGATAGACGGGCGGCAGGCCGGTCAGATCCATGGTGTCCAGCGTGAGGTCGGTGGCGTTGCCGTCGGTAAATAGCAGGACGCCGGCAAGGGGTTGTTGAGCGAAGCGTTCCCGGACCCGGGATAGGGCGTGACCTAGGTCAGAACGCGGACCGGTGAAATCAAGGGACCCAAAATCACCCACCCGCTGTAGCTCATCGTCGAACAAGTAGGGGCGGACCTGAAATTCGGCATTCAGATCCTCCCACCAGGATGTGGTCGGAGCCATCAGCTGGGTGCGTAACCGGTCACCGCGATGCGGTTGATCCGGCCGATCTGTGATGGTCATCCCCTGGCTATTGTCCGCCAAAACGGCGACGATGTTCGCTCCTTGTTTCGCCCGGGGTGACAGCCACTGCGGATCAAGCAAGCAAAGCAGCAAGAGCCCGATACCGAGCAATCGCAGTCCGAGTCCCACCGCGAACGAGCCTCGTTGTTGCTCACCCGGTTTGAGGGCATACCACGCCAGCGGGGCGAGCACGGCGACAGCGAGCAGGGCGATCCACCACCACGACGATCCGGCGAAATTGAGCAAAGCGAACGGCATTCGATCAGAAGTCATGCGTTGGCTCCGAGGTGTCCCCGGTATCAGTCCGCGCGGATTCGGCCGCGCTCAAGGTTTCGTAATATTTGCGCACAGAGTCCGCGAATTTGTCGGGAACGGGATCGCGGTCGATCGGCTGCAAGGTCTCGGGATCCTCCTGCCGCGCGAGCTCCTGTTGTAGCCAGGCGCGGGCTTCTTCCAGCGGATTCACGATCCCGGAGTCCACCAAATCCCATTGGGGCTCGGAGCCCTGACGTTGCCAATCCCGGCGCAGTTCCTCGGCGCGTCCACGGGCCTGTCCCAGTTGTTGGCGAAGTTCAGGATCATCCATCAGCGATTCGATGGTGCGCAACCGATCCGCCCAATCGGCGAAGTTTTGACCCGTCAACGGACCCGCAGACGTGACACCCCGGCTGCCTGCTCCGGATGGATTGGTGCCGAAGGCTTCGGCCAACTGATTCAGCAAGGTTTCTTCGGAAGGTGTTCCGTCGCCGGGCTGAGAGCCGGGTTCGCCAGCAGGGGAGGAATCCGAAGCGGGGGACTGGGCAACGCCGGATGTCGGCTCAGTTCCTTCGACGGTGCCGTCAGGCGTTGGGGAAGAACCCGGTTGGTTGCCGGGAGTCGTCCCGGCCCCGGCATTGTTGTTGCTGGCCTCGGCCAATTCGGTACCGAGTTCATCAGATTCGGCGGACCCGGGAACGTCGATCTCTTGGCCAGATTCGCCGGAGTTCTCCTCTGTTTCGCGGTTCCGGGCAGCGGCTTCATCCCGAAGTTCTCGGGCAAGATCCCCCAGTTCGCTTTGGGCGAATCGCAGCTCCGCGCCTTCATCGCCGAGCACCGCATCAGCGGCGCGTTCAACACCTTCGCGCAGGCGATCAAGCGAAGGCCCCACTCCAGCCTGTTGACGGCGGGATTCATCAACAAAACCGCGACGCAGCAACTCTTCGGCGGCGCGCAGTTGTTGCTCGGTGCCGCCGGTGCCCTGTTGGCGTAATACATCGTAGAGCCGACGATGCAGCACGGGTTCGGCCGACTCACTGTCGGCGGAAGCCTGTCGGAGTCGTTCCAGCAGATTCTCGTAGCGCTCCCGTTGCTCGCCCACGGCCTCGGCCAACTCTTGGTGTTGCGTGGAGCCGTCCAGCGAAGGGGGGCCGTCATCAGTTTCATCCCAGCGTTCTTGCAGCGTTTCCTGTTGCTCGGCCAACTCACGTGCTTGGCGGCGGAGTTCGCGCATTTCGTCGCTGAAAACACTGGAGGAGTTTTCACGCAGATCTTCGCCGGTTTGTTCAAGTGATTCCTGGGCGCGGGTGCCGGAAGCGAGGGCTTGGGATACGTTACCTTCCTCCAATTGTTCCCCGGCCTCCTGCATGTCCTCGCGGGTCTGTTCGAGTTGTTGATTGGCCTGACGGCGCTGTTCGCCGGCGGGCATGTTGTCGACGCGCTGACGGGTATCATCCAGTTCCGCGAGCATGCGACGTTGTTCCTCTTCGAGTCGCTTGAGTTCCCGGCGAATCTCGTCGCGCTCGGCCTCATCCGCGGCGGCGGCGAGGGCGGTCTGCAGTTCCTGCAGTCGCTCGTTCAGGTCGTTTTGGCGCCGGGCCAGTTCCTTGAGTCGAGCCAGCACGTTGAGTTGTTCCCGCTCCTCCGGAGAGGCCGGTGACTCCGCCTCACTTTGCGAGGCGTAGTTGTCCTGTTCCTGGCGGAAACGAAGTTGGTTGAGTTGAGATTGATTGCGACCGCCTCCGCCTGCGCTGCCGGGTTGCCCTTGTGCCACGCGGGTTTCGCGGGGCTGCAGTTTTAGCAACGATCGAAATGCCAGTTGTGCGTCCGCCCATGCATCGGGAAGTGGATCAACACTGATCTCTGCGCGGGCATCGTCCAAGTGATCCGTGGTGTCGCCCATGGCTTCGGCGGCGCTTTCCGCGGCGTCGATTTGTCGATCGTCCTCCAAGTTCCCGCGCAATTCATCGAGCATGGCCCGCGCCTGTTCCTGACTGGTAGCCAACGTTGACACGTCGTCTTCAAAGGTCGGTGAGGGCGAGTCGTCCTTTCTTAAATTCCAGATCGCGACAGAAATTTGGCGCTGAATTTCGAGTAAATCTCCTGCCGGTCCACCACCTCCGCCACCAGGAGGGGCATCCTCCCCTTCGCCTTCGCGAAAAATCGCATCCAATGCCCGCACTTCTGCGAAGAACAAGTCGCCGGTAGTGCGGCGAGATTCTCCGTCGGGTCCGAAATCGTCGGCCCATCCGAACCAAGTGATCAATTCGTCGACCTCAACCTCGTGGGACTCCAGCGCCAGCAGGTAATCAAATTCAGCTTCCACCACCGGCGGACCGGACTCGGCGAACGATAGGTAAACGGGATCGGCCACGCCGATGCTGTAGGCGAGGCCAAAGTCGATCAGGCCGTAGTCGTCCTTTACGCTGGCCTGGAGATTGAGTTCCTCCAGAGGCGAAACCCGTTGGTCGCTACGTGGAAACTCGAGCTTCAGCTCGGGGCGAATATTGGGCTGAACGGCGATGCGGATGTCAGTGGGGTCGGGATCGATACGCCCCTCGTCATCGACGAGTTCAAGCTGCCACCGTCGAGATTCGGACAAGGTGACCGTCAAGCCGAAGCGGGTGCGGTCGGTGTCGCGGGCGGTCAATTCGACGACCTCACCATCCGCTGCGACTAAACTTGCGCGGGCCAATGGTCGGTTGACTAAGAACTCGTAGTCCAGATCCGCTCCGGCCACGGCGCTGACGCGGCGGGTATCGATGAAGGTGCGATCCTTTAGGCCGGTGTAGTCCGGGTAGTCGATAGCGGCATCGGCGCGCACCAGATCGGGAAGCTCAAAGACGGTGAGGGAAAAATCGACCGTGCGGTGATCGTCATGCTCAACATGATACACCGTATCGGAAGGCACTTCGGGCAACGTGAATGCAAATACGGGATCCGACATACTGCGACCCATGGTGGAACGGCCGGAGGGGCCATCGGCCTGACGCCAAACTAAGACGGCGGTAGCCGGCATGCCTTCATTGAATCGAGCCGCGACCACGACCGTGGTGCCTTTTTCTATTTCAACCGTGCCGGGAGTGACCTCGATACCGGAGGCCGTCACGGCCCGGGCATTGAAGAGGTTTCCCCAGTCCCAATTCAGCGGAACGGCGTGGCGCATTCCGATGGCCGCGAAGCAAATGGCCGCGATGATGGAAATCCCGTGGGCGGCGGCCAACCATCGAGATTGTTGGCGGGGAGAGAGATGCCAGACGCTGTTGCTGACGCGTTCGACCGCTTCCTTCAACAGCCGCTCTTGCATGAAGTTGAGCTTACCCTTGGCATCGCCCTTTTGCTCCATGGCTGTGCGCAACATCGCCTCCAACTCGGGGTTGTCGCGCTCGATGCGGCGAGCCGCGGCCAACAGGTCCAGTCGGTCGCGGAGGATAAACCACATCTGCAATCCAGCCCCCGTCACAAAGACGAAAATGAGGAGGGGTGCGAACCAAGGTGCGAAACTCTCCTGGGCGAATCGCCAGCCCAGAAGGGCCCCGGAGAGGGCGGCGCCGGTAGACCAGATCCGCACTCCATTTTGGTGCAACCGAATCGACTGATGACCCTGGGCAATCGTCTGCAATTCCCGTTCGAGACGGGACCGAGGAGAGAAAAGCAGAGTGAGGGGGCGGTGACTCATGGGATCAAGCAGTGGGAGCGGCAAGTTCCGGCTCCGGGCGGGATCGGCGATTGAAATACGTGGCGAGCAGCCCTTCGATTATGAGGAGTCCGACGGCGATGAGGATGAACCAACGCCATGCCCGCTGGCGGCTTTCACTGACCAAACCGGACTCCGGCAATGGGCCGGATTGGCGGGGGAGGACGGAGGTGGCGACGACATTGTTGGCCAGGGGCATGCCCACCTCTTCAAAAGCATCCCAACGCAGAAGAGTATTCTGGGTTTCGCCCGGTGGGACGTTGAGACCGACGAGTCGGGATGTCGGGTTATTTCCCCTCACCGGAAACACCCCGGGTGCATCGGGAAGGACCGCATCCGATGGCAGGTCCAATCGATCGATCTGGCTCAGGTCGGTCACCGCGACCGGTCGGTCACCGCCGGTCGCGCGATCGGCCAGAGTTTCCAGCCAAGGCACAAATTTAGTGGATAGCACCCACGGGCTGCTTTGGGGCGACCAACCGGTGGCCCAGACGATTAGCCGTCCGGAACCGACCGTCGATTCCAGCACGGCGGGTTGTTGGTTGTCGAATCGTGCGACGACAACAGCAGCCGAGTCGCCCGGTAGCGTGATTTCCACGGGGTGGGTAAACCGGATGCGGGTAAAATCGCTGAAGCGCGGATCGGCGAAGGAAGCGAAGAGCGGATGGGTGAAATCAATCTGGCCGAAGAGTAAAGGTTCAGCGGGTTGATAGGGACGTCCGTGCCAACCGGTTTCTTCCGCCAATTGGGCGGAAAGGTCGACGAGCTCGGTCGAGTCGGCGAGGACGAGCACGAATGCGCCCGTGACCAATTCTTGTTGTAATTCGGTGCGCTCCGACGCGCTGAGTCGACCGGTCACCACATGTAGTGCGGGGGAGTCGGGCGCCGCTTCGGCAGGGTTTACCACGCGAGGGTCGCGCCAACCGGCGGTTGCACTTTGGAGATAGAATCCGGCCTTGCGCGTATCGTTTACGTTGGGGTCGCCCCAGATCTGAAACTTAACTTCCCGGGTGAGGTCACGCACCACGTAGAGGGATCGGCCCAAGTCAGAATGGTCTCCCAATAAGTCGATCTGCAGGGCCGCGGGCGCATCATTGGAGACGGGTATCGACACGAGTTGAGTGCCGGAAGTGGACATGACGATTTCATGAGGATCGCCCCAAGGTTCGTTGGTGTTGGCATCTTGCAGCTGCAGGGAAAGCGTTTGGGGAGTCGGCGGTGGCGCGCCGGATATCCGCACCCGGGCCGGTGCCCCGAGGCCGTTGTCGGTGCCCCAACCCAACCACTGCAGCGCAAAGCCTTCGGTGTCGGCGACAGACTCGACGGTCTCGAGCCGAACGATGGTATCAGCCGGCCAATCCAAACCGGCCAGTCCGGAAAGTCGCGTCCCGGTGGTGAGATCAGAAACGATGATCAATTCGGCCCCGGAGGTCCCTCCGAGCAACTCGGTCACTTCGCGCACGGTTTCCAGAGCACGGGCCACGGCGTTGTCGACCCAAGTGGCCTGCCACGTCGGAGATTGTCCGCGCAGGTTTGCGGTCACCAATCCCGCTCGTTCGGGGGCGAGAGTCTGTTGCCATTGCTCGGCCGTGATGAGCACTTCGCTCACATTGTCGAAGGCGACGAGAGCAAAGACGTCGGAGGGGGCCAGTTCCTCCACGATCGTCTCGACGCGTTCGACCGCATTTTCCCATCGTCCCTCTTGCTGCATGCTAGCGCTGCGATCGAGCAGAGTAATTACCAAGCGCGCTTGGTCGTCCGTCTCCACCGGTGGCGCGGTTTGCATCCAATAAGGACGCGCAAATGCGAGGACCAACAAGGCGATAATCAAGCACCGGATGGCGAGCAACAGCGGATGCTGGATCCGGCTGCGCCGGTCCAATCGGGGCGTGGAGGGAGACAGGAACCGCAAAGCGCTGAATGCGATCCGATCCTTGGTGGCACGGCGAATCAGGTGCGCGATGATCGGCCCGGCCACGAGCAGCAATCCGGCGAAAAACCAGGGGGACAAAAAACTCACGCCGGCACCTTCCCGTCTGTCGTGGCGGGGGAGGAAACCTGTCCTCGTCGCGCTTGGAGAAACTGAACCAACGAGTCAGCCATGGGCTGATCGGTGGTAGTGAAATGGTGGAGAGCGCCGTGGTGATCGAAGGTATTTTTTACCGCTTCAAGATGGGCCTGAATCCGGGACTGATAGCCGGCGCGCGCCTGCGCGGGATCGACATAGTGGGTCGCACCATCCTCGAGATCCTGCCAAATCGCGGCGCGGCCAAAGTTAAGGTCCACCTCGGCGGGATCCAGCACCTGCAGTGCACGCACGTCGTGTCGCGCCGCGGTCAGCTCCCCGAGTTCCTTGGCCCACGTTTCAACCGGAGAAAGGAAATCGGAAATCAGCAGCAAAAGGGTGCGTTTGCGACAGAGTCGGGCGACTTCGGTCAAGGCGGGTCCTAGCGCGGTATCCCGGCCGGAAGGCTCGCGAGTGAGGGTTGCATAGATGTGCTGAAGATGCCCCGGGCGCCAACGCGGTGGGACCACCCGCTCCACCCGCTCATCGAAGAGGGCGGCCCCCACCACATCCCGTTGTTCGTGCAGGAAACGAGCGAGGGTGGCGGCCAGCGTGCGGGCGTATTCAATTTTTGGATGCTCGCCCGATCCGAAACTCATCGAGCGGCTGACATCGAGGATCACCAGGGCGCGTAGGTTGGTTTCGTCCTCGTATTTCTTGAGGTAATAGCGGTCGCTGCGGGCGTAGGCGCGCCAATCGAGATAGCGCAGGTCATCCCCGGGAGTGTATTGCCGGTATTCGGTGAACTCGGCAGAAAATCCGGAAAACGGACTGCGGTGCAAGCCGGAGCGGACGCCTTCCATCACCACCTTGGTGCGCAGTTCCAAATCATCCACCGCCAACAAGGCGGTGGGATCGGCGGCGATCGGCGGTGGGTCGGACATGTCAGGGATTCCGGTCGGGGGTGTTCGTGTTTAGGACAAGCGCACGGTTTCGAGGAGCCGTTTGACTACGGCATCGGCATCAATGCCTTCCGCTTCGGCCCGATAGTTGAGCAGGAGACGGTGCCGGAGCACGGGAGCGGCGAGGGCCTTGATGTCGTTTTCGGTCACGTGACTGCGGCCCTGCCAGAGGACGCGTGCCTTGGCTCCGATGATCAAGGCTTGGGCGGCGCGGGTGCCGGCGCCCCAGTTGAGCCATTGGTTGATGAAGTCAGGCGTGCCGGACTGACCGGGACGGGAGGCGGCAGTGAGCTGCACGGCAAAACGCACGAGGTCCTCGGCGACGGGAACCTGTTGGGTGAGTTTTTGGAAGGCCAAGGCTTCGGCGGCATCGAAGACGGGCTCGATTTGCGTCGGGGCGCGCGCGGTGGTGCGGGTGACCACGTTCACCTCGTCCTCTTCGGAGAGGTAATCGATTTTCACATTGAAGAGAAACCGATCGAGTTGGGCTTCAGGCAGCGGGTAGGTGCCTTCCATCTCGATGGGGTTCTGGGTGGCGAGCACGAAAAAGGGTTCTTCTAAAACGTGACGCACTCCACCGGCGGTGACCTGATGCTCCTGCATGGCCTCCAACAGCGCGGCTTGAGTTTTGGGCGGTGTGCGATTGGTTTCGTCGGCGAGGAGAAGATTGGTAAAAACCGGACCGGGGACAAAGGTCAGTTTCCGTCCCTCAGTCGTTTCGGTGAGAATTTCCGTGCCGGTGATGTCGGCGGGCATCAGGTCCGGGGTGAATTGGATTCGCTGAAATTTAAGTGCGAATGTCTCAGCCACAGATTTTACCAACAGGGTCTTCGCCAGGCCGGGTGCGCCGGTAAGCAGGCAGTGGCCACCGGCAAGCAGGGCGATCAGGATTTGTTCAATGACGTCCTTTTGTCCCACTACGACTTTGGCGAGTTCTTGGGTCACGCGTTCGCGACCTTTTTCGAGGGCGGTAAAAGCCGCATCATCGGTGAGGGGGAGTTCGGGGGGAGGAGATTCTTCGCTCATAGTCAGGGTAAAGGGGAGGGAGGTGAAATAAACTCAGTGCGTCATCGCGTAGTAGATAATATTGATCGCCATCGGGTAGGCCATCTTCTCGGAAAACCGGTGGAAATAGGTGGGGTCGGCACCCTCTTGCTCCCAGCCGTCACCAAGATCGGTATTGTGGCAGATGATGGTCATCATGCGGCCCTTGTCGTCGAAAATTGCCCAATAGTGCACCGGGCCGGCGCCGCGTTCCGAGGTTTCGCCCGTTTGGAAATAGTTGCCGATGCCCGGCATCTGAGGTTTCTCGTCCAGATCGAAGACGGCGTGAAAAATGGGATGATCCACTTCGAGCTCAACCAAGGGATGATCCGGGAAAACGCGTTCGATTTCGTGACGAAAATTTTGCCAATCTTCGTCACCCCAAAAATCATCGACCATGAGGAATCCGCCATTGAGCAAATAGTCCCGCAGGGCGCCGACCTGATCGTCCGTGAAATAGAGACTGCCGGGTTCGACCATATAGACGAACGGATAGTGGCGAAGCTCCTCGGGTGTGATATCGATATAGGTGACTTCGGGGTTTACCTTGAGGCTGGTCATCTGTTGCAGCCGATACATCAGATTTAGATCTGCTTCAGGAGCGTCGACTGACCAACGGCCTCGACCCCGGCGGCTCCCCCAGCCGCCCCAACCACCTCGATCCCAGCTTTCGTAACGGAGGCGGGCGAAGGAGAAGACGTCGTGTTCGAAGTTGGGATCGACGGACCATTGGGGGACCGGTCTAGGTGGTTCACCGCGTCCCCGTCTGGAGCGTTGAGCCAGGCTCACCGCGGCTCCGGCGAGGGCGACGATCAGTCCCCATAGCAGCCATCGGTTGCGGCGGGATGTCGAAGGTGGAGCTGACCGGTGGAAAATCATCAAGGAGAGGTTGAGACCGCGGGAGCGGGAATTCGGTCCAGTAAATCGTAGGCGGCGCGGAACCGAGGTGCGTCTTCCAAGGCTTGCAGGATGTGGCGCCGAGCGGCGGTTAAATCGGAGGGCTCCAGCGCCGTAGCCAGTTGATAGTGGATGTTTGCCCGATCGGGAGGATCGAGTCGGAGCAAGGTCTCGCCGGCGGAGACGGCGACCTCTGGATTACTCAACGCGAGATGGGCGTCCATTCGCGCCCGCCAAGGCGTCGCGCCAAGCGGATCGATGGCGAGCCATGCATCACTCCAGCGCGCGACCTCGGCCCAGTTCTCGTCAGCCTCAGCGAGCTGCAGCAGGCGAATCACGGCATAGAGCTGATCGGCTTGATGAGAGACGATGGTGAGTAGGGAAGCCTTCTCCGCCGCCTCGTCGTCAAGTTCGCGACAGACTTGGGCATGCAGTAGGTGGAGGTTTTCTGGACCCGGAAAGTAAGTGCCTTCGTTGATTAGGATTTCAAGCAACGCGCGGGCATTGGTCCAGCTTTCGGCGTCCATCATGTTGCCAATCCGTGCCAGCGATTCATGGAGGTTCTTGTCGCTAAACGGCAGGTCGATATCGGGCAGGATTTGCACGAACATTCCCGGGGTTTCTTCGTCGCGGGACAGATCCAGTTCGGGGGCAAACGCTTCGGCCAAAGCCAAAGCGTGATCGGCGAAGTTTTTATCCAGCTCGTTGAGCGGGGCGAAATGTTCGGCGAGGGCGAGATTGATTTCCCGACCATCTGCGAGATCGAACAGCAGGGCTTTGAGCGGAGCGAAGCCGTATTCTCCGATGAGGTAGTCCACCACCAAGTAAGATTGGTAGTAGGCAAAAATGGTGGCGGCAGGATCCTCGGCCTCCATGAAGGCGGCGCTCATACGACTGACTGGATTTGTTTTACCGGTGGTTATGCGGCGGTGGTAGTCGGCGGACATCCGCTGCCCCCAGGCAGGGTTGCGGCGCAGCTCTTCGTAAACCGAGATCCCCTCGCTCAACCAACGTGGCATGCGGTTTTGGCTCATCGACAGGGTGATGACATGGGCGAATTCATGCCAGAGCACGGACTCCCAATTTGCCTGCCGCGTTGCCGGACTGTTGACCGTGACCACCGACCCGAAACAAACACCCAAAAATCCACCCACCCCAGGCATGCCAAAGGTTCGGACGGCAAAGTCCTGAGAGTTTGGATAAATTTCCACGGTAGTCACTTTTTCGAGTTCGATGCCGTAGCGGACGGTTAAGTCGGCTCGAGCCTCCTCGAGTAGTGCAAGCGCACGATCTCCATAGATAGCCGCTTCCTCTGGGCTCATGCGAATGCGGAAGTTTTTACTATCAACTGTAGTGAAATCATCGATACGATCGTGCAGGGTGGTGAGGTTGAAGGCATCGATGTTGTAGCCGTCGCCTTCGTGGGCGAGTTGGGCATAATACCAGCCTTCCGTTTCTTCGCCCAGACGCAGGAGATCGCGAGCGAGCTGCACTTTGGCCGAAAAGAAGTTCGGATCGAGGGCGACCGCGCTGCGTTGAGCGGCCGCACCCTCTTCGAAGCGATAGCGCTGAGAGAGCTTTAGACCGATGAGATAGTCCACCTGGGGATTTCGGGACCAATCCCGCAAGGCGGTTTCGCGGTGCCGTTGAGCTGCTTCGGTGTCATTTTCCAAATTCGCGATGGCAGCGAGATAAGCGTGAGCGTCGGCGTGGCGGGGATTGACCTGCAGAACCAGGTCGATCTCTTGACGGGCGGCGGAAAAATCCTCCGCGTTGATGTGGTAGTCGATCATCAGCAGGCGTGCTGAGAGTTGAGTGAAATTTTGGGCCAGAGCCTGTTTGGCCAATTCAATCATCTGGCGCGGGTTGCTGTCGCGGAAGGACGCGGCGTAGCCAGCGAGCAGACCGGGGTTGTCGGGGAAGCGTTCCAAACCGCTCTGGAACGTGCGGGCGGCCAAGGCGGGATCTTGTTTGTCGAGCGCGAGTTGGCCAGCGATGAGGAAGGCATCGCGCGAAGCGGGTTCGGCCTCTTGCGCTGGTTTAAGAAAATTCTCCAATACCAGCTTGGGTTCTATCCCGGCTCGCAGCGTTGCTTGGCTGATCGCGGCTAAAAAATCAGCATCGCCGGCGACGGGTCGACTCCGTTGGTAAGCGGCGTAGTTGATGGCCCGCACGATTTCAGATTCCTCGTAGTAAGATTGGGGCCAGAGTTCCTCATGATAGCGGGCAGCATCCTTGCGCAGCATCATAATCCAGAGGCCATTCGGGATGGCGGCGGTCGCCGTGGTCATGCGTGCGAAAAGATTCTCGTAGTCGCCCCTGAGCATGAGGATCTCTCCCTCCAATCGCCACCAAGCCTCATTGTTGCTCTCGGAGCGAGTTCCCTCGCGGGCCATATCTAATGCCGACTCCAAATCCCCTTGAAGAAAGAGTGCGTGGGCCGTGGCGAAGTCAGGTCCGGATGAGGAGGGAGGAGCGTCCGAATCTTGCGCGACCAATGTGGCCCCGGCGATGGCCATGACCGCAAACCAGAGCGCTCGAAATCGGGCGGAGATTCGGGGGGAGTTTGCGACGTGTGGACTCGGGGCTGAATGCACAGAGTAAGAGGGGCCTGAATATGAATTTTCGCGACCTTAAATAAGCGAATATTGGAGTTAAATTGGGAGAACGTTGATTGTGGGCGGAGAAGTATGTCGGGTGTTATACTTTCGCTGAGACTTCAGCGGGCGAGAAAGCCCGCGCCACCTGGATGGCCGCAAAAAGGCGCAAAAATTTTACTCTGCGCATGGCCAGTTCGAGGCGCCTATAGGCGCACGAAAGATCTTAGATCAGACGAGGCTCTCTTTTTGTGACTTTTTGCGGCAATTACTCCGCTCAGCCCGCCTTCGGTCCGATCCACTTGAGCACTGTTACGAGCAGGACGGGGAGGAACGTGAGGGTGATGAGGCTGGTGAAGAGCAGGCCAAAGAGCACGATGGCGCCTACGCCGCGGTAGAGTTCGGTGCCGGCTCCGGGGATCAGGACCAAGGGGGCCAAACCACACACCGTCGTGATTGTGGTCATCATGATCGGGCGCAGGCGTGATGCTAATGCGTCCTCCACGGCGGCCGCGGTGCTCGTCGCTCCTGCGCGGAGGTTGGCGAGGGTTTCTTCGACGATCAGTATCGGATTATTCACCACGGTTCCCAGCAGGATCAGGAAGCCCAACATCGTGATCATGTCGAAGGGTTGGCTGATCGCCTTCAATCCGATGAACGGTAGGGCCGCTCCGAATACATTGAAGAGCCACAGCCCAATGATGCCACCAGCGATACCTAGAGGCACCGTGAACAGGATAATGAACGGGTAACCCCAGTGGGTGAAGATCACGACGAGGAGTAGAAAACAGAGCACGATCGAGACGATGAAGTTGGATCCGAGGGAAGTGCGGGTCGCCTCGAGTTGGTCACTGGCGCCCGAAAGTGAAGCGGTCACGGCGGGAGGGATCTCGCCGTTTTCGTGCATATAACCCACCACTTCATTGCGCACGATTTCGACGGCGGTTTCGAGAGCGATCGAGCGCGGCGGAATGATGTTGAGCGTCACGGTGCGTCGGCCGTCCACGCGTCGAATGGCGTCGGTGTCCACGGTCTCCACAATGTCGGCCAGAGCACTCACCGGGAGCACGCCACCACGGGGGGTGTGGATGGACATCTCACCTAAGGTTCCGATCTGACGATTGCTGACTTCGCTGCTGTAGAGGTAGATATCGATTTTGTTATCTTCGTAGAAGAATTCGTCGACGTAGGCGCCGTCCGCCAAGGCGGCGAGGGCGTAGCCAAACTCGGTATTGGTGAAACCAAACTCAGCGGCGCGATCCCAACGCGGACGGATTTCGACGAGAGGTTGGCCTAGGACCAGATTCGAGGGAGAGGAGTCAATTTGAGGATTCTCGAAAACCGCTTCCGCCCGGCGATACGCGGTGAGGGCGGTGGTGTAGATCTCCGGTAGATTTGAACCACTGATCTCTAGGTTTACGCTCCGGGTGCCTCCGTCATTGCTGGAAATAATGGAGCCCCGGGCAGCGAAAGCCCGCATGCCCGGGAAGGACTTAAAGTAGTCGCTCAATACCACCATGAGTGCGTCGATATCGCCGGGGTCGTGAGTGGTGACAATGGCGGTTAGCGAGCCGGTGTTCACGATGAGGAGAAAACGGTTAAGGGGGGGCACATCGGTCCTGCCCGCCGCGTAATCAGCGGGATCCGCATTCACCTGCGGAACGAACTTTGCCTCCACTTTGGCGGCGACTTCTTTCATCGCCTCAAGACTGTAGCCAGGCGGGGCAATCATGCGGGCAAAGGTTTTGGCCTCTTCACCCTCCGGGAGATATTCGGCGGGAGGGGTCAGCACAAAAAGGGCGGTGCCGGTGAACGCGATCGTGCCGACGATGAAGACCGTCCGGCGGCGGGCCGTGGCGACCAACCAATGCACCAACGCGATGAAGGACTGTTTGAAAGGAGCTGGCGCCGGGTCTGCTCCCTTGAGGGCGCGCGGGGCGAAATTCAGGCGGGCCGTCGCGGCGGGCACGAGCGTCACGGCGATGATCATCGAGAGGACGATCGAGGCGGAGATGGCGATCGCGATGTCCGAGTAGAGTTGGCCGGCTTCTTCCTGCACGAAGAGCACGGGAACGAACACCAGCACCGTCGTCGCGGTGGAGGCGAGCACGGCAGTCCAAACTCGACGAAGACCGGCGATGGCGGCCTTGAAGGGGCCGAGTCCGCGGCGGCGTTCGATCTCGATGGCCTCGAGCACCACGATGGTATTGTCGACGGTCATGCCGATGGCGAACGCGACACCGGCGAGGGAGATCACGTTGATGGTGCGTTCCGCGATAAACAGGCCGAGGAACGCTGCGATGGTGCAGATGGGAATGCCGAGAATGCCGACCAGCGTCAGCGGCACCGAACGCAGAAAGAGGAACATCACAAACGCCGCGAGCACGGCACCTAGAGAGAGGTTGGTCCAGACGTTGGCGATCGAGGCTTCGACGTATTGCACGTCGTCGTTGAAGAGCTCCATCTTCATCCCGGCAGGACCGAGGAGTTCGCGGTTTACTTCGACTACGGCGTCTAGAACCGCGGCGCGGACATCGATCACATTGGCGCCGGTTTCGCGTTGGATGGACGCGAGTAGGATGGGCACGCCGGCGAATCGCCGATCGCCGCGCACCTCGGCATGATGGAGTCGGACCTCGGCGACGTCCTGGAGGCGGATCTGGGTATCGCCGCGCTGCGCGACGATGAGTTGGCCGAGTTCTTCGGGAGAGTCGAAACGCGAGATGGTGCGGATGAGGTAGCGGCGTTTTCCGGTATCAATGTCGCCGCCGGAACGGTCGCGATTGCGTTCGCGGATAGCGTTGCGGATTTGGGTGAGAGTGAGTCCGCGGGAGGCGAGTTTCTCCGGATCAATCATGATCTGGATTTGCCGTTCGGCTCCGCCACTCAGGTTGACTTGGGAAACGCCTGGGGCGCGCTCCAGACGCGTGCGCACGTAGTCATCCACGTAGTCGCGCATGAGAGTCATGTCCAACTGGCGTGGATTGCCCTCGAGGGGCGATATGCCGAAGTGAAGGAAGGCGTTGTTGGAAAATGAACTGGTGAGGAGGCGGGGCTCGTCGACGTTTTCAGGATAGGCGGGGACCTGACTGAGCGCATTGTTTACGCGCACGAGGGCATCGTTGATTTCGGTGCCGAAGGGAAACTCGAGTTCGATTTCGGCCCGGCCGGTGGAGGCACTCGAAACGATGCGCTGAAGATTAGGGATGCTGCGGAGGTATTCCTCCTGCTCGATCAGGATTTCCTTTTCGACATCCTGCGGCGTGGCGCCGGGCCAAGACGTGACAACGCTGATGGTGCGGATCTCGAGGTCGGGGATCATCTGCACCGGCACGCGCAGCGCGGCGAGCACGCCGAAGAGGCAGACGATCAGAAGGACAACGGTGAGGAGCGT
>JABIRI010000070.1 GCA_018667915.1 Opitutaceae bacterium | reverse complement strand
GATCCCGTGCGTTACTTGACCAACGGATCGAGTGGCAAAATGGGTTACGCACTCGCACGGGCAGCGGTGGCGCGAGGTTGGGATGTTGATCTCGTGAGTGGTCCGGTGGGCCTGGATGCTCCCGATGGAGTTGATCTTACTCGCGTCATCTCGGCGGACGGCATGCTGCGGGCCTGCGAAGCACGTTTTGCGGCCTGTGATATCTTCATCGCGGTGGCGGCGGTGGCGGATTTTCGGCCGCGATTTCGCTCCGATCAAAAACAAACCAAAGCGGCGACCGGTTCGTCTCTCGAACTTGAGCCGACGGTTGATATTCTAAAAACACTCGGGACCCGGCGACGTGCTGATCAAACTATGGTGGGATTTGCGGCGGAGACCTCGGATCTCGAGACTAAAGCTCCGGCCAAATTGGTCGCCAAGGGTTGTGATTGGATCGTGGGCAACGATGTGAGCGCGCCGGGTGTCGGCATGGAAGCCGACGCGAATGCGGTGATCCTTTGGGGTCGGAGCGGGAAGGTAGGCGAGAAGGGCCCGCTCCCCAAATCCGAGATCGCGGCGTGGATATTGGCGCAGGTTTCGGCCTAGGAATACCGCTTAATTCGATCTTGGAGGGTGTCCCCAAGTCATTCAGGTTGGCGGCTCTTCATGTGGATACGACTCTCGCAGACCGGTTTGATATTGGGCATCCCGCTAGGGTGTGTGGTGCTCACTGCTGCGCTGAGCCAATTCGGTTTGTTTGATGAGTGGGAGTGGAAAACGTTAGATCTCCGCACGCAATTGAGAGCGGAAGTCGGGCAACCGTCTCCCGATGAGCGGTTGTTGGTCATCGGAATTGGAGATCGCTCGATCAACAATATCATGCCCTGACAATTCCGTCGTTCGTGGCATGCGCAACTGCAGCAGATGCTCTCCTATGAAAAACCGAGTGTATTGGTCTGGGATATTATCTACGCCGACAGGGTCGGCGTAAACGGTGAGTCAATCGACCCCGAAGCAGATAGTGATTTTGCGCTGACGACCGATCATTTGGCCCATTCGGGAACCTCAACCGTCTTTGCGGCTGTGACTTCTGATGAGTATACCGGCGATGATATCCATGATTTGGGAGCGACTCGTCCATTGACCCAGATATATGGCGATACGTCCCAACTTTTTGGTGATTCTCACGTGATATTGCCTTTCCCAGGGTTACGCGAATCGGGATACATTGGGTCCGTGGATGCTCCGCGAGGTTCGGGCGGCATTGTGCGCCGTATGCCGATGGTGGTTCGGGTCGGTGAGGTAGTGTTGCCCTCGTTGGCCTTGCAATCCGTGATGCGCTTCTGGGAGTTGGAAGACGGCGATGTGGAAGTGAGAATCGGAGACGCAATCATTCTGGGAGGGGTGGCGAATGATCGTCGTATTCCGATCGACGAAGAAGGGGCGCTGTTGATCAATTATCGTTACGAGCCCATCCAACCGGGTGACGACTTAGGCGATGAGATGCCCACGGTGGAGTATTTTGATGTGTTGGTCGATATTCATCAAAAACATGTGGTTGAAGCTCCAGAGGCCAAAGGACCGGTTCCACTCGAAGGGAAAATGCTTTTGGTTGGCGAGTATTCCACGGATAGCGGGACGACACCCCGGAGTAAATTAACTCCATTGGTTTACCTCCATGCCAACGTGTTGAATAACATATTGGCCAACGATTATGTGCGATCTGTTCCGAAAGGCTTGCTATGGGTTTGGATTGCCCTGGTTGCGACCCTGGGAGGCTGGCTGAGTTTACGTCGCTCGATTTTATGGGCTATGGTCTATTCGGTCGCGGTGGCCGGGTTGATTGTAGTAGGAGCAAGTGCGCTCTGGATATCAGGGAGTTGGTGGATACCGATGGTGGGCCCGCTGGTTTGCTTTGGAGGATCTCAGTCAATATTGTTGGCCCATCGTGTTCGCGCCGAACAGCGGGCCAAAGCCGAGATACGAGGCATGTTTGGCACCTATTTGTCACCGGTCGTGGTGGAACGCATGGTCAAGTCGGGCGAGCAACCCGCCCTCGGGGGGGTGTCGGAAGAAATTACGGCCTATTTTTCCGACATCCAAAGTTTTTCCGCGTTCTCGGAAGTCTTGTCGGCAACTCAACTGGTCGAGTTACTCAACGAGTATCTCACCGCCTGCACGGATATCATCCAAGAGTCAGGTGGCACCTTGGACAAGTATATCGGCGATGCCGTGGTGGCCATGTTTGGAGCGCCCATTGATCAGCCCGACCATGCCTACCAAGCCTGTCGGACAACGTTACGGATTCAGCGGCGATTGGACGAATTGCGCGAGAAGTGGACCAGCGAGGGAGACAAATGGCCCGAACTGGTGCACCAGATGCGCACGCGGGTTGGTCTGAATACTGGCACCTGTATGATTGGTAACATGGGCAGCCGCTCGCGGTTCAACTACACGATGATGGGGGATAATGTGAATTTGGCCGCCCGGATGGAGAGTGGAGCCAAGAGTTGGGGGACGTTCAACATGGTGGCCCAATCGACGCGTGAAGCCTGCGAGAAGGTCGGTGGCGATGAAATCGTGTTTCGTCCTTTGGGACGCATCAAGGTCGCGGGTCGAACCCAGCCCGTGCCGATTCACGAGATTTCGGGTATACGAACCGATATGACCGACCAACATTTTGCCTGTTTGGCGCAGTTTGAAAAGGCCTTGGCTCACTATCACGCTCAGGAGTGGACGCAGGCAGCGGAAGGTTTCGTGCAAAGTGCTGCCTTGGAGCCGTTACAGCCCGGGCGTGATCCGGGGGTGAAATCCAGTCCTTCGACGATTTATCAACAAATTGTGCGAGATATGATCGAAAATCCTCCGCCGACGGATTGGGATGGGGTTTACGAGATGAAAGGTAAATAAGCGCTCTAATTGCCAGCGACTTGAATCTTGTTTACTATTTTCGAAACAGAATCCAATTTTCCGCCCTAAATTCTGACCTATCATGAAACTTAAGACACTTCTCTTCCTCGCCTTTGCCGTAATTGCGAGCTCCGCGCTTTCCGCGGAAATGGCCAAGATTATCCGCATGACCGGCACTCAAGACGTGTTGGTGACCCTCTAAGACGGAACTGAGGTTGCCGGCGCAGTCGGGCTCGAGATGCCGGTGGGCGCCTTGATCGAAGTTAAAGCAGGCACCCGTTTATTTTTCAAAACCTTCGAAGGTCAGATCACGGTGGTTGAGCCTGATAGTTTGATTTTTCTCGAAACGATTGAGGTGACTGCTGCCGGCAAAGAGAAAACGGTGGTCGACCTAAAGAGCGGTAACTTGGTGGCCAATCTTGATCCCACGAAACGCGGCACCAACGACTACGGAGTTCGCACCCCCAAAGGTGTGGCTGCCGCTCGAGGCACCAATTACACCGTGAGTGTCAACGGCCAGAGCGTGGTCGTTAGCGTGGTCGCGGGTGTTGTTTCGATCAATATCCCTGATCTTGCCGGCGGAGGAACAACCTCGGTTGCACTCAATCCGGGTCAAGCGTCTGCGGACGGTGGAGCTGCTCAATCGATCGCGAACGTTCTTACCACCAATGCGAATTCGACGCCGGCTCAACAACAAGCGGCCGCGACGACGCGTGCTGCGTTGCAGGCTGCCGCTTCGATTGTGGCGACATTGGCCGCAGATCCTAACAGCGGTGTGACAACGGAAACCCTCTCCGCGGTCGTTGGCACGGCTTCCCAAGCGGCAACGGACTCCGGCGATAACGGCCTCGTATCCCTTGTTGCTGCCACCGCCACCCAGGCCAATCCCGCTGCCGCTCAAGCCATTGTGACAGCTGCTGTAACTGCAGCTCCTGCCGCGGCGACCAATATTGTCGCATCGGTTACGCAGCAGGTTGTTGAAGCTGATGGGGCCAACGCGAACGCAGCGCAGACCGCGAGCGATTTGTCCGCGACCGCTAATGAAGCGAGCACCGCCGATAACCCCGTTAACGTAAATGCTAACGATGTGACCAATGCAGTAGCGCCTACGGCTCCCAACACTCCGACGATTCCCACGATACCGACAGAGACGGAGACCGAAGTTGAGGTAGAAAACCCGAACGATAACGTTGTTCTCCGTATCGATACCTCGTTCACCATCCAACTCAGTGGTGGGCGCTTGGTCGCCGTGACTTTGAACAGTGTCGATAATACCGTGACGACCCAGCTGGTGACCACCGCACAGGGTCCCGTCACTGCTCAAGTGGGTGACGGCACCAGCACGGCGTTTACGGTTCCAGCCAGCGTGGCCACTACTCTGGTAAAGCTATTAACGCCGCGCAGCTCGCCGCGATTCAGGCGTCGTTGACGAATCTGCTCAACGGCCCGGTCGTCACCGTGCCGAACAACACGATCGTAGTCAGCCCGTCCTCCTGAGGTTCACCTCAATTCAATTTAGCCAAGAAGCGCTCCTCCGGGAGCGCTTCTTTTTTTGACCTAGATTCCACGGTGGCAGCTACTCGCTTCGTAGTGGAACCTGATCACTCTGAAGGAATTTACAGAAGGAAACAAAGGATCGCATGAGGACATGCGATCGACGGTCGAGGCCGCGCTGCGGTCCGAAGCTTTGTTCCCTTCGTTGCCTTCTGTAAAAACCAACCGAGGAGTGGCTCAGTTTTCCTCTGCTTCTTCCTGTAAAAATGGCGTCCTGAAGAGCTGAGAGGCAGGGTGGGAATTGCCTCAAAAAGACACAAAAAGCACACGGACCAATTAACGATCCAAGGCGCCTATAGGCGCGGGGACGGTGTGAGAGTCAGATTTGCGTTTTTTGCGCATCCTTGCGGCTAAATCTGTTTCAGGCCTATGGTATTTTAGCTGTGTTGGCTTTGGTAGTTATCCTGCTGGGTGGACTGAGAGGCAGGAGGTTAGATTGCCGCAAAAATGCACAAAAGGCGCTGGAGCGAATTGAAGGTCCATGGCGCCGATAGGCGCGCGGACGGAGGAAGGGTGGTCCGGAAGGGTGAAACGCCGTTCTGTTCTACCAAGGCTCCGCCCGTCACAGGTCGTCCATCGTCTACATTTCTGTCGGGCGTAAAGCCCGACCCACAATTGCCGCTCAGGTGGGTCGGGCTTTATGCCCGACAGCGGAGGATCTCCTGTTCGCTTCCAACGCTTACTCCAGAAACGAGCTTTGCTTCTGGGAGGGCGGTGCCTTCTTGGGCTTACCATCGTCGTCACCGGAGAGGTGGCGGGGCGGTTTGGACACTTTGCTCGCCATGGCGGCCTCGCGGTCGATGACGATGCGGTCAGCCATCCCTTGGACCTGGAGTTTGAGCCATTTTGAAGTGGGGCTGGTCAGACGGTAGTCGGCTTCACCGTAGTGGTCGATCCGGCCGACCTGGCGTAGCCGGTCGTTTTGCTCAAACTCGCCGGGTGACTCGGGATTGTAGACGCCGAAGGCTTTGCCGCCGCCTTTTTTGACCACCGAGAAACTGGGGATGTCGCTGGGACCATCGGCGATGTAGATCATGTTCTGCATCGGGATGCGGCGGTCCTCCGGCGTCATGTTCGAGTTCACATCAATGGCGGCGTTTTTGTTGGAGCCCTTGTTGATTTCGAAAATCGCTTTGGTCTTGGTCGTATTGTCGATGACCATGCCGATCTGAGCGATCTCGGACTCGGCGGATAACGACATTTCACCTTGCTTGAGGAAGCCCGGTTGCAGGGGGTTCTCCACAAACTCGCAGGCCCAGATGCCGTCGACCTTGTTGGCGATAGCGCTGCCCCGCACCATCTCGGCGAGGCCGGTGCTCACGATGTAGTGCTCGAGCTTGATATCGTGTTTGCGATGGGCGGGCTTTTCCTGGACCCACTTGCGACTCCCGTCGAAGAAGTCCGGCAGACCGGGGTAAAATTCGATCTCGGTCCCGCAATCACGCAGGATCCGGTTGTTTAACCCCGCCATTTGCCCGGACAAAACGTGGGTGAGCAGATGGTTGAGGTAGGCGATCTCCCCGGAGATGTGATACCCGCGTTCGCGGTAGTGTTTGCCGAGATTATTGGTTTCAGCCCAAAAATTGGCCTCATTGATCCCGTAGCGGCGGAAGAGGGGCGACTGCATGTATTCCGGGATCAACGTCTTGTCGAAGTCCCAAATACAGGCGATGATGTTTTGAGTGAAAAGTGGTGTAGCCATAACTGTGGGCGTCTTGCCGGGACCCGTTCTGGTTCAACCGACAACGCGCACTTTGCGAACGGTGGATTTTTTCGCAATAGGCAAAATCTGGTGGGTTCGTGCTTTAGTTTCGGCCGGCTTTGCACCTTATCAACGGTTCCTGCATCCATGAACGACCTGCCTGACATCACCCCGTTTCGTATCCGCCTCGATGAGCTGGATGCCCAGATGGCGGATCCCAACCTCTTCGCCGATCCGCAAAAAGCCGCCACGGTTTCGCGCGATCAGCAGCGTATGTCCCGGCTCGTCGAGGATTACGATGCCATCAAACAGATCGAGGAGCAGATCACCGAAGCCCGGGATCTATTGAAGGACGATCAAGCCGACGCCGATCTCCGCGAACTGGCGGAGATGGAACTCCCCGAAAACGAGACCCGTCTGACCGAGCTGCAACAAGCGGTGCTCGTGGCGATGATTCCGCCCGATCCCACCGACTCGCGTAATACGCTCCTCGAAGTGCGCGCGGGCACGGGAGGCGACGAAGCGGCGTTGTTTGCCGGACAACTCTTTCGGGCCTACACGCGCTTTGCTGATTCTCAGGGTTGGAAAGTGCAGACCATGTCGTCAAGTGATGCGGAGCGCGGAGGCTACAAGGAAGTGATCGCGCTCATCACCGGTGATTCGGTCTATCGCCAACTCAAATTCGAAAGCGGCGTGCACCGCGTGCAACGCGTGCCCGTCACGGAAGCCAACGGCCGTATCCACACGTCAACCATTACCGTGGCCGTGATGCCTGAAGCGGAAGAGGTGGATGTCGCGATCGATCCGCAGGATTTAGATATCAGCGTTTGTCGCGCGAGCGGCCCCGGTGGGCAGGGCGTCAATACCACCGACTCGGCGGTGCAGATCATTCATAAACCCTCGGGACTGATCGTCACCTGCGCCGACGAACGTTCGCAGATCAAAAACAAAGCCAAGGCGATGACTGTGCTGCGGGCGCGGTTATTGAAGCTTAAGGAAGAAGAAGAGCGCGCCAAGTATGCCGCCCAACGCAAAGGGCAGATCGGCACCGGCGATCGCAGTGAGCGTATCCGCACCTACAATTTTCCGCAGAGCCGCGTGACGGATCATCGCATCGGCCTGACGTTGCACAGCCTGAACGAAGTGATGGAAG
>JABIRI010000355.1 GCA_018667915.1 Opitutaceae bacterium | reverse complement strand
GTTTCGTATGTTCTGGCACGATGCCCAATGACTTCATGCGGGCGAGGCGTTCGGCGCGGAGTTCATCCCAACCGCCATGATAACGGTCGGCGTATTTTGCTATTTCGTCCGGAGGAGCGTGGAGCGGAAAATGAGGGGCGTTGTAAGCGAGGTAGAGAAACCAAGGTTGGGCCGGAGTCTCGCGGGCGAGGGTTAAAAAATCCAAAGCATGATCGGTGACCGCATCGGTCGCGTAAAATTCACCGTCGGGATATTTGCGGGTCGGACGATCGGCGGGCAGGCGCAGCAGATGATCGGGGTCGAAGAAACGTTTGGCGCTGACGAGGGTGCCGTAAAATTCCTCGAAGCCATGTTGCGTCGGATCGTCGGTGCCGAGGTGCCATTTGCCGGAAATAAAACTACGGTAACCTGACGGAGCGAGCGCCTGAGCAATGGTCTGCGCCTCGGAGGACACCACGCCACGATAACCGGGTTGCCCGAGATCATTGGTGGTCATGTGCCCGAGGCCCACGCGGTGGGGATACTGTCCGGTGAGTAACGCGGCTCGTGAGGGGCAGCACCGACCCGTGTTGTAGAACTGGGTCAATCGAACTCCGCCTCGCGCGAGAGCATCCAAGTTGGGCGTATTGATTTCGCCGCCGAAACTACCGAGGTCACTGAACCCAAGATCATCGGCCAGAATATAAAGGATGTTCGGTTTCTCCGCCGCGGAGAGTGGAACCATCGATACCAGAAGTAGGGATCCGCCAATAACTAAACTATGGAGCCAAGTCATGTCCCGTCGGGGGGGTAAAGTTTGGCGATTACACGGCACGTTGAATACTGTTCCAATGAGTGCTCGAAAAGGAAGTTGGGGATTCATAGGTGGGATTTTAATCCCATTGGTTTGAGTGGTCTGGTTCGGATTATTGGTGCAAAGGCCAGTCGTGTTTTTTGGCCCAATTTTCTGCTTCCTTGATGTCCTTGAAAACGGGATAGGCATTTTCTTTCAAATACATCGCGGTCGCAAAAGATCTAACCCTGTCCTCGTCGTGGAGCATCTTAATTCCTCCGTCTTTAATCCACCACACGATCAAATGTGCTTCTTCATTATCCTGAATGAGGAAGGGGAAGCGATTTTCGTTAGCTCCCATCAGTTTCGCCATATCGACGCCATCATATTGAATGGCATACTCCCGAATTTCTTTAGCGGAGAGCTCTGTATAGGCGTATGATTTAAAGTCGGATCGCTCCATCTTGATTCCTTTCAGGAAAGTTTGGTGAGCAGCTCTTGAAGTTCCATCGCGGGATCTTCGTGGTCTTGGGCGATGGCGAGTTGGAGGGCGTCTTCTAAAAGGGTTTTGGCGGCAGATTCGTCACCGGACTTGAGCTTCAGTTTGCCGAGGTTGATGCGGGGGAGCATCCAGTCGGATTTGGCGGCCACGCAGATTTCGTAGTGCTCCTGGGCGGCGGCAGTCTCACCCGCGGTATCGAGTGCCTGGGCGAGGCTGAAGCGGAACATCTCGTTCGCGGGATTTTTAGCCACGAGGTCTTGGAAGCGGGTGATGCGGGGATCAGACATGGGGAATTAGTTTTTAGGGGCTAGATGCTAGTAACTAGGTGCTAGCTGCTATGAACTAGTAACTGCTGTCGCGTGCTTCTACGAGCACGGCGGTGGCGTTGTCGGGGCCGCCGCGTTTGTTGGTTTCGGCTACGATGCGGGAGAGTCGTTCGGCGGGGGCGAGAGGTTGTAAGACTTGGGTCGCCAGTTCTTCAGCCGAAATGACGCCGGTGATGCCATCGGTGGCGAAGAGAAGGTGGTCGCCGGAAGTGAGCGCGTGGATGCTGAGCTCGGGGCGGGCTGCTTCGGGGTGGCCCATGACGCGGACGAGCGACTCGCGGTGACGTTCGGTAGGTGTCGGGAAGTCGGGATTGTTTTTGGCTTCGTTTTCAGCCGAGTGGTCTTCGGTCAACGTGGTGACGCCCGCCGAGTTGATCAGATGGCAGCGGGAGTCGCCGACGTGAGCTAACCATAATTCCGCTCCGTTAATCACGCCGCCGGTGAAGGTGCTGGCGATGCCATGCGCGGGACTGATGAGTTGGCCGAGCTGGAAGACTTGTTCGTTGGCCGCGCTGATGAGTGCTTCCCAGTCAGCGAGTTGTTGGAGGGGCGCCCGGTGGATTTGAGATTTGAGGGTGTCGACCACACATTGGGCGGCTTGCGCGCCGGAGGGGAGTCCGCCGACACCGTCGGCCACACCGAAGAGATTCAGAGCGGGTTCACAGAGGAACCGGTCTTCGTTGCGGCGGCGCATGCGACCGATGTCGGTGATGGCAGTGGCGCGAAATTGCAGATCGGCGGGGACGGACACGACCATAGCGTCACCTAACCGGAGGCCTCAGGCAAGGCCGAGACGACTCAAACGAACGGTTCGAAGCGTAATTCCCGATTTTGACGATTTATTCGAACGACATCCGGCCGAGGCAGGCTGGCGAGGAACCAACGGCCGTAAGGCTTTTGCACGATGCGGGAATCGAGGATAGTGATGACGCCTTGGTCGTTGATCGTGCGGATGAGTCGCCCGACGCCTTGGCGGAATTTGACGAGGGCATCCGGCAGGGTCAGTTCGCTGAACGGGTTGCCGCCTTGGTCGCGGATCCACTCGGTGCGAGCTTCCGGAATCGGGTGAGTCGGCACCTCAAATGGGAGGCGCGTGATGATGACTTGGGAGAGCGCATCGCCAGGCACGTCGATGCCGGTCCAAAAACTATCGGTGCCGAAGAGCACGGCATTACCGGAGTCGCGCATTTTGTCGGCCAGGGCGGTGCGGGAAAGGTCGCCGCCTTGGCGCAGGAGCGGACGTCCGGCAGCGAGGAAGTCGGACTCAAGTTCGCCGGCGACGTGGCGCAAGTCCGCGTAACTGGTAAACAATACGAGGGTGCCGCCATCGGTCGCGAGCGTGCAGTAGCGGATGTAGTCGACCAGCGCGCTGAGATCCAAACGGTTTTGATCACGAGTCGGCAGAGGAACATCGGTGGCAACGAAGGCACGGAAGTTGCGGTCGAAATCGAAGGGCGAATGTTCAATAGCGGCGGTGACTTCCTCGGCACCCATGCGGGATTGGAACGCGTCCATACGATCGGCCAAGGCGAGTGTCGCGCTCGTGCAGACGACGGACGTGCCGCACTCGAGGAGTTCGGCCTTAATGAACGGGGCGATGTCGATCGGCGCGGTGCGCAAGGTGACGATGGTTTGGCGGCGGCCGGATTTTTCGATCCAGTAGACTTCCTTCGACGGTTCGGCGATGGCGAGGAACTGGGTGATGCGAGCGCGGTAGGTGCCGACGCGGCGGGCCTGTTCGAGGAGTTCGTCGCGTTCACGGCCGTCGTCCAATTTGTCGGCGCGGCGGCGCACGGCATGATGGAGCGCGCCGAGTGGCTCGTCCATCCATGGCTCGGCGAAACCGGTCTCGCGGATGCGCGTGACGAATTGTTTTTGAAGCAGCTTCTCGGCGAGAAATGTAAAGAACTGTTTCGAGGCCTCAAGGGCGTCGCTGACGAGTTGGCGTTCGGCGGGGCCGCCGTGCTTGACCATCAGGCCACGTTTGGTGCGCGGATTGTAGAGGTATTTGAGCATCCGGTCGGTGCCGTAGGAACTTAAATGCAGGCCGCAGTGTTCGGTGGCGACGGCGGGAACGGTGTGGGCTTCGTCGAGCACCAGAAAATCATCCGGCCAGAGCACGCCGCGGCTGCCGCCGTTTTCACCCGCACCGGCGGCGATGTGAGCGAAGAGTAGGGAGTGGTTGACGATAACGACGTGGGAGTTGGCGATGCGGGCGCGGGCCTTTTGGTAAAAGCAGGAGGCGTGGTCGCAATATTTGCGGGAGCATGATGAAGAGTCGGCGTTGACGAGTTCCCAGACCTCGGAGGCAGGTGACGGCGAAAGTTCGTGGCGCAGGCCATTTTCGCTGGTGCCGGCCCATTTGGCGATACGTTGCAGTTCCGTGTGCTCGCTCGTGGGAATCAGTTCCTGTTTGTCGCGCAGCGCGTTGGCGAGACGGGAGGTGCACAGGTAGTTGCTCTTGCCGACGAGGACCGTGGAGCGGAAATCGGAGTAGCGGCTGATCGAGTCGTGGCTGGCGAAGACTTTGCGGCAAAGGGGCAGGTCCTTGCGGTCGAGTTGCTCCTGCAGCGCGATGGTGTGGGTGGAGACGATCAGTTGCCGGTCCTGGTCGACGGCTTGGATGATGCCGGGGAGCAGGTAGGCGAGGGATTTGCCAACGCCGGTGCCGGCCTCGAAGAGCAGGGAATCATCGGTGGATTGAGCGGCGGCGACCGCCCGGGCCATGGCTTCTTGTTGAGGGCGGTGCTCCAGCTGGAGCTCGTGTGCCAAGATGCCGTCCTCGGCAAACAGGATCGGGGTCAACTCCGGCGCGCGCGATGGCGGGGGGGGCTCAGGCAGAGCATCGGAGGGTGAAGAGAGACCAATCATGGATTCAGGGCGCAGAGGGAAACGGAAGAACGTTCGGAAGGGCCGCGTTGGGTGCAATTCGGATTTACGTGTTTGAGGAATTCGAACAGGATACGGGCTGATGTCAGACGCGATTGATTCTCCCTCTTGGACCGAGTCGTTGGTGCAATTCCTGCGATCGGAGCCGGGCTTGGAGGCGGTGCGCGTGGATCCGGAGGCACGTAAGGTGGCGGTCGCGACGATGGGAGCGGTGGATGAACAGGCGTTGCGGGCCCGGCTGCGGGTGATATTGCAACGAATCGAAGAAGAATTGCCGGTGGAAGACGGAGAGATGCCTATTCCTGAGGGCGGATTCACCGTGCAACGGACCGGTTCGCAGACAGAAGTTGCCGGCCCCACCTGTGAAACCTCTCCCACTTTTTGGAAATGGCGGGAGTTTGCGTGGCCCGAGCCCGAAAATTCGGTAGAGGATACCCATGATCATGAGGATCACGATTGGAGATTTTTGGCGACCTTGGCGGGGCTGTGCGGAGTATTCGGAGTGGCCAGCTGGTGGCTTGGTGGCATAGGCGAAGGTCTGACGGTAATTTCGCTCCTATTGGCGAGCGGGGCGCTGGTCGCAGGTGGCTGGGACGCGGCCGTGGATTCGTGGCAGAATATTAAACGGCGGAAACTGGATATTCATTTCCTGATGCTCGCGGTGGCAGTGGGTGCGGTGAGTATCGGCGCATGGTATGAGGCGATATTTCTGCTGTTCCTTTTCAGTGCATCGGGGGCAATGGAGGCGTTCGCTCTCGACCGAACGCATCGCGCGGTGGACTCGCTACTGCAATCCGCGCCGAAGTATGCGTTGCGCCTCAATGATCGAGGCGAAGAAGTCGAAGTCGGAGTCGCGGAACTGCGGGTCGGGGATCGTGTCGCGGTCAAGCCGGGTAGTGCGTATCCAGCGGATGGAGACATCGAATCGGGCAGCAGTGCGAGCGATGAATCCACGCTAACGGGAGAGTCGGTGCCGGTCGAAAAAACCAAGGGCGATGAAGTCTTCAGCGGCACGATAAATCTGTGGGGCGCAGTGGTGTTTGTGGTGCGGCGCCTGCCGGCAGAGAGCACGTTGCAGAAAATCATTCGGCTCATCCAGACCGCGCAAAAACTGCGGGCTCCGAGCGAGCGGTTTACGGATAAGTTTGGCGGGAAATATACGCTCCTCGTTCTAGGTATTTGTGCGGCAATGTTCGGGGTATGGTGGTTGGGGATGGGGTTGCATCCTTTCCGCAACGTGGCGGGTGAGACCTCGGCATTTTATCGCGCGATGACGTTGTTGGTGGTGATGAGTCCGTGCGCGCTGGTGCTCTCGATCCCGTCGGCGATTCTGGCCGCGATCGCTTGGGGGGCTCGGGACGGAATCCTGTTCCGCGGTGGCGGCGCGATTGAGAAATTGGCCAGCGTGACGACGGTGGCGTTGGATAAAACAGGGACGCTTACAACCGGTGAGTTGAAAGTTGTCGGTTACGAGAGTTTGCCCGCGGGCCGCGAGACGGAGTTAATGGAGTTAGCCTTGGCGCTTGAGGCGAACTCGCTGCACCCCATCGCTCGAGCGATCGTAAAGGACGCGCGCAATCGCGGAGTCAAAGAACGGGAGGTGGCCGATTTTACATCATTGACCGGTCAAGGAGTGAAAGGTCGCGTTGGGAATTCTCGCATACTTTTGGGACGGCGTGAACTTCTGCTCGAAGGCCCGTTGGCCAAGTGGATCGAAGAACTGCCTCCGGCCGCGCCGGAATTGGCGGAAGTTTGGATCGTCGGTGATGACCTCGTGGGTCGAGTATTGTTGCAGGATGATATCCGGCAATCCTCGGCAGGGGTTTTGGAGCAATTGCAACGGCTCGGTTTACGCACGGTTATGTTGACGGGAGATCGACGCCAAACCGCGGAGAAAGTAGCGACTGAGATTGGGATCGATGAAGTGCGCGCGGGTTTATCGCCGGAAGATAAAGTGAAGGCGGTGACGGAGCTGAGGGATCAACGCGGGGCCGTGGCGATGGTCGGCGACG
>JABIRI010000044.1 GCA_018667915.1 Opitutaceae bacterium | reverse complement strand
GCCCCTCCCCCTCAGTCCTCATTCTCGTTCTCGAAACCCTCCCTCTCAGCCCACCGTATCTTCTTAACCACAAAAAGGCGCCAAGATATCCATCCTGTTTCCCACGGTTTCCAAGCGCCTATAGGCGCCGCGAACCGTCCCCGCGCCAGTAGACATTTTTGTGCCTTTTTGTGGCCATCCAACAACAGGCTGACGGCTTTGTTCTCTCTTCAGCCAACTTACCCATAATCCGGCCCCGCGATTGCGTAGTAACGTGACCAATCCGTCGCGATTTCTCCGCCATCAAGCCCCATCCGGAGGAAGCTGCGTTCGATCTCGAATCCCCGGGCCAAAAGCCACTCTTTAAGCTCGGTGGCAACGATTGGCACATCCAAATAGACAGTGCCATCGATCGATTCCGCCGCAGTCAAAATCAACGCCTGCGCATCGGCCAATTCAGACGCGATCACGGGCCCGATCTGAGTCGCTGCTCGGCCGTGCCGACCCAGCGCAAACCCATCGGGTTCGTTGCTTTCATCGCGATGACAAAAACTCAACGCCGGAGCTTCGGTGAGTAGGCGCTGCAGAAAGCTCCCTCGGTTTCCGCCCAACACTTCTTCGTCCAGCCGCGTCATGGCTTCGAGGTCATCACTCGTGCCGCCTGAGATAGCCCCCTTCGCTGACTGAGCCTCTTGAAGTTGAGCCGCGTTTCCTTTCAATCGCACCAATTCGTTGGACTCCTTGAAACCAAATTTCCGGTAAACGCGTGCCCCCATTTCCGTGGCATCCAAAAAGGCAATAATTCCCTTCGCTTTGAGGTCACTCAGGCAGGCTTCAAACATCGCCTTGGCGAGTCCCTGCCCCCGACAATCTTCGTCGACGAGCACCATGTTTATCCAGGCGCGGCGCGGAGAAATCGGCCACGCGACGGCCGTTCCCATCAAACCGCGGTCCGGTAAGTCCACCCCATAGGTCAAGGCGTGCTCGAAAAGATACTCCCAGTCGCGGGCCGTCTGATTCCAATTCGCCTGCGTAGACATTTCGCAGCACCGCTCAAGGTCTGCGGGGCCGAGGGAACGAATGGGGGGAAAAGGATCGGACGCCACGAATCCAAGCTCCCGACTTCACATTACGCGTTGCAAACAAATACCTCCACTCGAAGGTAAAAGGGTCCGCTTTCTTATGTCCGCCCGCCGTCCCGCACAGCCCTCCCTCGACACGTCTCTCCCGCGAGATCACCTGCTGCACACGGCAATTACCCTGTTTTCGGCCGGCGGATATGAAGGCGCCTCGGTCAATGATATCGTAAACCGCGCCGGCGTCAGCAAACGCATGGTTTACCACTACTTTAAGAACAAGGCGCTGCTCTATCAGGAGGCGCTGTTCTTCGCCTTCAACGAATTGGCTAAACTCGAGAATGAGGCCGTGGCATCCGCCGAATCACTGGAGCAAGTGGTCAAAAATCTCATTCGCGTATATTTTGGATTTCCCCGGGAGCATCCGGATTTTTCCCGCCTGTTGCGTTGGGAGAATTTGAACGGCGGCAAGGGCATTCAGGATTCCAAATTCCCGCTCTCCAAAGACCACGTGATCAAAGTTCTGCGCGCGGCTATCAAACGAGAAGCCGACGGCAAACGGTGGCGCACGGATCTCGAGCCCAACCAACTGCTCATCACGATCATCGGCATCTGCCAGGTCTACACCTCCCACCGCTACACCCTCTCCCAAGGCCTCCACCGCGACCTCGGCACCCCCTCCGCCATCAAACGCGGTATAACCAACGCCGAACACTACCTCCTAACCGGCATGCGCCCCTAAAGAGTTCGTTCCTCTTACTCGTTCTTCGTTCTCATTCTCGGCTCTGCCTCTCCTGACCGGCATGCGCCCCGCGCATCAAATCTTTCTCATTATTCTTTCTCTTTATCTTTATCTAGAATTTGCCCCTCAGATCACGTAGCGTCGTGCTTTAGCCGGCACCACCCCTCCGCACGCCACCGAGCAGCAATCAATCGATCCAACTTTGCCACAAAAAGGCACAAAAGTCGCAAAAACCTTAACTGCCCAGAACTCATACTCGCGCCTATAGGCGCACCCCACCCGTCCAATCCCACCGGACGGCTTTTTTGTGCATTTTTGCGGCCAATCAAATCCAGCCGGCCGAGGACTTTGCTGCCTTTGCGCGCCCTGTTCACCTAAGGCGGGTAAACTTCTGTTTTTAACCCCTCCATACAAAGTAACCTAATAGGTTACTTTTCCTCCGAGATCCAGAGCCCAATAAAGACGTAGCGCTGTGCTTCAGCCGGCGCCATCCTGCCTCAAAGTGCCGGCTAAAGCACGGTACTACCCACCCCAGTTTATCCCCCGCGAAGCGTTCTTTATCTTTATTCTTTCTCATTCCCTGTCCGCCAAAACCCCGCGAAGTGAATCGCTACTCTTACTCGTTCTTCGTTCTCGTTCTCAAATCCTGCCCCTCAGGCCGCGCCCAACTCAGTCGTAGCGCCGTGCTTCAGCCGGCGCCACCCTGCCTCTAAGTGCCGGCTAAAGCTCCGCCCCGCGGGACGACGGCGGACTACCACCACCGCCGCTCCGTCGCCACCCCCAACGCCTCATCCAACGGCGGCAAATACGGGTGCCACTTCCGCCCCCACTCCAAACTCAGCGGCCCGGCATAACCATCTGCCTCCAAGCGCTCCCGCAGCGCCGCCATCGGAAAGTCGCCCACCCCCGGAAGCGTGTGCGTAAACGCCCGACCCTCCGTGCCTCCGGCCACGCCATCCTTCACGTGAATATGGACGACCGCCTCCCGTATCTTCGCCCACGTCTCAACCGGCGATTCCCCGCCCTTGCTCCACGTATGAAAAGCATCCCACAAAATCGCGACCGGCTCAGGCCCAGCACCGTGTGACGCAAAACGATTCACCGCGTCCGCCGTGACCAACGTGTCGTGCGTTTCCACCATCAGGTTACAACGCCAACCGTGCTTAGCCCGCTGCGCCTGCCACCAACGCCAACGCGACCAACCCATCTTGATCTCCGCGGCGCTGAGCGAATCGCCCCCATCGAATACCCGAATTGAAATTCCACCCAGCGCATCCGCCCAGGGCGCCAACGCCAACAACTCCGCTGCGCCTTCGGTATCGTCCGCCATCAGTTTACAGGACGCATCCAATCCCACGACCGTGACGCCTGATCTTTTCACGACTTCTGCCAGGTGAGCCGGAGATGCGTAGTTCTGCGCAAAATAATTTGCCAAATCGATCGTCCCGTCCACCGCGCGTAACTCCACGGCGGGAATGCCGTGCGAGATCGCCAGCGCCAGCACTTCGTTCAATCCAAGTTCTTCGCAGCCGAGACTGGAAAAGGTCCGAATCATCCGAGCTGCACCTTGATTCCCGGCACCTCTGCTTGATCGTCGATCCAGCACGCTGCGGATTTTCCGCGATGACGCAGCGATACCGTGATCCGCGATGCATCGGATTCAAAACTCACCTTCGGCGCCGCGTCCTCCGGTCGACCTAACCCAATCACCGTTACCAGCGTCGTCGCCATCGTGGGTTTCATTTTTACCGCCACGAAGGGGTTCTTCACGCCCCGCTCCTCGGGAATCGGCAGCAACGCACTCTCCACTTCGATCGCTTCTCGGCAATAGAGTTGCGCCTCCGCCTTGGCAGTCGGCCGTTTGATCGTGAATCCCGAATCACTCGCCGCCAATTCACAGGCCCCATCAAAATTGTCGCCGAAGAACCGCGCCTCGACTTCAGCCGGAGTATTCCAGCGCGAAACACAATCCACGACAATCACCGCCGGCACATCAAAGAGCACCACCGTCGCGCGGATCACTTTACGCGTGTGATAATCCTCGATCCGATAAGCCTGCGTCGCGTCGCTAATCGAATACGAATACCCCGCGCCCTCGCCTTTATCCCGCAATCGGGCCTGCGCGCGCGTCGCATTGGTGCCTTCGACCCCGTTGTTGTGAAACTGTCCTTTACCGCCGATGAGCACCGCACTGTGGCCTGCCGTTTCGCGCAATATCCACGCGGGGTCTCGGAACCAATAAGGCGGTCGCAACGGGTCGACGATCAGCTGCTCCCCAAAGCACTTTACGATGATACTGTTCCGGTCGGCGTGCTCATGGTTGTAGCCATTTCCACTGCGCAAGCTCACCACCAGATCATCGGCGGTAAAACCCGTGCGAGCCACCACCCAGTCCACCTCCGGAAACCACGTTTGCGCCCCGGACTTCGGCGCAATTTCCGACACAGAGTCATCGCAGAAAATTAGTGCCCAGATGTCGTGCGATGCTCCGAGATTTTTCGCGAACCATTGCGCCGACCCATCTCGAAATTCCCTCGCCACCCAATACGGCACCGCCGTGCGTGTTTCCGGTTTACCGTTGGGATGCTGAAATTTCTCTGGATCCCGACGCTGACCATTGTCGCCGATGTTCACGACTTCATACGGGTTCTCCGCCGTCGCCATGCTCATGTTGAGCATGAACTGCATGTGACCGACCCAATCGACGTCCACTTCGATCGGCATCAGGCCGCTTTTTCGCAACGCTTCGACTCCCACCAAAATACTCTCCGAAGTGTAATTTGCGTAGTGAATGCCTTCGCCGTAAGAACCATCCGGCAGATAGATGCGTTCAAACGCCTTCAGGCTATGCACGGCCAGTTCCAACCAACGCTCCAAGTCCGCTTTCGGACCACCATAGAGCGCGATCACCGCTGCTCCCACCGCCAGCCCTCCGGCCGGTGCCGCCCGTAGGTTGGTATCCTGCGTAATCTCGGCCCGACGTGCCAAGTCAGTCGGAAAGAACTTTCGTTCCGCGTAGACATCGCTGTCGGGGTTAAAATCCCACCCCAAATTCTTCCGCGGATATCGGATACTATCCAATCCCCGATAACAGGGCTCACAACCACGCACTGCGATCGCCACCAGCCACGCGGCTCGCTCGTCATCCGCGACCTTATCGCCCAGCCAATCAATCGCACACGCCATCGAAATCGCACTACTGGGCGCACGCTGCACTCCGACTGCACGCCGATGCTCGTCGGCGAAGAAATCCCACAATGGAAACTTCATCATCGTCCGGGCGCATTCGATCGCCAGATCCGCAGCATCATCGTCTCCCGTCATCAGATACACCCACGCCATCTCCTCCGCGCTGCTGCCCACGCGCATCAGATTCTTGAGCTGATCATTGAAGTTAATGTCGCCGCGTAAAAATGCCCGCTCCGCCTCACGGTCCCGTCCGATCAACTCATGCCGGAGTGGAGCAAAACGTTCGTCTTCGGCGAATAGCTTCTTGAGTCGCGGCAACTCCTCCGCTCCGAAAAACAACCGCGGCCCCGGACCGGTTCGCAGGTTCGCTGCGCCGGCCATCGACGCCAACATCGAGCCACCGCCCAACAGTCTGAAGAGTCCTCGTCGCGTCGTTTCCATAGCTATAAAAATTCTTTCGCCAAATGATCAGACCTGCACGTCGAGGGTCGGCACCATCTCCGCATCGTTGATCCGGCACACCGCGCGACGGCCTCCTCGACTCAACGTAACTTCGATCACATCTCCACCGGTCACGAAATCCACTGCGACCGCCTGGTCGCCCGACTTTCCGAGACCGATCGCCGAGACCAAAGTCGTGGCCATGGTCGGCTCCGTTTTGGCCACCGCAAAAGGATGCTGCACCGCCCGTTCCTTCGGAATCGGTAAATGATCCGCCGCCATTTTGACCGTGTTGCGCGCGAATACTTTTCCTTCGGCCCACGCTCCCGGCCGTTCGATTCGGAATCCATCTTTGGACGTCGTGATCTTCCCCTTGTCCTCCCAGTTATCGGCAAAGAACCGCGCCTCCACGGTGGAGGCCTGTTTCCACTTAGAAACCCGATCGACCACAATCACCGCCGGCAGGTCGAAACAAACCACGGTCGCGCGCACCACGCTTCGGATTTCATAATTCGCGAGACGATAAGCCTGGGTCGCATCACTCACCCAGTAGGAATAATCCGGAGTCGCTTTCGTCGCCAACAAGCGGGCCTGCGCATGCGTCGAATTCGTGCCTTCGACGCCGTTATTATAAAAATGCCCCTGACCATCAACGAGCACAGCACTGTGTCCCCCCGTCTCCCGGAGGGCCCAGGAAGGGTCCCGAAAATCATACGGCGGACGCATGGGATCGACGATCAACGCCTCGCCATAACATTTCACGATCAGACTGTTCCGATCCGCATGTTCGTGGTTGTAGCCCACCCCACTGCGCAAACACACCAGCAGATCATCCGGCGTATATCCGGTTCGTGCGACCGGCCACTCCACATCCGATACCCAAGACTGGGCGCCCGACTTCGGGGCCACCGGCTTCACCGAATCATCGCGAAATGCGAGCGACCAGATACTCTCCCACCCTCCCAGGTTTTCGCCAAACCACTGGGCCTGACCATCGCGGTATTTCCCCGCGACCCAATACGGCAGCGCAGTCCGCATCTCCGGCCGACCTTGCATGTGATTGTCCTGCAGTGTGTGGCGGTAACGACCGTTGTCGCTGATGTTCACGACTTCATACGGGTTCTCCGCCGTCGGCATCGCGAGCTGCAACATGAAGTCCACGTTGCCCTGCCAGTTGATATCCAAATCCAGTTCCAACACGCCACTATGATTGAGTGCGATGAGGCCCATCATAATACTCTCCGACGTGTAATTACCGTAGTTCACGCCTTCACCATAACCCCCATCGGGCAGGTAAATTTCCTCCAACCCCTTGAAGTGCGAAACCGTCATCTCCAGCCAACGATCGAGCTGCGATTTGTCATCGCCATACAAGCCAATCGCCGCGGCGCCAATCGCCATCGCCCCGGAGGGGGCCGCCCGCAAATTCGTTTCCTGGGTAAGCTCCGGCCGGCGCGCCATTTCGTTGGGAAACTCAGACCGAGATTTGCCGATGATGGTATCCTCGTTGAACGACCATCCGAGGGTCTCACGCGGATAACGGATGTTGTGCATTCCGGTGTAGCACGGTTCGCACCCTTGCTCCGCCATCGTCTTCAACCACAGCTGGCGCTCCTCGTTGGTGATTTTTTCACCCAACCAGTCCACCACACAGGACACGGCGATCGTGGTGCTCGGCGCGCGTTGCACGCCCACCACCTTCACGCCGCCTTCTAAAAAGAAGTCCCAAACCGGAAACTTCATGATCGTGCGCACCGCCTCGATCGCCAATTCCGCCGCGTCTTCGTCCTCTTCCATCAAATAAACGAACGCCAACTCCTGCGCCCGCTCCCCTGCCGTGCGGATGTCATGAAGAGGGTCGTTGAATTTAATGTCTTCGCGCAGAAATTTCCGTAGCTCGGCCCGATCCCGACTCATCATCCCTTCGCGCAAGGAGGCGAATCTCGGATCGTCGGACCAACGCCGACGGATCGCCGGTAAATCCGCCGCCGAGAAAAACAACTTCGGGCCTGCCCCTGTGCGAATCTTCTTCCCCCACCACGATGAGCTCTGAGCGGATAATGCACTCCCCGCGGCAACCGCGAGCGGCGTCGCTCCCATCATTTTTAAAATAGCGCGGCGGGAGTAAAAGTGAGGCATAGTCAGTAGATTAAGAGGGCGCGTCGGAGTAATGAAATTTCAGTCATAAGACCCGACGACTTATTCAGGTAGGGGAGTGCACTACATAGGTCTCAAAAACCTCTCACCCGCAAGGGTAACCTCTCGGTTACTTTGACCTCGCCCACCCATTTGTTCGCTTCACCATTCAGCCCACTGACTCCATCTCACCCCCTTCCCTTTTCCATGAGCATTGCATCCCCTATCGTCGACGAACCGTTCCCGCTACCGCAGCGCTGGGGCGCCCCCGAGGTCGAGCTCCTCACGGCCGCCATGCAGCAGCAATCCCTCTTCTACTGGCGGGGACCACAAACGGCCGCGCTCTATGACGCCTTTCGATCACACTACCCACTCAAGCACCTGTTCCCCTGCTCCTCCGGCACGGCGTCCGTGCACCTCGCGTTCGCCGCGATGAAGTTCAACCCGGGTGACGAAATTCTCGTGCCCGCCATCACCGACATGGGCTCCGTGCTCGGCATCCTGCATCAGTTGCTCGTGCCGGTTTTCGTGGATATCAGCCCGCGCACCTACAACGCCGATCCGGCTTCAATTCGCGCCGCGATTACCCCGAAGACGCGCGGTATTTTGGCCGTTCATCTTTGCGGAAATCCTTGCGACATGGATGCCATGATGGAGATCGGCCGAGAGCATGGTCTCATCGTAGTCGAGGACTGTGCCCAAGCCTGGGGAGCACGTTACGGCGACCAAATCGTAGGCCTCATCGGTGACCTCGGTTGCTACTCCTTCAACGACTACAAGCACCTGTCCTGCGGCGATGGCGGGATGGTGGGCACCAATCACGATCACATTGGCGCCCACCTCTCGAAATGGGGCGACAAGTGCTACAACCGCGTGACCGGAATCCGCAATCCCGACGAGCTTGCTTACAACTACCGGATGAGTGAACCGCTCTCTGCCATCTGCACCGCCCAACTCGGCAAACACGACGCCATCGTCAACCCCCGCACGGCAATGGGGCTACGTCTCACCGAGGCAATCAGCGATCTTCCCGGAATTCTGCCACCCGAGATCCGAGCGGAAGACACGCACACATTCTACAACTACATTTTTCGCCTGGATCTCGACACCCTGATCTGCACGCGCGACGAGTTCACCGCCGCCCTTTGCGCGGAAGGCATGCGAGCCGACGGTTATTTGCCGGATCCGGTCTACCGCTACGACTTATTCCAAAACCACAACTTCTTTGCCGACACCTGGCCCGTGCGCGACTTCGGACTCACCACCATGGACTACACTCAGGTCGTTTGCCGGGAGTCAGAAAAATTCCTGCAAGACTGTGTCCACCTCCCCTTCAACGAAGCCATGACCGAGTCATACATCGATAAAGTCGCCCTAGCCATCCGCTCTGTCGCGCAGCGCTTCACCCGATGAATCCGTCTCTTTCTCTCTCGCGCCGCGACATGGTCAAATTCATGGCCACGAGCCCGTTGTTGTTCGCGACCCGTTCGTCTGCCGCAGAACTGGCCGCCTTTACGCCCACCGAGGCCTTGCCCGACGTATCACTGCAGACCATCGGCCTGCCCGCCGGCACCCAAATCCCCGTCGCCAGTAATCACGAATACTGGGAGCTCTATCCCACCGCCGATACCCTTTCAATCGAACGCATCGAACGCCTGCCGACCGGAGTCGGGCTCCGCTTCACTTTGGCCGGCTCAAACTTCCCGTTGACCAAACTGACCGTCGAAGCCGAAGGCGATGCCACCGTCGCGACCAAAGGTCGCTCCTTCACGATTCGGTTTGCCAAAGAAGTGAGTCTCGTAGCTCAGACCCAACGCGTGGACCTCCATGGCTATACCGCTGATGGGCAAAAATCCCCACCCTACTTTCTGAACCTGCAATACAACTCCAACGCGCAGGACGCCGCTGCCGGTCGCACCATGTTCTCCCGCATTGGCGTGCGCCATACGAACCTCCAACTGGCTTACTCCTTCGTCGACGATTGGATCATCGAAAACCCGACCACCGCCGACCGAGAATACGCCCAAGAGCGTTGGGGCAATCTCGCTGCTCAAGATGCCCCCCCCTACCAGCAAGCCCGGGCTATCACCCGTCGCTTGATCGAAGAATTCGAACCCCGCCGAGGCACGCCCTCCGACGCGATGGACGGCCTGCACCCCTTTCGTCAATACGAACGCCTCCTCGCGGAGCAGGATCGTTGTTGGTGCGCCAACATGGTCGAAATCATGAGCCTCGCGCTCAACGCGCTGGATATTCCCTGCCGACTCGTGCGGATGCGCCACACCTACTTTAACGCCGAGCCCGGACAGCCCGGCAAAGACTTCGAACTCATGTTAGCCGGCGGACATACCATTGCTGAAGTCTACGACAAGACCCTCGGCCAATGGATCTTCATCGACCCCACCCTGCGACGCCTAGGCATCCGTGACGCCGCCGGCGAATACCTCAATTTCTTCGAGATTCATCTCCAAGTGAATCAACCCCATCGCGCGATTGGCCTCACCCTGGACGCCTACGATCCCGTCACCAAAACCGACTCAGTCGAAACCTTCGCCGAAAGCGCCATCCACGACAATGTCGCCCACTTCGCCCGCCGCGAACAACGCTTCTACTACTTCAAACGCGGGTAGCGTCCAATCCGTCAGCGTGCATTCAATCCAACGGGGCCGCCCTATCTTACGGGGTCAAACCATAATGCTTGTGGTAGCTACGGTGTTAGCAATTTAATGACCACAAATATTATGGTTTGACCCTATTTTTAGCTGCCCCTCACTCCACTTTAACCTTCGCCAACCGTCGCAAAGCCCAGCCGAAAATCAGCAGGATCACCGCACCGATCGCATTGATCGACGCAGGAGCCACATCGGTCGCGGGCAGTAAGGTGCATCCCAGCAAAACCACCGCCAGCACGAAGCAGACGTTGCCCACCATGCCGTAGACCTGCATCGCGGCGGGATCCGTTTGACCGGGCTCTTCTTCAACCGGTGTCCGCAGATCGCGATCGAGTTTGATCGCCTCCGCACTCCTTGGGTCATCCTCCCGATAGAAGAATGCCGAGATCACGAAAACCAAGGTCGTCGATACCGCGGTGCCGATCACGTTGCGCGGGTAAACGTCGTTCGGGAATAGATCCAAACCGAACAGCGTGAAGGTCGTGACCACTCCAGCGATGAGACAGGCCATGCCGGACCACCACGGTGTCTTGCGGTAGATGATTCCCAGCATCACCGGCATCAACATGGACGGCATCACCATTGAGAAATACTTAAGGTTGAATTCAAACGCCCCACCCAGCTTCGCGATGAAGAATGCGAAGCCCACTCCCAGCACGCCAACGATCAGCATGAACACCTGCGCCGAACGCATCTGGTGATGATCATTCGCTTGAGGCAGCCCGAGGCTCTTTCGCATCGGCACGTAGACATCCTTGGTGATCGCCGCAGACAACCAATTAAACGCGTCGTTCGCATGACCTAGCGTCGCCGACAGAATTGCCGCTACCACAAACCCGATCATGCCGTGCGGCAACAACAGCATGGCGAGACTCACAAACGACGCTTCTTCCGGCGCCTCCAAGTTGGGCCAAAGCAATGCGATCTCCGGGAAGATCAACTTCGACGCCATCACGGGTAGAATCCAGAGCAACGGACCGAACAGCGACAGGAACGCACACAAGAGCGCCATCTTCTTCGCATCCCGCTCGGTCGGCACGCTGTTGTAGCGCTGCACCAAATGCCACGCGACGTTGTAGCCGAGAATCATACTGAAGATGTAAGACCCAAGGAATAGCGGATTGGTGGGATCGCCGTGCGGCCAAAGATATTCACTCGGAAGATCCGCCACCAATCGGTGAAAACCCGCGAACATTCCACTCTCCTGACCGCCGAGATAGTTCAACGAAATCGGCAGGATCAGAATCGACACCACGAGGATGACCACGCCTTGCACCGCGTCCGAAAGCACCGCGCCCCACAGCCCGCCGATCACACTGTAAACGATCATCACCACGCCAATCACCAGCATGGTCATCTGCAGTCCGGACAGCGTAAGGCCGACGACATTGAAGGTCTCGGTATCCAACCCCACCGCAGCCGACACAAAGATGGCCAGAATGTAGAGCCCCTGCGCCAGTCCCACGACTTGGATCGGGATCGAACAGACGGTGAAGAAATACGTCGTCGAGGCCGAGAACCGCCGGGTCAGAAACTCCAACGGTGCTTGAATGCGGGCCCGCCGCCACATCGGGGCGAAGTATTTGTAACCGAGCAGATACGCCCAGAACGCCGAGGTGAACAACAGCGCCGCACTCGTGCCGTTCTTATACGTGTAACCCGCCGCCGCCACGAACATGAAGGCCGAGAACCCCGACACCCAGTTCGACACGCCCGCCATGAACCACGGCACCTGCCCGCCTGCTTTGAAAAAATCATCCGTGCCTTCGTTCTTCCGCGCCGCGTAGACACCGACCCAGATAATGATCCCAAAATACAATAGGATCATTGCGTAATCAATCGCGTTGACCGTGCTCAGTTCAGGCATGTTTTTGACAGAAAGGACAGAGTTTGGAGGCAATGAAGTAACCAACCGGTTACTTTCCATCACGGTGCAATGCTCACTCGACGGCTGCGAGCGGAAAACACAGGCTCCGGGTTCCCTCTGCTAAATCCACCCTCCCCAATCCGCATTCCCAAATTGAGTTCTCCCGTTCCTCTCTGCTGCGCCTTGATCGAAAATGAGGGTAAGGTGCTCATCGCTCAGCGTCCGCTTGAACACCATCTGGGCGGTCAATGAGAGTTCCCCGGAGGCAAAATCGAACCCGCTGAATTTCCCACCGACGCTGAGGCTTGCCACTTGGCCCGGTTGTGATTCCATTACCTGAACTTCACGCTGCAATTCGATCTCTTCGCCTTATGAGTTTGATGGTCTCTTTCCTCCACGATTCTTCCGACCTCACCACGGTTCACCCCGAAGGTGCGATCACCGCGGCCAGCGCGCCCATTTTAAAGGATGCATTGCAGACCGAAATGGCGAGCGCCCCTCGTGCCTTGATCTTTGATCTAAACGCTGTCCCCATGATCGACAGCACCGGATTGGGCGTGATCGTAGCGACGAAGAAAAAGCTCAACGAAACCGGACTCGGTTTCGGCATCATTCACGTTCAGCCCACCGTCCAAAAGGTGCTCGAGATCGTGCGCCTCTCCAAGCACTTGAACGTCTTCGCGAGTCGCGAAGAATTGGATGCTTACCTGATCAGCGTCCAACAGAAGATGATCGTGGAAAACGAAACTACCGACGATTAGGATTGGAGCCTATTCGGGCACCACGACTTCCATACCGCAGGTCGGCACGCACGACGAACTTCCATCGGGAGCCGATGTTCCTCTTCGCGTCTTGCTGCCGCCAGGGTTGAGGCTTCAACTCGATCTCATGGAGCTCCCCTCCCTCATCCCCGTTTGCTGTGCCTTAATCGAGCATGAGGACCGAGTGCTCATTGCTCAGCGCCCACTCGAAAAGCATCTGGGCGGCCAATGGGAGTTTCCCGGCGGAAAGATGGAACCGGATGAATCTCCCACCGACGCCTTGCACCGGGAAATCAAAGAGGAACTGGGCTGCACGCTCACCATCACCGCAGCTCTCCCTCCCGTGATCCACACCTACCCTGCAGCGACCATTCAGCTCCACCCGTTCATCGCCACGCTCTCCCCCGACAGTTCGCCGCCTCAGGCCTACGAACACGTAGCACTGAAATGGTTAAATCGGACCGAACTCGCCAAAGCCACGCTCGCCCCGGCAGATATTCCGGTTTTGGATTCCTACCTTACTCACTCCGCCTAGTCGCCGCTCCTCCCATGCGCCTCTTCACTTCCCTTCGACTCCCCGCTCTCCTTTCCGCCAGTCTCCTCGGCACTTCGCTGGTGACCCCAGCACTGGCCCAGTCGCCTGCCGTCCCGGTGGTCGCCGTGGAAGCCAAACGAGCAATCGTCACCGAGTCACTGCAGCTGACCGGAACCGTGACCGCCCGGCGCCAAGCCTCCCTGTCCTCCCGCATCACCGGTTTGGTGCAATCGGTCGCCGTGGATGCCGGGTCGTATGTCAAAGCGGGCGACGCCCTGCTCACATTGGACTCCACCCTCGCCGAACTCGCGGCCCAATCCGCCGACGCCGATCGCGTGGCGGCCCAAACTCAACTCAGCGAAAGTAACCGCCTGCTCGAAGAAACCCGCAGTCTACTAAAGAGCAAGTCGGTGCCCGAAACCCAGTTTCTCAATCGCGAAGCTGCCGCCACCATGGCCGCTTCAGCCGCCCGCCGCGCCGAAGTCGCGCATCGTCAAAGTCAGGAACTGGTCGCCCGCCACACCGTGGTCGCTCCCTTCTCCGGCGTGATCGCCCGGAAATTCACGGAGGCTGGCGAATGGGTATCTACCGGCGCGCCCGTGTTGCGCCTAGTCGAACTCGAAGGCGCCCGGGTCGATGTCCAAATCCCTCAAGAGCGCATCGCCGCGATCGCCGACGACACCCCCGTTGAGTTCACGATAGATAGCGCGCCCGACCAATCCATCGCCGGTCGCATCACCGCGCGGGTCCCCGTGAGCAATCCAGATACCCGCACCGCACTCGTGCGCATCGAACCCATCGATACCAACATCGCCCTGCCTCCGGGAAAGTCGGTCCGTGTGATCTTCCATCCACAAAGCGATCAGTCCGTGCTCACCGTCCCCCGCGACGCCCTCATCCGGCGCGCCGACGGCACCGTGACCGTGATGATCGCGCAACCCGACGGCGACCAATTCACCGCCACCGCTTCCCGCGTCGATCTCGGTCGCACCTTCTCCGATCAGATTGAGATTCTATCCGGCCTCGAACCCGGCCAACACGTCATCACCCGCGGCAACGAAACCGTCCGCGAAGGCCAACCCGTCCGGCTGCTCGATAACTGAACTTCTTTCCACGACCATCCAAACGCTTGTCGGGCGTAAAGCCCGACCCACCCAGCAGGACGCATCCTCATCAGTCCCAACCTCTTCATTCTTTAGTCTTTATCTTTCTCTTTCTCCCCCGCCTGCCGCCCACTCCGTCTCCTTGGAATAAAGATAACGATAAAGACTAAAGAGAAAGATCGCCCCCCACCGCTTGACACCCTGCGCCTAAAACTTCCCGGCTACTCGCAACCCACTACTCGCTACCTGCCCTCCTCCATGTTTGAAGCCCTTCTTCGCCGCGGAACGCTCCTCACCGTTGTCCTT
>JABIRI010000282.1 GCA_018667915.1 Opitutaceae bacterium | reverse complement strand
GGGAGCCGTTTTTTTTATGCCCGACTTCCGAGGATCTAAGATATTTAAATAGAACATATTATGCTCCACTGTCATATGCTAAGTGACAGGTAGGTTAGTGTCTAACTCCGGAGGCTGAGGGGCAGGAGAACCACGCTTTCGGCCGATGGCCTCAAGTGCGGTCATGGGAGGCGGAGTATGGGCAGTCGATCACACCGCGCTGGGCCACCACTGGTAGAGGAACAGGTAGACCAGAACGCCGGTTACGCTGACGTAGAGCCAGATGGGGAAGGTCCACCGGGCCCATCTTTTATGCCGTTCCAGATCTCCTTTGATCGCCAACCAGAAGGTGCGGGGCACCAAAAATGCGATGGCGATAGCCAGAATGATATGGGTGATGAGCATCGGGTAGTAGATCGCCGCGGCGAGTCCCGTTCCGCCAAACTCAGTGTGAATCGCTTCGCCGACTCCCGCGGCCTGTCGCTTCAATTCTTTGTGCCCGACGTAACCGACCAAGAAAATAGCGGAAACCACTCCGGCTGAGAGCATGCATTTGCGGTGGGCCGCCTGATTTCCGCGTTTGATGAAAACAAACCCGGTGACCATCAGCACCGTGGCGATGGCGTTAAGGCAGGCATTGAGGGCAGGAATATCGTCGATACTCATATCAGAAACAGTCGGTCGATGACCAGGAGGCCAAGTTGCAATGGGAGCCATCCGATGGAGGCGAAGAATAATTTTTTCGCGCAGCGGTCACGCGTTGCCGGATTCAGGAACTGGATGGCTCGGCCCATGAACCAAAGGCCCAGTAGCATCGTTCCGCCAAAGTAGATCCAAGTGGCTTCATCAAGCAGTGTCGGCAAAGCGGTCACGACTACGAGGGCGACGGTGTTGATCAACGACCACCGGGCCACGGCTCCACCGCTCGAGTCGCGCACGGGTAGCATGGGAAAATCCACCGCGCTGTAGTCTTCCCGATACATCCAGGCGATCGCCATGAAGTGGGGAATTTGCCAAAAAAGCAGCACGCCAAAGAGCACCCAACCGAGTGGCTCCACGCCACCATGGGCTGCGGAGTAACCGATGAGGGGAGGGAATGCTCCGGCGATGGCGCCGATTTCCGTGCTCCAACGGGACGTGCGTTTCGCCGGCGTATACCAAGCTAGATAGGAAATGATCGTGGCGAGGGCGAAGGTCGCGGCCAAGGCACTGGCAAACGTGAACAGTAACGCCAGTCCGCCGAGGCACAGCGCCCAGCCCATTACAAAAGCGGCTCCATCCGGAACCTTGCCCGACGGGATGGGGCGGTCGGCGGTGCGTTGCATTTTGGCATCGGTATCGCGCTCCATCCATTGGTTGAGCGCTGCCACGCCACCCGCACAGGCAGAAGTGCCGACCACGGTGGCGATGAAATGCATCCAATCCCAGGGCACGTCGACTACGAGATAGCCCACGATGGCCGTGACGACCGACAACATGCTCAGGCGTGGTTTGGTGAGCTCCAAATAGTCGCCGAAGTTGCCGGTCGCAGGAGGAGTTTCCTTTCGTTCTTCCATGGTCACGCGGATTTCGCGCACGGTCCGCGACAATGAATCCAAAGGGTGATGCCAAACGTCGTCGCTAGCAAACATGCGCCGAGCAAGACGTGGCCGGTCGTCACGTAAGGATTCCGCAGGGTCCAGATCGCCGATGCGCCCAACGCGATTTGTCCGACCAACATCGCGACCATCCAAGCCGCTCCTGAGCGCAATCCTTGTCCGACTGGGTCCGATTTCCAGAGGCGCACCGCGAACCAGATCAGAAATCCGGTGAGCACGAGTGCCATCAGACGATGGGCAAAATGAATCCCGATGCGGAAGTTCCAGAATTGGGGCAGCAGATCGCCTTCGGGTGAGCTCATCGGAAATGATGGAATCGCGAGTCCGGCGTAGGAGTGCCGCATGATGGCGGCGATTGCCAGTTGGAGCAGCAAGAGTCCGCAACACCAGCGTCCGAGCCGCTGCAGTTTCTGATCAAACGAACCGTTGACTGAATCGATCCATGGTTTGCAAAGCGCCAATGCGATGGTGAGGAGCACACACAGATAAACTTGAGCCAGCCCGGCATGCAGCATGGCGAAAATCCGGCCCACGCTCGTGTTGACCATCTCGATGTGCAGGTGGTCCATGAGCACGCGTAGGCCACCGACTCCAGCTTGCACAAAAACCAAAATCACCGCAGAAAGCGCCACGTGGCGCACCCAGGCTCGGGCTTCGTATTTCCAAACGGCGAGCCATATGCCGATGGTAATAAAACCCATCAGTCCCGCACTTAACCGGTGCGAGTGCTCGGCGAACATCATCACATCGCTCAGCCAGCCGTCCGGATTCAACGACCCGTTGGAGAGGGGCCAATCGAGGAAAATCATGCCCGCGCCGATGCTGGTGGTGAACGCGCCCAACATCACCAGGATGAATACCCACACGCCACCAATCGCTGTCCACCAGGCGAGGCCGGGTTGGAAAGTATCAGTGCGTTGAGTGGTCGAGAACAGCGTCATGCGCGAACGTTGTAACTTAATTGAGGCCGCGTAAAAGCTTACCGGAAGTCAGTAGGTGATCAGCGGAAGGCCATTAGTTGAAGTGGAACCTGTCACGCTACAAGCGCCATTGGCTTTGACAAATCTATCTGCTGGGAGATCGGTGAAGTCATGCGCGTCGCTCAGATCTCAATATTGTTAGCGGTAACTCTGCTACCTCTGGTGTGGGTCGGCTGCCAACCGCGATCAGAGTCGGCCCAAGAGACCGCGTTACCCGTGCCAGGTCGTCCGCTCACGGGGCAGATCGTCTCCGTCGACGCGGAACGCCGCACCCTGCTCGTCGATCACGACGAAATTCCCGACTACATGCCGCGGATGACCATGGAGTTCCAAGCGAGCGCCGCTGATATCGCCAACGCGATCGAAGGCCAACGCATTCGCGCGCGTTT
>JABIRI010000125.1 GCA_018667915.1 Opitutaceae bacterium | reverse complement strand
TCCACGAGAAGAAGATCTCCTCCCTGCAGGACCTCCTTCCTCTCCTCCAAACGGTCTCCAAGACCAGTAAGCCCCTTCTCCTCATCGCTGAGGACATCGAAGGTGAAGCCCTCGCTGCTCTCGTGGTGAACAAGATCCGTGGCACGCTCAACGTCTGTGCCGTCAAGGCTCCAGGCTTCGGCGATCGCCGCAAGGCTATGCTCGAAGACATCGCGGTTCTCACCGGTGGTAAATGCATCACCGAAGACCTTGGTGTGAAACTCGAGAACATCGAGCTCTCCGACCTCGGTAGCGCCAAGCGCATCGTCGTGGACAAGGAAAACACTATCATCGTCGAAGGCGCTGGTAAGGGTTCCGACATCCAAGGCCGCGTGAAGCAAATCCGCCGTCAAATCGGTGAAACCACTTCCGACTACGATCGCGAAAAGCTCCAAGAGCGCCTCGCGAAACTCGCTGGTGGTGTTGCTGTCATCAATGTTGGTGCTGCAACCGAAGCCGAGATGAAGGAAAAGAAGGCGCGGGTTGAGGATGCTCTGCACGCCACCCGCGCTGCGGTTGAAGAAGGTATCGTCCCTGGTGGCGGTGTTGCTCTGCTCCGCGCTGCTGACGCGATCACGAAAGCTGATCTCGAAGGTGACGAAAAGATTGGTGCATCCATCGTGCGTCGCGCTATCGAAGCTCCTCTCAAGCAACTCTGCTTCAATGCAGGTGTGGATGGTGGAGTCGTCGTGCAAACCGTGCTGAAGAGCAAGGGAGGCAGCGGCTACAACGTCGCTACCGACAAATACGAAGATCTCATCAAAGCCGGTGTGGTTGATCCGACCAAAGTGACTCGCACCGCGTTGCAAAACGCCGCGTCGATCTCCGGTCTCCTCCTCACCACTGAGTGTATGATCACTGAGATCCCGGAGAAGAACGAAGCTCCTGCTGGTGGCGGACACGACCACGGCGGAGGCATGGGCGGTATGGGCGGCTTCTAAGCTCCCTAGCTCAACTCTCAAAAACTCTCAGCCTCGTCTCGCCCTCTGCGAGCCGGGGCTTTTTTATGCAAAAAATAATCTCAAACTCCGAATAAACAGTAATATAAGAAAGTATGTCACCACTATGGTGACTTACTTTTGAGTGTGCCATTGCGGGGGAGTGGGGCGGGCGCTGGTGGGAGTGATTCGAACCGGGTTGAATCGGGGGGGGGCTTTTGTGAAACTCGGGGTTGTGAATGTGATGGGGCGAACGTTGCGATTTTTGGGAATTACCACGCTATTGTCGCTGGGCCTCTTCGCCCTGATCGCGCCGGTTTTAGGCGTGGCCGAGGCTACGAAACTCACGGTCCTGATGGTGCTCCCGGTCATGTGGTGGGCGCGATTAATTTTGGCGGTCGGAACCGGCCGGATCACTCAGCGATTCGTGTTTGTGAACAACGCGAACCTATCGACCGTCCTGAGTCTCACGAATCCCGATATGCGGGAGCGGAAGTCGGGCGCATGGGCGTTTTATGCTTACGTCGCGCGCGAGATTTTCATGTGCGCCGTGGTCTGGCTCGTAATGGGCGGTGGAATGATCTATCCACGCATGGCCCAAGCGCTCGGTTTACCTCATTGAATTCCTACCATGCCGGCGACGGAGTTGAAGAGGGTGGTGGAGTTGTAGCCGATGCCGTCTTTGAGGACGGTTTCGGTTTTGCGGAGGTCGGCAATGGTTTCGTCGGGGTTGCCATTCACAATGATGAGGTCGGCGGCTTTGCCTACTTCGATGGTGCCGGTTTGGTCGAGGATACCGAGGAGTTGGGCGCCGTTGCTGGTGGCGCACTGGATGGCCTCAAGAGGAGAGAGTCCGGCTTCGACTAAGAGTTCGATGGCGCGCCAGCTGCCGTAGCCGGCGAGGCAACCACCGTAGCCAGTGGGATCGGTGCCGACCACGAGCAGGCCGCCGCGGTTGAAGAACTCCAACTCCATCGCGAGGTTGTTGTTCCAAGCATTCACGCGGGTTTGGTTGTCGGACTGGCTGATGGCTGCCCAGGTCTTGAGGTAACTCTCACGCAGTGCGGGGGCGAGGGCTGCGAGTTCGGCTTCGCCTGCTGGCGGTCGGCCACGGGTGAAGGTCTCGAAGATCGCGAGGGTTGAGGTGATCGCTACGTTTTCGTCAACGAGGTGTTGGATGACTTTTGTCACGTCGTCTGATTGGGGCTCAACTTCGGCGATGGAATCATAGATCTTACCGATGTTCGCGGGCTCGTCGGGCATGCGGCCGGGG
>JABIRI010000255.1 GCA_018667915.1 Opitutaceae bacterium | reverse complement strand
TCTTGCTCCATGGATTCCAGTATGCGCGCACCACTCCCGTAGGCGCGGATCTTAAAAGGGTTTTCGCCCTTCAGCTCCAACAACGTGCCGATCTCTTCCAGCACCTCGGCGATTTCGTTCTTCGTCATCGTTCAAGTTGAACCACGAAACACACGAAAAGCACGAATTTGTTCTGATTTTGGTAAGGGACTGAAGAACTCAAAACTGAATTGCCGCCACAAAAAGGCACAAGGACCTTCAGTGTGATGTTGAATGGCCGCAAAGAGGCACAAAATGCACAAAAACCGTCAGCCTGATGATTTTTTACAGGAGGTAACGAGGTGGGAAGGTGCGCTGTGCGCAAAGTGGGAAGGTGAAAAGGTGGGAAGGTGGGAAGGTGGTTCGGACTGGGAGGCAGGGAGTTTATGGCCGCACTTTCCGAGTCCGGCGAAGTCTAACCACCCCTAAGGAGCGATGCGACGAGGAAAGCCGTATCCTCCGTCGTTGAAACTTTCGCGGACAGGAAAAGCGCAAAAGCCGTCAGCATGATGGTGATCTTTAGACATCCTGCTCTGCGACTTCGTGTCTCTGGGTTAATTTCTGAATACTCGCTACCTGTTGGGATGGGGTGAGCCGGAGCTTTGTTCGGATATTTTTTTGCGGCTTTTGTGCCTTTTTGCGGCCAACAACAGGCCATGACCGTATTCCGTTACCCCCGCACGATTCACTTCTCCGATACCGATGCCGCGGGGGTCGTCTTTTTTGCCCGTTACTTGAGCATCGCTCACGAGGGTTATGAAGAGGCGTTATCCGATCACGGCCTGCCGCTGGAAAAATTCTTTGCGGACAATGGGATAATTATTCCCATCGCCAAAAGTGAAGCGTCCTACCTGCGCCCGCTCGTCACGGGGGAGCAAATCGTAGTCGAAGTGGCTCCAATCCGAATCGACGATTCGTCCTTCGCCATCGACTTCACGCTCTGGAAAACTACCCCCAAGGAGAAACGCGCGGCCGTCATTCGCACGGCGCACGTCTGCATCGATTCGACCACGCGGAAAAAGGTCCCGTTGCCGGAGGCGATCGACAATTGGATCGGTCAATCGGCCTAAGCGAATTCTTCGCCTAGAGTTTCGCGCACAATTTCCGTGACGCGGCGCAAATTCACTTTGCCCATCGTATTCACCGGCCAGCTGGCAATCGGCACCGCACGTTTCGGCCATTTGAATTTCGCCAACTGATCGGAGGCCCGATTCCACAGGATATCCAAATCCACGGCCAAGTCATCCGCGTGCGCCAAGACCACGCCTTCGCCCCATTTTTTATGCGGCACGCCCATAACCTTCAGTCGCGTATCGGCCAGCAAGTCCACCAGCACGCCTTCCACTTCGGCGGGGTTCACTTTCTCTCCACCCGAATTGATTAATCCGTCTGCCCTTCCGCGAAGCAGGATCGCCCCCGTCTCGCCGATTTCGCCCAAATCACCCGAGCTCCACGCTTCTTCTTCCTCACGTTCCTCCGGCCAATAACCGCAGAACAATGCCGTGCCGCGCCATAGGAGCTCACCACTCGATCCCGTTGCCACGTGCATATGCGGCAGCGTGCGGCCGACACCCTCGGTCCCAGCCAAAAACTCGTGCGGCCGTAACGCGGCGGCCATCGCACCGGTTTCGGTAGCTCCGTAACAGGGACTGAGGCGAATCCCTTCCTTTCTCGCCCATCTGATCGTGCCGCGATCCAACGCCGCGCCGCCTACCAATACGGTCTCAAATTTTCTCAGCCAATCGGCGCCCCCGTCGATCTGCTTCAGTCTCAATAATTGCGTCGGCACCAGCGATACCACCATCGCTTGATCTGACACATTCGGGAATCCGCCCTCGGCAATCCGCCGCCACGATACATCGAGGAACGTTCCCCCCGTAAGCACGCATCGCATCCACGCCATCAAACCTCCCACGTGATGACGCGGCAATGTGCTCAAACTATGAAAGCAAGACATGCCAAAGTGCTGCGCCGCGCCCTTCACCGCCGCCAACAAGGTCGACTGATCGTGACGGGCCAGTTTCATTTGGCCGGACGAGCCACCGGTCGGAATCATCAGCCAACCCCTTTCCGGCTCCCAGCGATCAGGCCGCTGCTGACAGAGAACCGCAAATTGCTCCTGCTCTGTTTTTCCCCAATCCGGATTGGCCAAAAAAACCGGTCCCTGCCCTGCCGCAGCTTGAATAAATGATAACGCCCATTCTTCCGGCGTGGTCGCTGAAATAATCCGGGGCTGCTGATCGCGATGCGGATCTCCCCCCAATATTTTCGCAAATTCAGCGCGGTTCATATTTTTGTCACCTCCCGCTCAACGCGTTCGAATGATAAGTTCAATAGATCCGATTTGTGCACAAACGGAGCGACAAAGGGTCCATCAAATCCGTCGGGTCGAAACAACGGCCAAACACCGGTCCCCAATGCTCGAGTCGCTTTCCCGAGCGCAAAAGCAACTGCTAACACCGCACGTGCCCCCACCACGGTTTCCAGGCCGGATGAAATTACCACATCCGCGCCGGAGTCCCGCAATGTCTCCACCAGATCCGCCGGATCTCCCCAAAGGATCGGTTTAATCACATAGATGCCCGGCCAACCCCTATCCCGCCACCGTTCAAAGTCCCGGCGACCGCACACCGATTCATCCAGCGCCAACGGCACCGGAAAATCCTCCGCCAGACCAAGCAGGAGATCGTCATCCTCCGCCGACACGGGCTGTTCCACATACTCAATCATCGAGCGGTCAGCGCACACCGATAACCACCGCTCAGCTATTCGCCGATCCCACGCCCCATTGGCATCCAACCGCAGCCGCGATCGTTCGGGCAGCTTCGCCAATACATCGTCCAGCATCGCCATCTCGTCGTTCGGGTCCGCTACGCCCACCTTCCACTTAAACGTGCGAAAACCCATTTCCAACCGGGCATCAATGGCCGCAAAAACGGCCTGCCCCGCCGGCAATAAACCGGCTACCGGAAGATAGTCCGGCCCCGGCTCGATCGACGCCCGCCAATCCCAATTTGTCGCCCCTACCCCAAATGCGGGTTCCCCGCCCCGGGCCAACAGCGCCGCCAAGACATCGGGTGTCGGCTGAGATCCCAGTTCCTCGAGATCCTCGCCACAGGCCGATTTGCCCCGACCATTAAACCCCGGAATCGGTGCGACCTCGCCCCAGGTTACATCCCCATCTGCAGATTCCCGACGAATCCACCAACCTTCACGTTCCGCCCAAACCCCATGAGCCGTCCGCAATGGAGCGCGAAATGGCAAACGGTAGGGATGAAGGATGAATCGATCACTCACACCGCCAAGATGGTCATGAATCTGACTCGAGCGAAAGCCATTCCGGTCGAAAATCTGCACCGAAATTTTCCGCCAATAAGATTACTTCTTGCGCGTTCCGCTCAGGCGCTTATTACGTTCTCGGCAACTCATGACAAAGGTTGCCACCAATTCCGCAGAAGCATTTGACGCCGATTATTATCAATCCGCCGATGCCTTCTTCGCCGCCAATCGCCCGGTAGGGCTTACGTTCGACGACGTTTCGCTCGCGACCCGGTTTTCCGAGATCCTCCCCAAAGACGCAGATCCCACCACGGCGCTCTCCGAACAGGTTACCCTACCTATTCCGGTTCTCTCGTCCGACATGGACACGGTGACTGAGTCCCGCATGGCCATCGCCATGGCGCTCAACGGCGGTCTCGGTCTCATCCATTACAACATGCCGGCGCGCGAGCAGGTCAAAGAAGTCGCCCGCGTCAAACGCCACATTCACGGCCTCATTCAGGATCCCATCACAGTGCATCCCGATCAATATGTCGGCGACGTCCTCGATCTGATCGAATCAAAGAACTTCGACTTCCGCACCTTTCCCGTGGTCGACGGCGACGGCAAACTCGTCGGGCTCCTCTCCGGCAGCACCGTTCGCGAACGCTACCGCAGCAAAACCGTCGCCGAGGCCATGTCTCCGCGTTCCCGCATCCACACGGTCGATGATTCGGCGCTCTCCTCCGATCCGATCAAGGCGGCCGACGACTTCTTCACTCAACACGTGGGCATCCACAAGATGATCGTCGTCGACGATCAGGACCATCTACGCGGTCTCGCCACGTTTTCCGATGTCGAGCGCATCAATTCCGAGGCCAACGCCCGTCGCCGCGCCGCCCGCGACGCCGAATTCCGCCTCATCGTCGGAGCCGCACTTTCGCCTATCCGTCTTCCCGACGGCTCACTCGACCGCGACCGTATCACCGATCACGTCGGTCAAATGGTCGACGAAGCCATCGACTGTGTGGCCATTTCCGTGGCCCACGGCCATTCCGCCGGAGTCGGCGACATGGTCCGACTCGTCCGTGAAGTGTTTCCCGATCTCACGATCATCGCGGGCAACGTCACCAGCGCGGCCGGCGTCGAATACCTGGCAGACTGCGGAGCGAACGCCATCAAGGTCGGCCAAGGCCCCGGCTCCATCTGCACCACCCGCATCGTGGCCGGAGTCGGCATCCCTCAACTCACTGCCCTCCACGTCGCCGCCCACGGCGCCGCCAAACGCGGCGTCAAAATCATCGCCGACGGCGGCATCACCAAGAGCGGCGACATCGTCAAGGCGCTCACGATCGGTGACGCCGTCATTCTCGGCGGACTTCTCGCCGGTTGCCGCGAAGCACCGGGCGAAATCATGGAGATCAACGGTAAGGTTTATAAACAATACCGGGGCATGGGCTCACTTGCCGCCATGAAGGACGGTTCCGCCGCCCGCTACGGTCACAGCAAGACGGATCGCACCCGCAAAGTTTCCGCCGAAGGTATCGAGGCCCTCAAGGAAGTCAGCGGCTCGGTCGACGATGTGCTCGGCACCCTCGTAGGCGGCCTGCAAAGTGGTATGGGTTACCTCGGAGCCAAAGATCTCCCCGCCCTACGCTCAAACGCCCGCTACATTCGCGTGAGCCCCGCCGCGCAAAAAGAGGCCGCGCCTCACGACGTGATTGAAATCAAGGCAGGCGTGAAAAACTGAGGGCAAAGCCCTCACAGTTTTTAAGTAACAAGTAACAAGACATGGCCTCCGGGTCAGGTCGTAGATGCATTGCGATAGCGTTTTAGTCACGACCTGAACCCCTTCCCCACCGCTTATCGAGCCAGCATCGACTTTCCATACTCGACCCCCGTCAAAGATTTGTGACACGTTCATCGCTTTGCTCAGTCCTTCCTTGGTCGGACGCCCGGCTCGACCACTTCCTTTCCAGCTCAATTTCAACGTTTCCGTTTTCAGTTTTTCAGCGTTTCCAAAATGTCTCTGATTCCTTTTTCCAGCCAACTGATCGCCGATGTCGGGATATCCCTCGGCGACGAAGGCAAAGGTCGCCTCGTTCCTGAAGTTTGTCGCGAACTCTCCGGGACCCCTCGCGCCGTCTCCACCGTGCTCAAAGTCAACGGTGGCGCCAACTCCGGCCACACCGCCGCCGGCGTAAAACTCAACCTCTTGCCCTCGGGTGTGGTCGAAAAGGACATCAAGCACCTCGCCATCGGCTGCGGCGTTGTCGCCGACCCCCGTAAAGTTTGGTGGGAAGCCGCTCCGCTCGAGCAAAAAGGCTACAAAGTCATCTCCCGACTCGCCATCGACGAGCGCACCATGGTCTCGGACTTCATCCATCGCCTCCTTGATCTCGCATGGGAGAACTACCGCGAAAATGTGCTCGATGAGGAACCCCGCGGCTCCACCGGTCGCGGTATCACCCCGGCTTACCTCGACGAAGTGGGCCAATGGCAGATATCCTACTCTGATTTCCTGGCCGGTCCCAACTACTACGCCCGTAAAGTCGCCCAGCGTGCCGACCGTGCCATGCGCACCATCGAACACGTGTGTCAGGTCGATGCGGAAACGTTTTCGGGATTTTTCGACAAACTCGCCACCGCCGAACAACGCGCCAATCAGGAAGCGATCGACCTCGGCGTGCTCTCAGTCAGCGAATTCGATTTCAGTGAATTCCGGGGCGAAAAGCCGTTCACCCTCAATCTCGATCGGCTCACGGAAGTCTATTGGGCTGCCGGCACCAAACTTGCCCCGCAAATCACCGAAGTCCGCGAATTGATCCGGAAAGAGATGATCGCCGGCCACACCATTCTCGGCGAATTCGGCCAAGCCTATTGGCTCGATAAACGCCACGGATTTTCGCCTAACGTCACGGCCTCCCACACCTTCACGCCGGAAATTTTCGAGAGCGCCGGAATTCCCGTGCAGCCCGTGCACACGTTCGGCGTGGCCAAGGCCTACGACACCAAAGTGGGCACGCACACGTTCATTACCCAAATGGACGAAGCGCATCCGCTTACGCCGCTGCTCAAGAAACTCGAATTCGGCTCCACCACCGGTCGCCAACGTATGGTCGGTTGGTTTGATGCGGTCGAAAAAGGTGACGCCCTGCGCTACGGCGGATTTCAGGATTTCATGATCAACAAGACCGACGCCCTCACCCACCAAGGCGAGTGGCAAGGCGATCTGCAGATCTGCACCGCTTACGAAGATGATGAGGGTAACCGTTTTCACCACGTTCCCCGCAATGAAGCCGTGCGTAAAACCTTCCGTCCCGTCTATTCGGCTCACCCCGGTTGGACCGAGGACATCTGCGATGTGCGTCACTTTGCCGATCTCCCGCTCAACGCCCAAGCCTACGTGGCCGCCATGGTGCGCACGACGCTCAAGGTGGCCTATGAGGGGATGGATTGGCCCGCACCGGAGAAATTGCCCAACCTGCGCTATCTCGGCGTCGGCCCTGAGCCGTCCCAGCTCATCAAAGATATCCCCGCCACTGCGGAGCTGGTGAAAATTTAATGCGCGGTTATAAGCACCGCGCAGCTCCGCAGAAGTATCAAGTAGCAGGTATCAAGTAACAAGATTCCGTCAGCACGCCAAAACCGTGCCCAAAGGGGTCGGGTCGTAGACGCTTTGCGCAGCAATTTAGTCACGACCTGATCCCCTTCCTCGACGCGTCCGTCAAACCAGGTGACTCAACCTGCCCATGACAGGTCTGAAGAATGAGGCGATGTCGGGCATAAAGCCCGATCCACATTAAGACGTATTCTACTGGGTGGGTCGGGCTTTACGCCCGACAGTTTCAACTAACCCCCCGGCAGCTTCCCGAGATATTGTGATCGTCTTGCTGAAGTAAGTTGTCGAGTCAGGTTGCGTAGCGGGGGTTTATCTTTTAGTTCCTCTCTATGTCCGACTCCCAATCTCCGATCAGCGCCTACACTGAAACCAAGGGCCTGCGTTATTTTCCGCGCATGCTCAGCAAAATTCGGCTGCTCGCCGCCGGCGGGTTGCGCGAAGATTTTCATGAGATGATCGGACAAGGCCTCGACGGTCGTCTGTGCAATTACCTCCGGATCGACTACACCGATCTCCGAGAAAAGACCCTCGCGACCGAAAGTGACGACGAGGTTTTCGATTGGGTCCAAAACCACGGACGCGGGCTCAACGAAACCGACGTGCTGATGTGGAATCACTATGTGACCAAACTCGGATGGCGCGACCAAGTGACGGAGTCATTGGCTAACCGCAAAGCCAGCAGTGGACTGTCCGATCGCGATGAAATCGAGACGATGATCGAATACTTCGAATACGACGAAGGCCGAAAGGCGTAAATTGCCCTAGCGGCGCTTCACCCGCAGCGCATACCACACCCCAGTCATGGTCAGGAACAGCATCGCCAGCGCTGCTGCGTCCACGATCCAGACGCCCATGGTGCCGAAGAGCCGACCGCTGTGCAGATCGAGTAAGACCCGATAAAGCGTGATACCTTCTCCACGGAATGCCTGCAGCGCAGCTTCCCGCTGTTCGACCGGAGCCGGAACGGCCACAGACAGCTGGAAATCTCCCGCGAGTTGATATCGATCCCACGCGGAGATCTCGTCTTCTGACCGGAAACGTCCTTCGCTTGTAATCAGGTAAACATCGTCCTGCAGCTTTCCAATTTCTAGGATTTCACCCGGCGGCAGAGAGGCGGAGTCCATGTGCTCAATCAGGTTTCCGTCCGCCGCCAAAAGAAATAGCTCAGAGGATGAAGCAAGGACGCGCGTCGAACCCAACGCCACCGCGCCGACCAAAGGTTCCTGAGCGGACGTTACCAAATCTCCGTTCCAAGTGATACGTTCGTCCCACTGCAGTGCCCAGCCCTCGGCTTGGTAAGCGATAGGCTCACCCGCAGGCTGCATGCCATACCAATCCAAGATCCACGGGGTGGTGATCCGTCGATCGTCGAGCCGCAGGCCACCGGTGTGGTTCAGGGCAATCCCAGTCAGCACGATCATTACGATGACCGCCGAAAACCCTATCCCCAGTCGCTGATGCCAAGGCCACCAGGCTGGTTTTTTTGAATTTCGGGAAGTCGTCGTCAAATCGGAAGCAGAGCTCATCAGCGCGACGAATCTTGCACCTGTCCGTCTAAATACAATGCCAGTTGTCCCATTTTACGCAGTGCGTTCACGGACAATGTCGCCCCGGCTATGCTATCGATCCGTTGGTCCATCTTCAGCCCCTCGGTCAATCGAGCGCCTTTAAACTGGTCAGTAAAGAACGGATGTTTCACTTCCCACCCGTGGCTCTCACGATAAATGAGCACCTGGACTTGAGTGATCTTACCGTCCTCAACCACGAACCCCGTGGTAATGGGTTTCACTTTCCCGATTTCCTCCAGAATCCAAGCCGTGCGGCTTCCCTGGTGCCAATAACGCAGGCGCAATGCGGCGTAATCGTGCCCCATGATTTTGCGAATGCTCGGCTTCAGATCCGCCGTAAGCCAGAGTCGCTTTAGGGTCGGTGCTGAGGCTTCGGGAAACGCGTTGGCCACAAATCGATCCGGCGCCAGAAACACGTCCTCTTCTGACGCGAAAACGCCGCCGGCGCAAAACGCGCCGACGACTAGCGTGCGGAAAAATCTACCAAACGAACTTCGCATTTAGAACATGTAGCCGAATCCGAGATTCACCGTCTCGTCATCCGCACCGTTTGCGGGATCAGCGAACTGGACGTCCGCCTTGAGCACCACGTTGGGATGCGGCCAATAGTTGACGCCGAGGTCGAAATATTCGTTGGCGGTGTCAGCGATACTCCCGGCCGAGGTGTCGTAGGTGCTGTAGCGACCAAAGAAACCCCAATCGCCGTATTCGGTTTCGATACGGTAGGACGGCTCAATGTAGTAGCCGTATTGTTCGTCGCGACCCAGCAGTGCGGGAGCGGTGCCGCCAAGGTCCCAACGGGCATACAATGCCCGAAGACCGAACGGACCTTGCTTCCAATCGATATGAGCCGTGAGCAGAACCGCATCAATATTCTCATTGAGTGAGCCCTGCGCGAGGTCCTGTTGGAATTGGCCCGCGGCGGCGACCTCAAGACCGGGCACACCCGAGTAGCGGGCCCGGAACGTCGCGGCACCACTCTTCATCACAGCTTTGGCAAGTTTTTGCCGGCCGCTACGAATATTGAATGCATTCCCACCCGCGGTCGGAGAATTGAGGCCGGAGTGCAACGCCATGTCATAACCCCAGCCTGAATCGGTCGTGTGGCTCAGCGACGCGCCCCCTTCCCACCAGGTAGTCGGAATGATATTCTTCTCCACGGCATTACGCTCCACGCCATAAAACGTGTTGGGCTCATGGACCTCGTTCAACAGGCCGATCGGAAGAAGAAATAGGCCCGTCTTAGCGCGGGTGGATTCACTCAAATCAAACTCGGCGTAGGCCTGCTCCAACTCTACTTCGCCCGGCTTGCCGTTGCCGGAAAGCGAATGCTCAAGTTCAAACTCGGAAAACATGCGAATGGAGTCGGAAAACTCGTGGCCAAAAAACAGCACCCAACGGTGGAAATCGATTTGATCGGTGTCTCCAAAATTCAAGTGCATCTCACCGTAGCCACCCAATGACGTGCGCTCATACCATGCTTGGCTACCGCCCGCCGACCCACCGCGATCCGCCAGCGTCTCGACGTAAGCGGAGGTGGCCTCGATCTTCGCATCGGCAGCCCGAACCTGAGTCACAGCTTCGAGAACCTTCTCCTCAGTAGTAGTTGATTGCGATTCCGTCGCTTGAACCCGCTTGGTCAGTGCTTCGATTTGAGCCTGCTGTTGCTGGATGATGGCCCACATCTGTTCCGGAGTCGGTAATTCCGCGGCTGCCGCGAACGAAACCAGACCAAATGAGAGGATGAACTTAAGCGAAAATCCCCGCCCGGAATTCTGATTCTTGTGAAGTGTTGAAAGATTCATAATGAAATTGATACTCAGTCCCAATAAGGTCCTGGCCAACAGAGCTATTTAAACGACCAACGGTCAATTCTTTTTTGATTATCAGTCTCATTCTCAATTAAGTCTCATTCTAAAATCCACACGCCTATATCTTATCACCATGTAATTCTGCAACTTACGTTTTCTCCAGCGTCAAATCAGGCAGATCAATCGAGTTATTTTATGGGGTGTAAATTCACTGATGGAGCACTTCCAGAAAATCAGAAATCCTGAAGATGGGATTCAATTTCCGCCTGTTGGGAGCGCAAATACCCCATCACTTCCCCGGCCAAATATATCGATCCTGTCACGACAACCGTATCTTCGGGATTTGACCACGTGGAGATTCTTTGCCCTTCGAAAAGTGCCTTCACTTCACTTTCATGAATTGCACCCGCGAATTGGTCCGGAATCAGGTTTCGAATATCGGCAAAACCACAGGCTCGAGACTGTTCGGGAACCACAATGTGAATTTCCTGCGCGAACTCGGCCACCGCTTCGATGAGGGGTTGGGCTCGGGCCAATCCGAGAGCACCCACAACCACGATGGGGTTCTTCCCAGTCTGATCATGCAGGCGGGCTAAATTTAAACGGAGTTCCGCTGCACCTTCGGGATTATGAGAGGCGTCCATTATGACGGTGCGGCCATGAATTCGCATCCTCTCCCAACGAGCCGGCCAATGGGCGGCCTGAAGTCCAATTTCTACCGCGTTCGATTCAATACTCCAACCGAGGGCTTCAATCACGAGGCTCGCCGTGGCAGCGTTCCATCGCTGGCAATCGCCCACGAGGGCTGTTTCCGGGTAGTTTCCCAGTTCTTCCCCGTAGCGGTCCCGCACACTACTTACCGGGGCCTCTAGGGCCGCCGCACGTTTTCTAATCACGTCCTCAGCTTCTAGAGGCATGCGGCCGATCACAATCGGCACCCCTGATTTGATGATCCCGGCTTTGGCCTGAGCAATCTCGGCATGAGTATGACCGAGAATCTCGCAGTGATCAAAACCGATCGAGGTAATCGCCGTGACTGCGGGTTCGACAATATTGGTCGCATCCAACTCCCCACCCAGACCTACCTCGGCTACTGCCACGTCACAGCCTTTCCGGGCAAATTGCCAAAATGCCATCGCGGTCATGAATTCAAAAAAACTCGGGTGATCGTCAGCACTCACCTGCCCCAGCCGCGCGGCCACCGGTAGGAGCTCTCGGGTGTAGGCCATGATTTCTGACTCCGTCAGTATCTCCCGATTGACCTGGACCCGCTCGCCCAAACGCACGAGATGAGGGGACGTATACAATCCCACCTTGTAG
>JABIRI010000045.1 GCA_018667915.1 Opitutaceae bacterium | reverse complement strand
TTTGGCCGGAACCCCTACAGAAATCCGCCTACTGGTTATTGATCCTCGCCTGGGTGGCGACAACGGCCGGAATCCTCACCCGGATGTGGCTCGAAGGACGACCTCCCGTCACCAATCTTTACTCCTCCGCGTTGTTCGTGGGTTGGGGCTGTGTCGGCCTTTGCATCATTCTGGAAAAACTCTTTCCGAATGGAATCGGAGCCACTGCTGGTGGCCTCACCGGTTTCGCTACGATGGTGATCGCGCACCAGCTTTCCCTCACCGGCGACACGCTCGAGATGATGCGCGCCGTGCTCGACTCGAATTTCTGGTTAGCGACCCACGTTATCATTATCACGATCGGGTATTCGGCTACGTTCCTATCCGGTTTCCTCGCTGTGATATACTTCTTCCGCGGGATATTCACCAAGTCGTTGGATAAGGAAACTGCGAAATCGCTGGAACGCATGGTCTACGGTATCGTATGTTTCGCCACATTGTTCAGTCTCGTAGGCACCATTCTTGGTGGCATCTGGGCCGATCAATCGTGGGGCCGATTCTGGGGCTGGGACCCAAAAGAAAATGGTGCCCTCCTCATCGTGATTTGGAACGCGATTATCCTGCATGCCCGCTGGGGTGGCCTGGCCCGCACCCGCGGAATCATGGCCCTCGCGATCTTTGGCAATATTGTGACGAGCTGGAGCTGGTTTGGCACCAATATGCTCGGCGTCGGGCTCCACAGTTACGGATTCATGGATGAGGCATTCACGGCCTTGGTCGCATTTGTCGCGGTAAACCTGCTCGCCATCGCTATCGCTTACGTGCCCGCCAGAAAGTGGCGTAGTGCCGAGCGTCTGAAATCAGCCTGACCCACGGTTGGCTGCAGCGCAGGCGGTTATTCCTGCGACACCCAAGCACATCTATCCCCTTACTGCGGGGGAATGACGTCCGCTTGGGGCGACTCTTCGAGCACATTCTCCATGAGCTCAGTCTTATGTTTTCCGCCGGCCCATTCGATGCCGCCCACCAACATGTTTTGAAAATACTCCGCGTCCCATACGTCTTCGCGGTGCCCCATGGCATTGAACCACACCCGGCCGTTGCCATAGGGACGTGCCCACGCCAACGGGTAGTTCGGGCGATCGTATTCCTTGCCTTCCATACCGGCGGTTTCCATCACCAGCAGCAAATGGTTATTGGGCGCAAATTCCTTCAGGGAATACCACTCCTCCTTCACGGTAACTTCCGTGGCCAATCCTTCATAACCAGGAAAATCCGAGTCGATCACGCGCGCGGTCGCCACCTGTTGCGGACCATGGTTAATAAACTCCCCTCCCAACATCTTAATGTAGGGATCAGAGGCTTCGCCATTTAAACGATAACGATTTCCCCGCGCATCTTTAGGCGGATTCTTTTCAAAAGCCTCGTAGGTGTGAAAACAGTCACTGCCCGCGTGAACGGCGACAAATCCCCCCCCCTGCGCGATCCACTCGAGCAAAGCCTCCTTGCCCTTTTGGCTCATGGGCGGATTCCCATCGGTGCCTCGCTTGGTAAGATTTCCGCTGGCGTAAAAAAACATGACGTCGAACTCAGCAAGATACCTGGGCGAGAACTTGCTACCGTCCTTACTGAAAGTGAACACCATGTCGTGCGATGATCCCACCCGAGCTAATATCTTCTCAGCATAGCTCATCTCTCCCTCGGGCCCGCGTTTGATTACATCGTGCTCCCAGCCCGAGGACTTGGAGAAAAACAAAACTTTGAGCGGAGTTTCTGCGGTCGAAACCACCGCAAAAACCATCAGAAAGAGTATTCGAAAAAGGCCGGAGTAACACACGGCAACCATCCATAGCACTGACCGTGACGGCGGCAATGCTGATCGAGCTATAGCCTATGCCGAACCCAACAACTCCCCCGCATGCGTGCGGGCACTCGCGGCTTTGCGATCACCCAGCATCCGGGCGAGTTCATCAACCCGGTGTTCCCGATCTCCATGGATCGACCGGATCGTCACTTCCGCTCGGTCCCGTGATTGATCTTTTTCGACTACGAAGTGAGCATTGCCCTGCGCTGCAACTTGCGGGAGATGGGTGACACACAGCACCTGGTGATTCTGGCCGATTTCAGCCATCTTCTGTCCCACAATGCCGCCGATCTCGCCCCCCACATTCGCGTCGACCTCGTCGAATACGAGGACGGGAACCGCGTCCAGCTCGGCCAAAACAGTTTTGAGGGCCAACATCACGCGCGCCAATTCACCGCTGGAGGCAATCTTGTGCAACGGCCGCACCGCTTCGCCCACATTGGGCGAAAACTGAAATTCCACCTGACAATCCCCCGCCGGTCCGAGTTCGGCCAGAGGCTCCAGACCTATTACGAAATCAGCTTTCTTGAACCCAATCTGCGCAATCGAATCCGCCGCCACTTTGGCCAGTTTTTTTGCCGCGACCTTACGTTGTTTCGTCAACGCGGCCGCCTTTTTCGCGGCTACCACATGGGCCTCGGCCACGCGTTTATCCTGCCGGGCTAACGCGCCTTCGATATCGCCCTGCGCGTCCAATTGGTTTCGTAACGCTTCCCGGGCCTGTTCAACCACCAGAGGATCGTTCCCATACTTACGTTTTGCCTCCAGCCACGCATTCATGCGCACGTGAAGTAACTCGACCTCCTCCGGTTCAAAATGCAGGTCCGCCCCCAACCCCGCATAATCCCGCGCCAATTCAGAGACTTCTATGCCCAGCGCCTGAATCCGATCCGCCAGACTTTGACTGTCAGCATCAAGTTCCGCCAATGACTCGGCCGCGCGGGTCAAGGGGGCGAGCTGGGTTCCGACGCCGTCGTCCCCGTTCAGACCCGATTCCAACTCTCCGGCCAGTCCCAAAAGTTCTTGCGCCTGGCTGACGCGATTAAAGTCACGCTCCAGTTCTTCTATGGACTCGAGTGTGAGATCGAGTTCGTCCAGCTGGGTGAGCTGATCTCGCAAAAACGAAATCTGGTCCGGCGACAATTTCTCCTGAGTCGCCAAACGCTCCCGTTCCGCCGCAGTATCACGCCACGCCTCATAGTCGGCCTGATAGGCCGCCAACGATTGATCGTTTTGCGCAAACAGATCCAGCAGTTCCATCTGACAGGTCGAATTCAACAACCGGCGCGGCTCACTGGGACCATGGAAATCGATCCAGGTTTCCCCCAAGCGTTGGAGCGCAGTGAGCGTGGTCATACTGCCATTCACCGAGATCTTTGGCGCCCGGGTTCGCGCCAGACTCCGTTTGAGAATCAGGAGCCCCTCCTCACAAGTCGGAAGGTCCAGCGTCTCCAACAAACCGTCGATGTTGGTGGAATCCTCAAACCACAATGCCGCCTCCACCTCACACCGATCAGCGCCCTGTCGAATGACGGACTTATCAGACCGTTGCCCGGCCAACAAGCTAAGGGCTCCAAGCAACACACTTTTGCCTGCCCCTG
>JABIRI010000178.1 GCA_018667915.1 Opitutaceae bacterium | reverse complement strand
TATCAGTGTCGCCCCACAACCGTGCGAGTGAGCGCTGCGCTTTTGCGTGATGGGATTTCGCTTGGTTGAGTGCTACTCGGGCTTTCGCGGAAGCAGCGCGGGCCCGGGAGGATGCGGCGGCGGATTCTCGACCCGCGGCGACCGCGTCATCGATCGTATCCTCCGCGTCGGTCGTCGCGTCGAGCTCCCGTTGCGCGAGCTTGACGTGATGGGCGGTGACCAATGCTTCGACGTAGGCTAAGGCCGTGTCGCGACGGAGTTGCATGAGCTGGAGTGTCCAAGCCTGCCGTGCCACCTCGGATCGTGCATCGGCTAAGACGATGCGCTGTGCGCGTTTGTCTCCGCGTTCAAATGTCTGGCTGGCTTGGACCGTGGCCACCGCGCCATCAAACCCTTGGTTAGGCCCCGTCCCCACGAAGTTCTCCAGTTCGAGGCCGAGAACCGGATTAGGGCGCAGCCCCGCCTGCTCTTTGAGGGCTTCAATCGCGCGAGCACTCAATCCTTGAGCAGCGAGATCAGGATTGCCTTGTTCGGCGCGGAGTAGTGCTTCGGGCAAAGTGATCGAGGCCGGTTGCGCTATCGTGTGACCCACACCTATCGCCAGTAGTGCGATGAGCGTGCGAATGGTAAATCTGGATGGTTTGAAAAAATGCATGAGGAGCCGAGGCCGAGTTCTCCCAAAATGGGAAAGTGCGTAACCGCTGGCACAAACATGTGCTGCTGCTGGTTACAGGATGTTAGACCGATCCGCGTAGGGATCGGTTGTTCAGACTCGGGCCGAAGGAGCGCGGGCTAAACCCGCCGCGCGACGCGCGATGTGCCACGTAGGTTCCCACGCTGTCGTTCGAACAGCATGGTTGGGGAAAGTCGAAGCCGTGAGCGAAGTCTCCGCCAGTAAACGAACCAAAGTGTCCGTCAAAATATCATTGGTAATCGCTACCTCAATAGGTGCTTTAACCGAGAGGGAAGAGGGAACTAGATTGGCGCCTTCAATCATTTCGCAGGCATCGTCGGTGCAACCGTCCTGTGGATTGCAGCAGCCTTCGTCAGCGACTTGCTCAAAATCAAAAGCACCAATCGCTTCGAGTTCGCAATGCGCAGTGACCGGCAGCCACATGACTGCAAAGGCAATAGCGAGAATGCGACATAATCTATGCATCTAAGTGCGGAGGGAGGACTAGAGTGAAGGTTTAGTCAAGAAACCGAAGATACGCTGAAGCAAAAGCTGACAGGCTCATGTGAACGCTCACGTTTCGGGGCCCGGTTCTCTGGACCGATTCATAGCGGTCTTTAGTTCGATTAAGAAGGTATCGACCGCAATTTCTGTAGGCACGTGACGCAGGACCCAAATTGATCTGGGGACATCGCCTCCAACTTTAATAATATAATACCGACCCGATCGTTTCCTTGCGGTGGCGAGCGTGCAAAACGCAGTAACAGCGTAGACGCCCATGAGTATGATATCCGGCAGGTCGAGTCGGGCGCTGGCTCGAAATTGGAAAGCAATGAAACTTAACGCGACGATACCGACCAAATACCAGGACCATGCAACGCTGCGATATTCTTCGAAATTTGGCCGAATATCGGAGAGCAGAACATCAAATTTGTAATCACGTCCAATCGATTGGAATGCGCACTGCAGAATATTACCATTGATCGAAAATGACTTGGACCCGCGAAGAAAACTTTGCTGCTTTATGGCCATGTGGTGCTGACTATTATCTCAGTATGTTGCGAACGAGTGGGCCTAAAAGCGGTGGAGTGGTTCCGAAAACTTGATACTTGTTACCTGCTACTTGGCACTTCGCATTATCACGGCGCTAGCGCGGCGTGATAATGCGCCCGGCACATGGCCACGTAGCGTTCATTGCCGCCGATCTCGATTTGTTCGCCTTCTTTGAGGCCTTTGCCGTCGGGACCGACGCGCAGGTTCATCGTGGCCTTGCGGCCACACTCACAGATGGTTTTGAGCTCGATCAGGTCGTCTGCGAGGCCGAGGAGGGCGGCGCTTCCGGGGAAAAGCTGCGCCTGGAAATCGGTGCGCAGGCCGTAACACAGCACGGGCACTCTCAGCTCATCGGCGACGCGACAGAGTTGTTCGACTTGTTTGCGCGTGAGAAACTGCGCTTCGTCGATAAGGACACAGGAGACCTTTTTTTCGACATGCTTCGCGGCGATGTTCTTGAACAAGTCGTCTGTATCGCTGAACGGATTGGCATTGGATTCCAGGCCGATGCGCGAAGCGATGCGACCGATGCCGGCGCGTTGATCGACCACCGGTGCATACAGCAAGGTGCGCATGCCCCGCTCTTGGTAGTTGTAACTCGCCTGAAGCAATACGGTGCTTTTACCGGCATTCATGGCGGAGTAGTAAAAGTAGACTTTAGACATGGGGAGCGGAGTTAAGGAAGAGATCAGAAGGATGAAGTGTGAAGGAAAGGCGGGGAAAACTGTAGTGAACGTCTTTTTACTTCAACCTTTTGCCTTCATCCTTGTTTCAATCCTTGGTGAACATGATTTCGGCGCGGAGGATGTCATGCAAGGTCATGACGCCGATCGGCACTTCGTCCAATCCACCGATGAGCACGACCATGTTAGCCGGGGACTCGATGATCTTGTGTTGAATATCTCGAATGGTGGCTTCGCGCCGACAGGTGGCGACGGGGTCGATGATGGGTTCTTCACCTTTTTCGATCACCCGTTCCATATGCTCGCGGGTGATCACGCCCTTTAGCTTGAGGTCAATAACGACGGGGAATCGTTCGTGGGCGGATTCTGCGAGGGTGTTTTTCAGAGTCTCCACATCGAGACTTCGGATCAGCACCGGACGGAAATTGGCCGCGCGACTCACCTGGGTTTCCTGCCACGATCGCAGGTCGCGAGGAGGCATTACTTGTTCCACTTCCTGGCCATCTTGGGCGAGGATTTCATCGTAGAAATTGTGGTGGGTGAATTTCTTGGCAATCGCGATGCTGATGAGTCCACCGACCATCAGCGCGGGCACCATGGCAAATTCATGGGTCATTTCGAAAACGATCAGCAGGCCGGTTACCGGCGCACGCACTACCGCACCGAGGCAGGCACACATGCCGACCACTGCTAGAGTCACATGCCCAGCAGTGGACAGCGGGTAGACGAGATCGATCAATCCAGCCAATGCGGCTCCGGCCATCCCGCCGAAGAAAAGGGTGGGGGCAAAGATTCCACCGGCGGCACCGAGGCC
>JABIRI010000046.1 GCA_018667915.1 Opitutaceae bacterium | reverse complement strand
TCGCGTCGAACATGTGCACGTCGCTCTGCGGATAAGGAATCGAGCAACCGGCTGCTTCCAGATCGGTTTTCAGTTTCTCGGTCATATCCATCTTGGTCATCAAGAAATCAGGTGAATTCACCCAGAACCAAACCACGATATCGACACTGCTCTCGCCGAGGTTCATTACTCCGACGATGGCGGCGGGATCCTTCAGGACGCGTTCATCGGAGTTGAGCGCGTTCCAAATGGTTTCTTTCGCAACCTTCAGATCGTCGTCATAACTGACTCCCATGGTAAGATCGATACGACGTGTCTCTTTAACAGAGTAGTTCACGATCGTGCCACCGGTGATTTGACCGTTGGGAACAATGACAACCTGGTTTTGAGGCGTCCGCATGTTGGTATTGAAGATGCTGATTTCTTCGACGATACCCTTGGTTCCGCCTGCCTCAATGAAGTCACCGACTTTGTAAGGACGGAAAAAGATAATCATCACCCCCGATGCAAAGTTAGCCAGTGATCCCTGCAGCGCCAAACCTACGGCCAAACCGGCAGCACCGAGGATAGCGACAAAGGAGGTGGTGTTGATGCCAAGTTTACCGAGCGCCGCCATGATCACGACAAGCACCATGAGGATGTTGGCGATCTTGCAGAGGAAGCCGGACAACGTGTCGTCCATGCCGCCCTTCTTGAACGCTTTTCGTAGCATTCCGGTCAGGATACCAACGATCATACGACCGATGACGAAGATGGCCAAGGCCATCACGATATTGATGGCCCAATCGATGCCGTCGGTCATGAGCCACTGTTGGATGGCGCTGGTTGTTTCGGCGGTTTGGGAGGGTTCGGTTGATTCTTCCATTTCAGTAATGAGATTAAATTCACACCTAGGGTCAATACCCTATATTGATGCATAGATTGACCTAAATGTGTCGTGGGATTGAATCCATGGCAATGCCGATGACTCCCACCCAAACCAGTTCACTGCTCAGGGACTTAGAGCATCGTCCGCGCAAAAACCTCGGGCAAAATTTTCTCGTGGATGCCAATATCGTCGAGAAATCCCTAACACTGGGTCAAGTGTCGCCCGATGATCAAATCGTCGAAATAGGTCCCGGATTGGGAACTTTGACCGAATCGCTGCTAGAAAAAGGCGCTAACGTATGGGCCGTAGAATTCGATGCTACCTTGGCCGCGCATTTAAGAGAAAAGCTTCAGCCCAAGTATCCGGACGCTTTGAAGTTACTTGAAGGTGATGCGATCGAATTTCCCCGCGCAAATTTCAATGAACCAAACCATTTTAAGGTCGTCGCGAATCTACCTTATGCCATCTCCACCCCGTGGTTGGATGCGATGCTCCAATATCCATTGGCCTCCCGCATGGTGTTGATGCTTCAATTAGAGGCAGCAGACCGGTTCGCAGCTAAACCCGGAACCAAGCAGTTCGGCGCCATTTCCATATTTATTCAATCCGTCTACGATATCGAGTCGGGGCATAGGGTGCCCGCCGCCTGCTTCCACCCCCGACCAGAGGTTGAGTCATTTCTTTTCAATATCTGCCTAAAACCCACCCCTTTTCTTTTTCCTACCCAAACCAAGAAATTGATCCGCGAGTGTTTCCAACAGCGCCGGAAACAGATTGGAGCCTTACTCAAAAAGAAATTGGCAGATGGAGGTGAGAAGTGGATTCGATCGCTCAGCGCGGAGGGATTAGATCATCGTGCTCGGCCGGAGCAGATTCCCGTAACGGCCTGGCAGCGATTGGAGGTGAATACGCCCCCTCCTGATCAACTCAATTGAATCTGCAAATCAGCGGCCGCTTTACGAAGTCGTGGGAATAAACCACCCAAGAAAAGCAATACGCCCCCCATCTCCATCGCCTCTTCTACTGCGGTCCAGAGGTTGTAGGGCAAGGTATTCAATTCATCGTTTTCCAAATACGGGTCGGTCAACACCTCCACCCCCAATGCGCCACCCAAATATACCGCACCGGCTAACACAAAACGGATCGCGAGTGGTCGTGGAATTTTCAGCAGAAACGGCACAAAGTAGAGACCGGTTGCACCTGCAATGATTCCGCCCGGAACCGTCCATGACATATCCCCCATGATATCGAGACTGTTGAGTGTTTCATGCATCCCCGCGATTTCGTCGATGGAGAGTAACAGAAAACCTACGGACAACAGATGCCACCGCTCGGAGAGCGAGGAGTCGCTAGTCGACAGGGTCTTCGCATTCACCCACAAGCTGACGGAAGTCAGCAGCAGCAGCATCGCCGAAAACCATGTCGGAAAACTGTCCTCTTCATCGACATCAAAAATTTGGCGAGCCAACCAGGGCAAATCCGTAATCTGGTAATGCACCACATTGAGCAGGACGTGAATCGCTACCAGTGCTCCGGCGATAATCCACAGGGTCACCAAAAAACGATTGAGATTAATTCTTAAATTAATGGGCACGTTGAAGAAGAGTTCCGTGTTGGTCTAATTTGAAGATCGCGCTCGGTAAAAGAAAAAGGGCCTCATCGATTGGATGAGACCCTGAAATATGGTTTTTAAGTTAAGGCCGATTTATCCACCCCAGCTCCAAGAGCCCCACCACTGCTTGCAGGATTCCCACCAACTGTCACCCGACTTACTGGACTTTCCCGATTTGCCGGATTTACCCGACTTGTCAGATTTGTTGGATCCATCCTTGGAGGACTTCTGAGACTTCTCGGTTTTGAGAGACTTATCGGACTTATCGCTCTTATCTGATTTGTCACTCTTGCCTGACTTATCAGACTTTCCAGATTTGTCACTCTTGTCCGACTTGTTGCTCTTATCGGATTTGTCACTCTTACCCGACTTATCGGATTTTCCTGACTTATCAGATTTTTCGCTCTTGTCGGACTTGTCGGATTTTCCGCTCTTACCGGACTTATCAGATTTGTCGGATTTACCGTCTTTGCACTCGGTGCGGAACAGACGAGAGCCGAGGGAGATGACTTCATCTGAACCCGGTGCAATTGGACGGAAGATTTCGACGCGGTAGGTTTGAGCAACGTTCCGATCGGTGCGAAAGTTCTTGTGATACTTATTACCGGTATACTTACACGTGTCTCCGTTTGGCGTCTGGCCGCAAACATACAGGTTGATCTCACCATCAGGCTCGACGCTGACCGCGACAATTACTTCATCATCGACGATGTATTCACCATCATCTTTACAACGAAGTTTGAACTTGATGGGGAGGGTCTGACCACAATTGAGGATCTTGCCTAAGTTGATCGGACGAAGCCACTCGATCTCACCGATACAATTTTCGTTGCCGGGAGGGTCATCGCTCTCGACGACATTGACGGTGATTTGATCAAAGGCCGTTTCCCCTTGGTCCGAGGTCGCGTTGACCACGATCACAAAGGTCTCGGTGTCACTGGATGAAAGCGTGCCCAATCCGGTTACACTTGCCGTGCCTACGCCGTTGGTGGTAGTGACGAACGGCGTTCCATTGACGGTCACGTCAATTTGAGTAATCGAACCCGTCGCGATCGAAGACGCGTAGTTGAAGTCAATTTGGGATACGGGATCACTTTCGAAACGATTGACCGTGAATCCATCATCAGGTATTAGAATCGTGACGACTGGGCTCGCAACTTCTTTGACCGTGAAGGTGGTGGAGGCGGCCGCTTGACCATAAGCCGTCGTGGCTGTCGCGGTGATCGTGTAGGTTCCTGGGACGGCGATCAAAAGATCGCTCGTGCCGGTCGCCAGAGGAGTTGAAATACCATCAAGTGTGATTGAGATATCGGTCACCGGGACCGTATCCAGCTTACCCGTGAGGGTATCAATCACCCCAAAATCCGTGGCGGCGGTGAAATTGACAGGGACCGTTGCACCGGCGGAGCCGGATTCAAACGTGTAGGAAGATCCGTTAGGAAGTGACACATCCACCGTTGGAGGAGTTGCGGTGATTTCGTTAACCGTTATCGCTACACTGTCGGTGGCCGTGAGTCCTTGGTCGCTCGTGACCGTGACACTGATCGTGTAAGAGTCGCTACCAAGGGCGGAGATGATGCCATCGACAGCAATAGCAGCCGTGCCCTCACCTGTTACATTGGCGGTATAATCAACGGTGTCACCTGAGCCCGAAGTAATGGACACGGTAACGGTCTCTACATAGCCGAAAGTGATACCACCTGAGATTGCGTAGGAAACCCTCGTCGCTAGGTCACCCTCGATTCGTTGGAAGGAATCTCCATCAACAGGCGATGTGATTTCCACTGTCGGAGAAGGATAAATCGCTTCGATCGTAAAGGTTACCGCATCCGTGGCGGAATTCGAATTGGGCGTAAGATCAGGATAAGCCGAAAGGTCGGTTGGATTATTGGTGGTCTCAGCAATGAGGGTATACGTTCCTTCGCCGCCGAACCAGCTGCCGTTTCCGGTAGGATCGAGTTGGCCAATAGACCAGTCCCCCAAAGATATGGCATCACTGCCGATTTCGGCGGTGAGCGTTTGAATCCCTTCAACCGCACGACCGTCTTCAAGGGTTGCGGCAGAAACGCTGACCGGGATGCTAACGCCCGTTTCAGATCCGAGTAAGTAGGTAAACACCTGCTCATTCGCCGGGGAAGTGATTGTGATCGTGGGAGGAGGCAGCACGCGAAGCACCTCAAACGGAGACGAGGTAAAGCCCTCTCCGACTGAATTGAAGGCATTAACCTCTACATCGTAAAGGCCACCATCGGTGTATTCTAAAGTAATCGATCCGGTGACAAACGCGGTATCCAATCCCTGGATATCCATGTCGTCGGTAACGGCACCGCGGTCAGACACTGAAACTTGGAAATCCGTGATCGGGTATCCGTCTTCCGCGATTCCCGTGACGAGAATCGGAACCTCAACAGGATCGCTACCGATGGCGTAAACAAAAATTTCGTTTTCGCCCGGCGATGCCACCGTCGGAACCGGAGGATTTCCATCAACCACGGGATCACCGAGTGTGGCGTTGATAAACGTGCCCGCATTGCGGATGATTCCCTCTTCTTCGCGCGGCCAACCTTCGGCCAATACTTTGTATCCGTAAGAGCCACTGAAAGCCTCGGTCGATCCCTGATAAATAATTCCAAACGTCCGCGTTTGACCGGAATCCGTGAACACCACACCGAGCTCAGCCTCCGCTTTGTCAGTCGTCGCATTGTAGCTGACAGCTTGAACTCCATTAATCGCACCATTGGTTTCTCCCACGATCGAGATGAGCCATGGTTCAACGACACCGCGCTCATAATCCAGCCGATCGACGGTCCATTCTGCGGGCGCTAACGTTCCCAACGGCAGTTCCACAATACCTTCAATAAAAGTGAGGGCCTCTTCATTAGTTACTCCTCCAGGTTTATTCTCCACCCCAAAAGTGATGTTGGTGGTGACGTCTTGGCCCGCCGTCACCGTGCTCGGAGACACAACTTCGACCACGTGAAAGTGGTAAACTGGCGATGCACCTTCAACTCGAACCGCTTCAATCGGGTATTCAACCGTGGTTATTGGGCGTTGGGCGGAGGTCGTGGTTGCCAGCAGGCTTGCGGTAAGGCCAAGGAGGAGTCTGGGAAGAAATCGCTTCCTAATTAGGTGGGACTGTTGCCAAACTTGGGCATTAACCCCGGCCTTGTCTAGGTAATAAACCCTAGATTAGGTTAAAACAGACCTATTCGTTTAAAATGAAATTTCACAATTGAGCGTCATCAATCGCAAAACCCATGCGATTAAGTTCTTTTTTAGCGAAATTTTCCGGATTGTTGAGGTCATTTTCTGTCAATGGAAAACTGCGTAAACCTATCTGATCGTGATAGAACCACAAAGTGTCCGCTGCCACATGCACACCCAACGCCGTATGGCACCCTCCACCAAGCCTACCCTGGAATGCCCGCTCTAGCGTCACCGCGATTCCGGTCTCAAGATCCAAAATATTTTTAAATTTCTCTAAATTTTCTGCACGGCACTGAATGGCGATGGCGGCCTGACCCACGGCCGGAACCATCGATTCGAACCCTAGAACCCGAAACTCGGTGCCCGGCCATGATCCAATACCCAATCGAGAAAGCCCGGCGGCCGCCAATACCGTCGCATCGGCCATTCCGTCTTGTCCGATTTTACGCAGTCGGGTGTCCACGTTCCCGCGAATCTCGGAGAACTTCACCTCCGGGTAAAGCATCGCGAGTTGTAAACGGCGTCGTGGGCTTCCGGTTGCTACCGTCGCGGGCGTCTCCACCCCTTCCCTCACCACCAATACATCACGTGGATCGACGCGCGGGAGATAACCCGCCACCACCAACCCGTCGGGTTGTTCCCCTGGGAGATCTTTGGCACTGTGGACCGCAATGTCAGCGCGACCGTCAAGCAGCGCATCTTCGAGCTCCTTGGTGAAGAGCCCCTTCCCTCCTTTTTTTTCGAGAGACCACGCCGTTTGACGGTCTCCGGTCGTCGTCAGGGTCAGCATCTCAATCTCCGCGCCCAGTGTCTGCTGTAAGTGAGCCGCGACCTGATGCGTCTGCGCCAGAGCGAGAGGGCTTTTGCGGGTGGCAATGGTGATTTTTTCCATGACGTCTAAGTTTCCCTAAAAAAGAAGCGGGCCACGATGGGCAGCAAGCGAACTCGCAACCCGTCGTGACCCGAGAGTCTAATTAGGAGCTAATGAATGAGCGCTTAGTAGCTGGCGGAAACACCCTTGATGTTCTTCTTGGCCATCCAAGGCATCATGGAGCGAAGACGGGCGCCCGTCTTTTCGATCTGATGCTTTTCGCCTTCCTTGAGGAGCTTGTTGTATTTCTTCAGGCCACCCTTGTGCTCGCGCACCCATTGCTTGGTGAACTTGCCGGTTTGAATCTCTTCGAGAATCTTTTTCATCTCGGCCTTGGTGTCCTTGTTGATGACGCGAGGACCACGGGTGATGTCACCATACTTGGCGGTCTCGGAAATCGAGAAACGCATTCCCGCGATACCGGACTCATACATGAGGTCGCAAATGAGCTTCAGCTCATGTAAGCACTCGAAGTAAGCCATCTCCGGTTGATAACCCGCCTCGACGAGCGTTTCGAATCCAGCCTGCACGAGCGCGCTGGCGCCACCGCAGAGCACGGCTTGTTCGCCAAAGAGATCCGTTTCGGTCTCTTCCTTGAAAGTGGTTTCCAAAACGCCAGCCCGGGTCGAGCCGATACCTTTGGCCCAAGCGAGCGCGGTCTTCTTGGCCTTGCGAGATGGGTTCTGATCCACCGCGATGAGCGCGGGCATTCCCTTTCCTTCTTGATAGAGACGGCGAACCATGTGGCCGGGGCCCTTAGGTGCGACCATGATGCAATCGACCTCTTCGGGCAGCTTGATGAGTCCGAAGTGCACGGCGAGACCGTGCGAGAAGAGCAACGTCTTCCCCTTTTTAAGATTGGGCTCGATGTCGCTCTTGTAGACGTCGGCCTGCACCATGTCGGGCAATGCCACCATGATGACATCGGCCCGCTTCACCGCTTGGGCGGTTAGGTAGACTTTGAATCCTTGCTTACGAGCGACGCTGGCGGACTTCGATCCCTTGTAGAGGCCGATGATCACGTTAACGCCGGAGTCCTTCAGGTTCAGCGCGTGGGCGTGACCTTGGGAACCATAGCCGATGACGGCGACGGTCTTATTCTTGAGGACGGCGAGATCGGCATCCTTGTCGGTATATACTTTGGCAGGCATGTTAGTTATCCAGTGGGGGTTGAGTTAAAAATTGATTCTGATTCTAACGCGTGAGTGCGAGTTGCCCGGTGCGGGCCAATTCGATAATTCCAAAGGGTTCGATTAAACCGAGGAAGGCGGAGACCTTGTTTTTGTTACCGGTCATCTCGACGATAACTTCCGCTGCGGCGACGTTTACGATCTTCGCCCGGAAAATGTCAC
>JABIRI010000229.1 GCA_018667915.1 Opitutaceae bacterium | reverse complement strand
CTGAACGAAGTGATGGAAGGTGACTTCCAGCCATTGATGAGTGCGCTCTTACATGAAGACATGGCGATAAAGTTGGCCGAACTCGGCAATCCGTCGGCGTTGTTATGACGAGTCTGCTCGAAGTCCTCACCAAGAGCGCCGCCTTTCTGGAGCGCAAAGGGGTCGAGCACCCGCGACTCAACGCGGAGTTACTCGCCGGGCACGCGCTCGGGTTACCCCGCATGCAGCTTTATCTGCAATTTGAGCGGCTGCTGCCCGAGCGGGAACTCGAACTGATCCGACCTCTGATCAAACGCCGCAGCCAGCGCGAACCGCTGCAACACATCATCGGTTCAGTCGATTTTGCGGGCGTGACCTTGAAGACCGATGCGCGGGCACTGATTCCTCGTCCGGAAACGGAGTATTTGGTCGAGCTGATTTGCACGGAGTTTTTGACCCAGGCACCGGAGCAATTTGTCGATCTTGGCACCGGCAGTGGAGCCCTGGCGTTGGCCTTGGCGCATGCTTGGCCGGAGGCGAAAGGGTGGGCGACCGACATCAGTGATGAAGCGCTCGCGCTGACCACCGAAAATCGGGACACGCTGGAGCTGCAGGGACGGGTGAAGGTTTTAAAATCGGATTGGTTTGCCGCCTTACCGGCTGGCACGAAGTTTGAACTCATCGTGGCGAACCCGCCCTACCTGACCGCCGCCGAAGTGGCAGAAACGCAGCCGGAAGTGAAGGACCACGAACCCGCGGTAGCTTTATCCACCGCCGAGGATGGCATGGACGCTTTGACCACGATTATTGCCGAAGCTCAGGACTGGTTGGCTCCCGGAGGGCTCCTCGCGATGGAGACCGGCATCGCTCAACACGCCGATCTGGTCGAACGACTCAATGCCGCGGGATTTGCTGATGTGCAGTCCCGCCAAGACTTAACCGAGCGGGATCGTTTCGTCTTCGCGCGCCGCGCAGATTAACCGCCGGTTTCGGTGCGCGCGGTGAGGGGAATACGCTCGGCAAACTGAGGTTGTTGGCCGATTTCCACGGCGTCGACGAGCACGCGTAGGGCTTCGCGCAAGTGAATATCGAGACGCGCGTAACCTTCGGGGGCAGGTTCTTCTTCTTCCTCTTCTTCGATCTCTTCGGTCGGGATGGCTTCAGGATCGATTGCGGCGCCGTCGAAGGCTTCACCATCAACGGCGACGACGATGTTCTCGCTGATAACGTCTTCCGTGATGGAAATGGGCTCCTCGGTCGCGTCCTCTGCTACGGTTTCTTCTTCTTCCTCGGGCGTTAAGAGAAACTCGGTAAAGGCATATTTGTGATCACGCAGGGCCTTGCGCTCTTCGTCCATCGCTTCGCGGAATTCTTTGTCGATGTCGCGTTGCTCCATGCGATCGGTAAGGTTGAGCGACACGCTCTTTTGTTCTTGGCGTGCGGTGAACCAGTCGATGTTGCGCTTGAGGAAATCAAACTCGGGCATGGCCTCCTGACGCGCCATGCTGGATTCGCGGAGGGGAGAAAGGATATGGGCTTCGAGGGGAGTGCCGTCGAATTCGGTGGTTTCGATTTCATCCCAAACAAGCGCCTGCGGCAGGAAGCGTTCGCCGGATTCCATCACGTCTTCCATGGAGGGCAGGATGATATCGGGAACGACGCCGTTGAGTTGAGTGGAAGAACCACTGGGTAGGTAAAATTTCTGAATCGTGAACTTCGCCGCGCCGCTCTTGATGTTCGGCATCATGCGCAGGCGTTGGTCGAGGTTCCGCATCTCATAGACGGTTTGCACGGTGCCTTTGCCGTGCGTGGAACTGTCACCCAGCACGACGGCGCGGCCGTAGTTTTGGAGGGCGCCCGCGACGATCTCGGAGGCAGAAGCGCTGTATTTGGAGACAAGCACGGCGAGGGGACCGGCGTAACGGACGGATTTGTCCAAATCGTTATCCACTTTGATGTCGCCGTAGTAGGAGCGCACCTGGACAACCGGGCCTTCTTTGATGAATAGACCCGTGAGATTGATGGCTTCGCTCAGCAGTCCGCCGCCATTGTCGCGCAGGTCGAGCACGAGCCCATCGATGCCTTGCTCCTGCAGTTGATTGATCAACAGCGAGACATCGCCACTGGCGCTGTTTTGCGGACCGTCGGTCGCGCCCGGATTGGGACCGTAAAAAGCGGGAAGGGAAATCACGCCGATCGATTTGTTCTCTCCATTGTCATCCGGGACTTCGAAGATGGCGCCGCGTGCGCGGGCTGAATCGAGGTTTACGACGTCGCGGGTGAGTTTGATTTGTTTGCGCGCTCCCGGATCGGGATTGTCGGCGGGTTGGATGGTGAGGAAGACGTCGGTGCCTTGATCGCCGCGGATGAGATCGACGATTTTACGCAGCTTCATACCGATCAACTCCACGTTCTCAGCGTCTTCCGCATTGGACTGAGAAACGGCGATGATTTTGTCGTTGGGCTTGAGACGATTATCGAGATCGGCCGGACCACCCGCGATGATGTCACGGATGACACACTCGTCATCTTCCAGACCTAAGAGCGCGCCGATACCGACGAGTTGTAGGCGCATCTGAATATCAAAGTCTTCGTAGGTTTCAGATGAAAAGTAGGTAGAGTGGGGGTCGTAAAGCTTCGCAATGTTGGTGAGAAAAACCTCTGCGATCTCGTGGGTTTCGATGTCGGAGAGATTCTTCAGCATGCGTTCGTAGCGTTTGCGGACCCGCTCCTTGGCCTCCGCGAGCTCGTGCTCGTTGAGCATTTCCTGGATGAGTTCGAAACGGAGGCGTTTTTCCCAAACGTCGTCCGCTGATTCGGCAGTTTTGGGCCACTCCAACTCGCGTCGGTCGGTCACGTATTCGTCGCTGCTCTCGAGATCGAATTCGCCCTCCAGCCGATTGAAGATCCATTGGGCGCGGTCTTCCGCGCGCTGCTCGTAGCGTTGGAAAATTTCGAAGGCCGGTTTGATATTACCGAGCGTGGAAACATTCCAGTAGAGTCCCTCGCCAAATTTTTGGCTGAAGAGTTCGGCGTCGGAATCGAGGAAGAACAGGTGATGGGCGTCCCAATCCTCCATAAACTCACGGATGACGGGGGGGTAGCTGGAAGGATTGACCGATTCGCGGTTGTAGTGCGCTTCTTCTAGGAGTCGGACGAAATTACGGATCTCTTTGGATTCGGCCGCCGAAGTGACGAAAGACCGATCTGGTTGTGCGCTGACCAGCGAAACCAAGAGGGTGAAACAGAGTGCGGAAATCAGGCCGACACGGCGGCGGGGCGTGAAACTCATGAGGGTATTATGAAAGCGTGGAGGGGAAATTGTTTCAATCTTCGCTGGATAAGCGGGGGCAAAAGCGGGCG
>JABIRI010000146.1 GCA_018667915.1 Opitutaceae bacterium | reverse complement strand
CCCCGGGCAGCGCTGCATTGCGTTGTCCGGGTTTTCGCGTCACCCCTTCGGAAACTTTCCCCTCTCCGCCGTGCCTCCCGGATACCAGCCCCTTCGCGACAAACTCGCCGCCAGCGAGGCCAACCTCCTCAAATCGCAGGAGCTGTTTGCCCTCTCCTTCCAACACAGTCCCGCGCTCATGACCATCGCGGCCCTGCCCGGTGGTGAGTTCATCGAGGTGAACGAGGCATTTCTGGAGAATGTGGGTCTTGCCCGCGAACAAGTGCTCGGAAAAACCACTCTCGATCTCGACCTCTGGGTAGACACCCCCCAGCGCGAAGTCTTCATCCAACAAATTGCGGCCAACGTAACCGTGCGGGATTTTGAAGCCGAGTTTAACACCGGCTCCGGCAAAACGCGCTTCTATCTGCTCAACGCCGATCGCATCGAACTCAGAGGGCAGCCCTGTATTCTCACTGTCGCGATCGATATCAGCGCACGTCGTCGCCTCTCTCGCGCCGAAGAGGCCTTGGCCGTGGTAGAACGTCGCTACCGCAACCTGTTTGAGAACGCGGCCGAGGGGCTCTACCTTTCTTCGGTCGAAGGTAACTTCATCGATGTTAACCCTGCCCTAGCTCGCATGTTTGGCTACTCCAACGCCGCGACCTGCATCGCCGATATCAACCAAATCGATCGCCAGATCTACGTGGACCCTCAGCGGCGCAAAGACTTCTTCGATCGCGTGCAGACCTCGGACCTCGTGACGGACTTCGAATCCGAAATCCGCCGCGCCGACGGCTCTACGATTTGGGTTTCTGAATCCGTCAACATCGTGCGCAACGAATCCGGTGAAATCGACCACCTCGAGGGCCTCGCTGTGGACGTGACCGACCGGCGGGAGGCGGCTCGCGCCCTCGCTGAAGCGCGTGACGCGGCGGATGCCGCCAATCGAGCGAAAAGCCAATTTCTCGCGAGCATGAGTCACGAGCTGCGCACGCCCCTGAATGGCATTCTGGGCTTTACCCAGATCCTCGAACGAGATGCCGAACTCGCCGCGAAGCACCAACATGGCGTTGGTGTCATTCACGAATCCGCTGAGCACTTACTCAGCCTCATCAATGACGTGCTCGATCTTTCCAAGGTCGAAGCTGGGCGGCTCGAGCTGCATCCCGGCTCGTTCGATCCCGCCGCACTGCTGGCAGGCGTGGTAGAGCTTCTTGCCCCGAAAGCCCGAGAGCAGGGACTGAGTTTTGTTTCCAATATCTCGGCTGATCTGCCTTCCCGTGTGATCGCCGATTCCGCTCGCCTGCGACAGGTTCTGCTCAACCTCGTGGCGAACGCACTGAAGTTCACGCGCGAGGGCGCCATCACCCTAACCGCATCTCGTATCTCATCATCGGATACATCATCCAATCATAGCTCCATCCGTTTTAGCGTGGAAGACACCGGTTGCGGGATTGCGCCCGCCGAGCTCACCCGGATTTTCGAACCCTTTGAACAAGTCGGACCCCGGGACATTCAGGCGGAGGGCACCGGACTCGGCCTGGCCATCAGTCACAAACTCGTCGACGCGTTGGGCGGAGCGCTCGATGCGCACAGCACCGTGGATCAAGGTAGCCAATTTTCGTTCGTCCTTTCCCTCCCTCACGGCACCGAAACGACCGCTCCTTTCGAGCCCTCGCGTCCGATCGTAGGCTACGAGGGTTCCGCCAAAAACGTCCTGATCGTAGACGACGTTTTGGCCAATTCAGAGGTATTGGCCGGATTACTCGGTCCCGTTGGATTCGCGGTCGAGACTGCCGCCACCGGTGAAGCGGCCATCGCACATGTCGCCGCTCATCCCACTGACCTCGTTTTAATGGATCTGCGGATGCCCGGTATGGGTGGGCTCGCGGCCATCACCCAGCTGCGCGAGACATACGGGCCAACTGACCTTCGGATCATTGCGGTATCCGCCAGCGCTTATGATTTCGATCGCGAATCCGCCCTGGAGCACGGCTGCGATGATTTCCTCCCTAAACCGGTGCGAACCGACGCGCTTTACCAAGCCGTGGGCGAAGCGCTTGGCCTGATTTGGAAACATGTAGCCGCCCCGGCGGGATCATCCACGCCATTTACAGAAAACTCCCCCCCCTCCTTCCGCCGAGGTGGATGCCATCTACGAACTCGCCTTGTCCGGTGAGGTGGTCGCGTTACGCGAACGCATTGAAGCGTTGCTCAGCGCCGATCCCACCCAAGCCGAATTCGCCCTAACCGCGTTGGAACTCACGCGGAACTTTAAACTGAAAGCGTTAAGGAAACTCCTACAGCCCTGGCGCTCTTCTCCTCCCACTTCCTCCTCCGATGTCTGACTCCACCGCTGCGACCGTCCTCATCGTTGATGACACTCCCGCCAACCTAAGCGTCTTGCTCCAATGCCTCGGCGATGCTGGCCATCACGTGCTCGTGGCCGAGGACGGCGAAGAAGCCCTCGAACTCATGACCCGTCGCACGCCGGACTTGGTGCTACTTGATGTGATGATGCCCGGCATCGACGGTTTCGAAACCTGTCGCCAACTCAAAAAAGATCCCGCCACCGCCGAAGTGCCGGTAATCTTCATGACGGCACTCACCGATACGCGCGAAAAACTCCAAGGGTTCGCCGCCGGTGCCGTCGACTACATCACCAAGCCCATTCAACACGAGGAAGCTCTCGCGCGGGTTTCCACTCATTTGTCGCTGCGTAAATTGCAGCGCCAACTCCGTGAAGAACTCGCGCTCAAACAACGGTTCATGCGCATCGCTTCCCACGATCTGCGTAACCCACTTTGCCTCGCCACGTTCTCCACCGCGATTGCGCGCCGCAAAATCGCCGATCCCAAAATGGTGATCACGCAGCTCGACGAAATCGATTCCACCGTCGATCACATGCAGCAAATTATCGATACGTTCTTGGATCTGAGCTCAACCGGCACGGATCAGGATGTGAATGTAACGGCGCTCCTGCAGGCCGTGGTGCGACAACATCAGTCCGCCGCCAATGCCAAAAACCAAACGCTGAATATGACGGATCCACCGGACATCACGCCGGTGATCAAAGGATCGGCCACAACGCTCTATCAGATCGTCGCCAATTTTCTCAGCAATGCTCTCAAGTTCTCTCCTCCCGGCGGGGAAATCGACGTGGAACTGATACAACCCGACGTTGAATCGGTGCGACTATCGGTTTCGGACCGAGGTCCGGGAATTCCCGAATCCGAACGCGCAAATCTATTTCACGAAAACGCCCGCCTTTCGCCCCGACCCACGGCCGGAGAAGAGAGCCACGGATTTGGCTTATCCATCGCCCGCCAACTTGCTCACGAATTGGATGGGAAAGTAGGCGCTGACTTTCCCGCGGATGGAGGCAGCACGTTCTGGTGCGAGCTCCCTACCAAACCGTAAATTTAGTCCGACAGTGCCGGGGCCATTCTCGAACGCAAATCCGGCAGCAAATCCGACAAAAACCACGGATTACGTTT
>JABIRI010000061.1 GCA_018667915.1 Opitutaceae bacterium | reverse complement strand
TCATTATTTTTTTCCGGTTCTCGCTCCCTTGGCTTGGGCTTGTGCAATGGGACCATCCGTGTGGTTCCGAAGAATCTCTGAACCAAATGCGGTAAGCCGAGCCGGCCGGGCATTCATTTGGATTATCGGATTAGCGGTCAGCTATTCAGTCTTCATCACCCCTACGAAAGCCCGCCGCATTCCTTTGCTTGGGCCAGATTCCGCCCTACGGGTGTCTGCGTGGATGAAGGCACAATCAACCGAGACTGATCGCATATTCGTCTGGGGCTTTAATCCCGACATCTATCGCTACACCGACCGACTTCCTGCTTCGCGCTTCATTTACTGCACGTTTCAAACCGGAATGATCCCGTTGACAAATGTAGATCCTGCGCGCTCCACCGAATACGCCGTCGTCGATGATTCACTTGAGACTCTCCTCACTGATTTGAAGCAAAACCGGCCCAAGTTTTTCGTGGATAGTTCGGCAGGGCCTCATCGTTTTTTCGGCAAATATCCCTTGCGGAAATTTCCTCAACTCGACGAGTGGTTACACGACAACTACGTCGAGCTCGAGGCTCAACGCTGGGGTCTTCAAGGTTTCCGTCTCTACATTCGAGCTCACGAAACAATCAATGATCGGGGCGAATACTCACTCGATGATCCGCGTGGCCAACTCCTCCTCTTTGGCACCGACCGACTGGCTCCGGGATTGAATCGGATCGGCGTAGGAATGCTAAACACGACCTCGAATTCACTGACGCGATTGGGCCTTTCCCTGAACGGAAAAATCGTGACTGCCACGTCGTTCCTGCCACTCGAAAATACCAGCATTGGGGTAAGTCTGGATCTGCCGCCCGACACGAAAGACGCCATCCTGCGTCCGCTAGTCCAATTCGACGGTGAAGGTTGGTTGGAAGGCCCTGACCTGAAACTACCCGTCGTATCAGCAGTAACTACCCCCGAGCAGAAGGTGGAGATCGCCATTCCAGTGATTGAGGAAAATGTAGAGGCGCTGGGCATTCGTGCACTCTTCGGAGCCCGGGCTGATGAAACCGACGGGCGACGCGTATTTTCACTCCATGCCCCGGCCGTGCTCAGTTATTCAACGCCGGCGGGTATCGAAAAAGTAACTGGAAGATTTGGCCTGCCTCCCGGCGCATATGCACCGGACAATCCTGCTCCCTCTGATGGAGCCGAGTTCATCATCAGGCACGTGACTCAACAAGGTGAGTCCACCGAGCTTTTTCGGCGACTGATCCAGCCCTTGCGGAACTCGGTCGATGCCGGTGAGCACGCATTCGCAGTCGATCTCCCCCTGACGGCCGAGGGTGATGCCCTTGAATTGGAGATTACGGCTGGTCCGGCGGGCGTTGCATCCAGTGATTGGACTTATTGGGCCGATTTGAAACTCCAATCTTCCCCCTAGGCGCCTAGCGCTCCTACGGTTGATACTCTCATCTATGCCTGAACGCACCGAAGTCTCAGATCGTCCTCTAAACCTCAGCGACTATTTGCTGTGGGGTTTACTGTTCCTACTGGCCTTCACGTTGCCTTCGAAACCCTTACTCGAACTCGATTCCTCATGGCGCCAGGCCTTGGCTTACTTCCTTCACCGGGGGTATCCCTTTGGCGACTCGATTGTCTTCACCTACGGGCCCCTGGGATTTCTCATGGGGAACACCTATACGGGGATGTATTGGGGCGGATACATTCTGTGGCAGAGTTTTTTCTCCTTCGTCGCAGCAAGCATGGTTATCCACGTCGGACGAAACCTCAAAGGCGTTTCACGATTCAGTTATTTCGCGTTCTTCATCCTTTGGGGCATGGGCTACGCCGATGCTCTCCATATGATTATCATCGCCTTCAGCGGTTGGATCATGATTCAGCGACTGGCATCGGATAGATCCGTTTGGGCAATTCCCTTTGGGTTATTCTTAGCAATTCTCGCGGTGATTAAATTCACCAATCTGCTGTTTACCGGATTCGTGGTTTTAGTGGTTCTCGGTTACGCTCTATCTGCGCAGAAGCGGCGAAACGGGTTGCAACTGCTACTGTCCTTTTCGCTTGGCTTCCTCGCGATCTGGCTGGCTTGCGGACAGTCTCCATTCCAATGGCTCGACTACGCCCTGAACTCTTTGGAGATCAGCTCCGGTTACCAAGCGGCGATGGGACTTCCGACACCCGATGGACAATTGGCTATCGCCCTTTGGATATTCGCGAGCTTGGGCGCCTACGTCATTTGGCATCTGGCAACTCAACCCGAGCGTCTTCGCTCCATCGCCTGTTTGCTCATTCTAGCCGCGTTTCTGTTTCTAAACTGGAAACACGGTTTCGTAAGAGCTGACGGCCACATGTTAGGGTTCTTCTACTGCGCCTTGATTCCTGCCGTTTGCTTTCCCGCGTTATTCGGTGAACGCGTGTCCAAACCTTGGGTGCCTCGGATCATCACTTTGGTGATTGCCGGACTATGCCTGACGGGCATGCGCAATACATTCACGACCACCATCGATTACGCGCCCAATATCGCCAACGAAAAGCTCCAACGAAACATCCAGGCAGTGTTGAATTGGAACCAAGCTCGAGCGAATCTCGAAGGACAGGTCGATCATTGGCAACGCGAGGCAGACCTACCTAAAACACGCGAACTCATCGGTGATGCATCGGTAGATGTGCTCGGGTTCGAGCAGGCGATCGCATTGTTCAACGGATTCAATTACACGCCTCGTCCCATCTTTCAGAGCTATTCCGTTTATACCCCTCATCTGGCTGAACTAAACGCTGCGTTCATAACCTCCGAATCTGCCCCCGAGTTTCTCTTACTGAAAATGCAGACGATCGATGAACGCCCGCACTTGGCGGACGATTCGCATTTGATGGTGCTCTTTCCGCACCTCTACGAATTCCGCCTGCTCGAAAAAGACTTCTACCTATTCGAGCGTCGGAGAGAGCCGGCCGATCTCGCCTCTCTTTCCCCCCAATTGGTTCGCACTGCCGATGTGAAACTCGAAGAGGAGTTTTCAGTAGAAGAATTCTCCGCCACTCACCTTTGGGTCGAAATCGACTTCCCCTTCAACCTCCTCGGACGCGCCCGGAACTTCCTGTATAAACCCGCTTTGGTTTACTTGATCGTCACCGACTACGATGGGAAAGAAGAACGCTATCGGATTCCTCGCCCTATCGCACTGGCCGGCTTCCAAATCAACCCACTCGTGACTGATTTCGAAACCTACCTCGAAGCTCATGGTGGCGATAAACCAAGGCTCATCCGCAGTATTCGCATCGAAGTCGCCGACGAAGACCGACGCTGGTTCGCCGAACAGGCTCTCGTTTCCGTCTCGACCCTCAAATCCACCAATTTGAAGACGGAATACGCTCAGCAACTCGAGCGACAACGCTTCGCCAGTTTCTCTCACCTTCCCGACGATTTCTTCGCCCGCACCCCATTATCAGACGAAGAAATCGACGGTCGCGAAGCTGTCATCATGCATGCCCCGAGCGAGATGACTTTTCCTCTCAGCACTCCTATCACAGCCATTCGCGGAGCCCATGGCTACCCGGCTGGCGCCTACACCAACGGGGGAGAAACCGACGGCGCTACATTCGTGATCAAATGGACCGACGGCGCAGACGAGCGCATACTTTACGAACGCCGGATAAACCCATTCGTCGAACCTGCCGATCAAGGTCTACTCGATTTCGACCTTCAAAACCTGAACTTACCTGCGAGAGGCGAAGTCCAATTTATCATCTCCATCAACGAAAACCCGGGCTGGGATTGGACAGCTTGGGCTGGAATCACCTTGGAGTAACCGCCCCCGTAGTCTTCCGTTTCCCTTTTCATATCCTCTCCGACACTATTCCCTTTCCCATGACTGCTGAGGCTCAAGAACCCGAAATCGAACTTACGCTGCTGATGCCGTGTCTGGACGAGCAACTGACCCTGCCCGGGTGCCTGAAGGAGGCTCAAGACACCATCGACAAACTGGGCGTGTCAGGTGAAATTCTCATTGCAGACAATGGGAGCACGGATGGGTCACAGGCGATCGCAGAGGCGGCAGGAGCTCGGGTGGTTCCAGTGACCCAACGCGGTTATGGCCACGCCTTGAACACGGGCATCAATGCAGCTCGCGGAAAATATATCATCATGGCCGATGCCGATGGCAGCTACGATTTCCGTGAATCCGGACCCTTACTCGAGGCCCTGCGTAACGGACACCATCTGGCCATGGGCAATCGGTTTGCCGGGGGAATTCATCCCGGGGCTATGCCTTGGAAAAACCGCTACATCGGAAATCCGGTGTTAAGCTTCCTCGGACGATTACTCTTCGGCATCCCGACTCGGGATTTTCATTGTGGACTGCGGGGAGGATCACGGGAGTCGTTAGTCAATCTCGACCTGCGCACGGGAGGCATGGAGTTCGCCTCCGAAATGGTTATCAAGGCCGCACTCTCCGGACTTAAGATGACGGAGGCCCCCGTATCACTGCGCCAAGATGGTCGGGATCGACCACCGCACCTGCGACCTTGGCGTGATGGATGGAGACATTTGCGTTTTATGCTCCTGTTCAGCCCCCGCTGGTTGTTCCTGCTGCCTGGAATCCTGCTGACTTTGGCCGGAGCCACAGGTTTCGCTACCCTTCTGAGTGGGCCGGTCGCGCTGGGTCCCGTGACGCTGGATGTGCACACCCTGCTTTACGCCGGGGCTGCCGTTTTGTGTGGATTTCAAGCGATCGCGTTTGCCGTGTTATCGAAGGTCTTTGTTCACGAAGCTGGGTTGGCAGCTCCACGGCCCGACAATACGCCGCCTCCGTTTGAAGGATTTACACTCGAACGTGGGATCGTTGGCGCGGTCGCCTTGGGCGCGTTGGGCCTGGGCCTTTCTATTCAGGCGGTCTTGATCTGGCACGACAATGCCTTCGGAGGTCTGTCCCCCACCCAAATCTTACGTTGGGTTGTTCCAGGCGTGACCTGTCTGGTGCTTTCCATGCAGCTCATGTTAGCCGGATTCTTCGTCGACATGATTCGCTTGCGCCTTCGTCGCTGATGTCCTTTCGGAAGCTGGCACTTAGTTTACTCGCTCTCGCCGTATTGGGTGGAGCTTTGGCACTGAAGCGCCAAACGGAGGCATTCGATCACCTCTCTCTCGACGAAGTCACTACGAAGGAAATCAATAACCTCGATTACGATTCGACGACCGGAGTTTTCACCGTCACAGGACCAGATCCGTTCATCTATTTGGATCTCCCGAAGCACTCTATCCCCCTGTTAGAGTTGCGACTCGATTTTAAAGGACCGGCGCAATCCGGTGGTTGGTATGTCTATCCCTGCCCGGCCCATCTGGCTCAACCGATCATCAACCAAGATTGGGTTGTCACCGCCGTCGCTCACGAACGAGGCGAGGATCACTCCTTGGTGTGGACTTTGGACAACAGTCAATTGGCCCGAATCGATTTTCCCGATGAGCTGAACGTGCCTCTGACGTTGGAACAGATTGTTCTCACGACCAAATACGCCAGTAGCAGTAGTTCCATATTTGTCGCGATGGTTGCCACCGCCGCGTTGGCCATCGTGCTCATCCTGATCGGAGGTCTCGGACCTCGTCTCCACCATCCGCTGGGGCAAGTCATTTTAATGCTGCTGCTCGTCGCGATCAAAACGCTGCTCGCTTCAGAAATGGGACAATCGTTCATGATGCAGATGGCTCACGATGATCGCCTGTTCATGATGCAGGGGAAATCCATCGCCGAAGGCAATTGGCTCGGTCCCTACAACGAACTCACTCAGGCTAAGGGTCCAATTTTCCCGGCGTTTCTGGCCCTATCCGCGCTCTCGGGGATTTCCCTCCAGTTCAACGTAGCCCTACTCCACGCTCTAGCCTGCTTCCTTTTGGTTTGGGCGATTTCACCTTGGCTGAAACACGCAGGCTGGCGCATCGCTTTATTCACGCTGCTGCTCTTTGATCCCCAATCTTTGTCGGCGGAAAACCTGGGAAGACTTCTTCGAGGAATGGTGCAACCCGCCCTCACCCTTTTTGCGCTCGCGGGTTTTATCGGTATGGTCTGCCGCGCAAATAAATCGCTCTGGCGGGTGCTCCCCTGGGGGCTGGGGGCGGGACTGGCAGCGGGAGCGTTTTCTTACTCGCGGGAAGAAGGCATCTGGCTTCTCCCCTCCACCATCCTACTCACCCTTACCGCGATGTGGATCGCGACTGCCGAGTTTAAACCAAAACGATGGTGGGTCGTTTTGATCGCGGTAGCTCCCCTGCTCACCTATGTTGGCAGTCGGGCTTCAGTCCGGGCGGTGAACAAAGCCCACTACGGCATGGCTATCGGCGTAGACGGCAACGAAACCTCATTTGCCGACGCCCACGGTGCGATACTGCGGGTGGAAAACCCGAATCCCTTGCCTGGCGCGCCCAGCTCAACCGCCGCCCGCGCCCTTACGTATCGGGAAAGCCCGGCCTTTGCCAAATTGGCCGATGTATTCGAAAATCGCATGATGCCGAAGTGGCGAAACGCGGGCTGGGAGTGGTATGAAACCCACGACCGATCGGGCGAGGAGATCCGCAACGGTTGGTTCTCCTGGGCACTGCGTGAAGCGGCTGCCATCGAAGGATTTTATGAATCACCCGCCACAGCCGACGCGTATTGGCGACAGGTTGCCGATGAGATCAATGCTGCCGTTGATGAAGGTCGATTACCCGGAGGACCGACGCGTAGTGGGTTTTTTCCACCCTGGCATTCGAGCTATCTCAAACCGACGGTGATCGGATGGTTCCGCGCGGTTGATCTCATGGTGCGATCCACCGACTTCCTCCCTCACAGTATCGTTTCTCAAGGCACCGAGGATGAATTACGGGAAATGGCGAATTTTTATCACGTCACCGCGACAACCGAAATTGCACCCAATTCATGGGACGGGCAGACGCGCCACTTTATCGCCCGAATCTTGGGATGGTTGGGTTGGCCCTTCACGCTGTTCGCACTCGTCTGCACCGGGTTTATCGCCAAACGAGGTTGGAGTGCCCCGGCTGCACGCGGGCGGCTAGCCGTGCTGCTTTCGCTTTGGGGTGGAGCCACGGCACTGGCCCTAATCGTTAGCTTGGTAGAAGCCACGTCTTTCCCGGCCGTCATTGGGGCTTATCTCGCTCCCGCCGTCCCTCTTATTATTGCTTGCTGGGTGCTCGCGCCCGTTTGGGCTTGGAATCTAAAAACACCCACAGAAACACGTGCCTGATTGGAATCTAAAAACGAATTGGCCGGGAATCCTAATATTCGGATTTTCTCTTGGGGTCTTCTGTTGGGCAGCTGGACTGGGCTGGAGTAATCCGCCGACCGATTCACACGCCGGTCGCCAAGCGCAAACCGCTATCACGGCGCAGATGCTGCAAGAAAACGGGCTATCGCCGGTCACCCCGTTTAACGGATTGGGACCACCCTGGAACATCCCCATGGAATTTCCCACCTATCAGATCGTTACCGCAACTTTGGCGACCATCACGGGATGCGATATCATCGTCGCCGGGAGACTGGCTGCAGTGATCGGCGCGCTTCTGGTGCTACCTCCACTCTGGCTGTTGCTGAGGCGACTACAGCTGAGCCCTAACGAACGTCTTTTCACATCGGCGCTGTTATTCACCAGTCCGTTATGGATGCATTTTTCTCGCAGTATATTGATCGAAACCTGGGCCGCATCGCTGGCTCTGTGGTGGCTGGCTGCATTGATCGAAGCGCTGTATCAACCGTCCAATCGAAGGTGGTTAATCGCGGCCATCCTTCTCGGTGTCATGGCCGCGGTGACCAAGGTGACCAGCTTCGCGGTAGTATTGCCGGTCGGCGCCTTGCTAACGTGGCGGCTACCAATCGACACCCTCCTGAAGCGACTGACGCGGTCTGCCATGGCGACCTTCCCCGGAATCTTCGCGGCCGTCGTTTGGACCCGCCATGCCGACGCGCTCAAGCACGCCCATCCTTACGCCGACTTTCTGACTTCCGAAAAACTGAGCGCTTGGAACTGGGGCACCCTCTCCCAGCGATTGGCGCCCGAATGGTGGCAACGTTGGGCGGAACATTTAACCCAAATCTTACCGGTTGGTTTGTTGATCCTCATCGTCTTCGGCCTGATCAAGGGAGCCCCCATACTTCGATTTGGCATCGGCGCCGCGCTGCTCGCGGTAGTCACCGGCCCATTGGCGTTCGCCAATCTCTACTACGTCCACAACTACTACTTCATTGCCGTGGCTCCCGCGCTGTCTGTAGCAGTGGGGCTGGGAATTGTCACGCTGTGTCGCATATTCATGCTGAAGAAATGGGGACGGATTCTCGTAACTACCATTTTGACCGGTGTTGTCTATCTGCAGGCTCAAGCCTTCTTGAACGGATTCGGACACGGCCAGACGCTGGATCGTCCGCTGCCAAAATTTGGCGAACTCCTCCAGGAAATCTCCCGTCCCACGGACCATATTGCCATAATTGGTCGTGAGTGGGATCCCCTGCTTACCTACGCGGCCGATCGACGCATGTTATTCGTGCGCGAGACCCACGAGACCGATGAGGATGCATGGCAACTCTCACGAACAGCCTTGGGGAATGAAGATTATTCTATCCTTGTCGCCATGGATTCAGTCGCGGGGGACCTGGCGCTGGTGCACCACCGTTGCCGCGAGCTCGGATTGGCAACAACCCCGTTATTTACCACCAACGACGCCGACGTCTACGTGACCCCACAGCGTCTCTTGGAACTCGCTCCGTGGGTAGCAACTCGGCAAACGTCAGCCGCCTTGGTCCTTCCGCAACGGCCCGACCGAATGGGGCCCGGCGAATCCCGCCTCGAGTTCATTACCGCAGATTGGCGTGAACTGACATTCGCGGAAGCCAACGGTATGTTCGATCAGTGTCAGCCCTACCCTGACCGGGTCTTTACTCGTCACGCTCCCGCTCAACTGGAAGCGAACGACGTCAGCGTGCTGCACATTCATCCACCGGGCGGACTCCGTTTTAACGCCCTCGCCAGTGAGCGAATCGTTACCTTGGACTACGGGTTACGTCCAGAGATCTGGCTGAACGAACACGACTCGGACGGCGTGCGATTCCGTCTTTTTGTCCGGGGACCCGACGGTCGCCAACGGCTCGCTTGGGCGGACTGGGTTCAGCCCTTAACCGTCCCCGAAGATCGCACAATGCTCCAGGCGGAGCTCGCGTTGCCAGCCCACCACGATTTGGAACTATGGATCGACGCGGGGCCGGATCATAATCCCGGTTACGATTGGTCCATCATTGGCAAGATGACGGTGAAATAAATGCCGCCAAATTCGTTGCGGCCCCTCTGCAGGACTGTTGGCTAGATCGCAATCGGTGCAGATCTCTTTCGTCATTCCTGTTTTCAATCAACTCGTGCACACCAAGGCGTGTTGCGAGGCATTGGAATCCCATGTGCCGAGTTTGATCACTCATGAGGTGATTTGGATTAACGATGGCAGCGAAAACGATACGCGAGAATACCTCGATTCACTCACGGGAATTCATCGAGTTACTCACCAGCCACAAAATCAAGGATTCGCCACCGCGATAAACACCGGCGCAGCCATTGCGCAAGGCAAGTGGCTCTGCCTGCTGAACAACGATGTCGAAGTCGCCCATGGGGCAATCGCTGAAATGCTTCATGTCGCCGGAAATCATCGCGAGGCGGGAATCATTGGAAATGTCCAGATATCAACCCATGACGGTTCGGTCGATCACACCGGCATCGAATTCATCGACGGAGGCTATCCTGTTCACCAGCACATTGACCTGAAGACGTTACAGGCAGGGCCCCGCGCTCGTCTGGTGCCTGCGGTGACCGCTGCGTGCTGTTTGGTAGATCGGAAGTGGTTCATCAATGCGGGCGGGCTCGACACCCGGTATCGCAATGGCTTCGAAGATGTTGACCTGTGCATGCGCGCACGTGAGGCGGGTTGGAAAATCTACGTGGCGAATCATTCCATCGTGAAACATGCCGTTTCGGCGAGTCAGGGTCGGGGTCGCTACGAATACCGTAATGCTAAGAAGTTCCTGGAGCGCTGGGGTCCCCGCACCGCGGCCATCGAACAGGCGACTCGTCTGGAAGAGGCTCGTCTCCAGCGGGTCCAACAGGCCAAAGCCGCGCCGAGGTCTGCCCACCCCTACGTCGATTCCGTGCGTAGTCGAGTTCTGGAAAGAGACGATGCAAATGCGCGTAAACGCTCCACCCCGCCGACGATATGGGTGGACTTGCTAAGAATGGAGCCGCGCGGGGTCAACGGCGGGATCAAACCATTGGTCTTCGGTTTCCTCGAAGAAATGGGACAACTGACTTGGGAACCCATGAAATTCGTCGTCCTCGTCCAAGAAGGATTGGAGAACGAACTGACATTTCTTCGCCCAACCGACGTGATAGCGCTGCGTTCCAAAACGGACTGGACTGTTCGCGAGGGCCCCGGGGAGAAACGAAGCGTTTCGGTAATCGAATTAGACGCCGCGTTTCCGCCCGATGCCCTTTATTGCCCTTTCGGCACCTCAGTTTTTGCGCGCGGAGATCTCCCATCGGTCGCTTTATTGGTAGATAGTTTACATCGAGACCTACCCGCTGCGCTTCCTATCGAGGAGGTGAACTTTCGGGAAGATAATTTCAAACGCAGCATCGGCAGCGC
>JABIRI010000047.1 GCA_018667915.1 Opitutaceae bacterium | reverse complement strand
TCGTTCTCGAAAATTCTGCCTCTCCGAGATCTCCACTGGACAAAAGATAAAGATAAAAAGGAAAGAACAAAGAGATCCGCTATCGCTCAATAATACCCGGACTTCCGACCGACCATCTTGCCTCATCTTAATCTGCAAATCCGCGGTTAAAAGAATCCCAACCACTCAGCCAACCACCGCTTACTCGGAATCCAGAATCGTTTGCCGCCGTTGTTCGAAATCAGGGTTTCCTTCGAAATATGGACCACCGTCCTGAACAACCGATCGCGCGGTATCGAAATCTTTCAGGAGATAACTCAACCAAGCGTAGCTATCGATTACATCCGCCTGTTCTGGCGCGATCGCATAGGCTCGCTTCAACAGATCCCGCGCCTCGTTAAATGACCGTTCGGCCGCCACGAGATGCGCCAGACTGAAGAGTGCCTCGGCGTCATGAGCATCGATCTTCAAGATCGCCCGCAGCTGAACCTTGGCCCGATTCGGCTGATTGTTCGCCGCGTAAAATGAGGCTAGTTGATGACGCGCTTCCGTATTTCCAGGTTCCAACGCGACCAATGCTTCAAACTCGCGAATCGCTCTCGTGGGTTGATTTAATGCCAGCAGCAAAAATCCATATCGAGAACGGGCCTCCACGCTGGCAGGTTGAAGACTCACCGCTTGGTCGAGATACGAATCCGCTTCGGTAAGCTGACCCGCATCCATCAGGTTTCGGACCGTTTGCATGACGTGACCATAGATATGGTAACGCACATCCTGGTTACCCGGATCGACATTCAGAGCGCGTCCAAACTGCTCATATATATGCGTTGGTTCCTCTCCACTCAGGAGCATTTTACTCCCGGTCAGGTAGGCGCCTTCAGCAACATATGCCGCCGCCATGTTTGCCGTCAGAGTTCGAATCCGATCGCCTACCACGCCTGTTCCTCGCACCGAAAGCAAGAACTCAAGATTGCGCAATTTCCGTTCAACTTCCGGCAGGGCATAATCCCGAAAATCGTAGAATTCTACGACCGGTTTTTCTAAACTGTTTTCTTCGATTCCCGCGGTCTGTTCGCGCCAGACATCCTCTGCCGCAATCACGTGGGACATCAAAGACTCGGCCGTGGTGATCCCGAACTTGCGGAGACCCTCAAAAGGCCCCGTCGGACTACTTAATTTTTGCTCAATCGCCGCCGCATCAAAAGCGATCTCATGGTTCGATCCCACAAGGAAACAATTACCGTCGGCATACCACAATAGCGTGTGAGGAAAAACATGCGTAAAGGTTCTTAGCACCGTTTGGAAAACGTTGGGCGGATAGTGCGTCGGAATCCACTGGATCGCGATTCCGCCAGGCGCCAAGTGATCTCTCATCAGGGTGTAGTATTCCCGCGAAAAGAAGACCCCATTCACCCCATACTCAGGCAAAGTTTTCCCGTCCGTGGAAATAATGTCGTAGGTATCCTCGGTGGTCAGCAGGTAATTCACCCCATCATTGACGACCACTTCAACCCGCGGCGAATCCAAGACGCCGTTGTTCTCTGCCGCGAAGAACTGAGCTCCCTCCACCACACTGGGGGCAATTTCGACTCCCACGATTCTTTCCAGCGCGGCGTGTTTTGCACTTTCCCCAATCAGAATTCCTGAGCCGAAGCCGATCGAAAGTTCCGTGCGGTAATCCTTCATCAATAGCTTGGGAAGATGCGCCAGCCACTGCTGCTTATAATCGATCTCTAAGTTGGTTCCACCAATTTGAATACCATCCACCGAGATGTGCTTCTCACCCGAGTCTCGTTTGACATAGACCTTCGTTGTCGTAACCACGCCTTCGCGGTAATAGAGAACCTCGTCGCCAGAGCTCTCTGTATCCGATGAAAACTGCGAAGCAAGCGGCACGACCAGAATCACCCCAGCCAAGACGGCAATTCCCACGAGGGCAAAATGACGCCAACGTGAAAGTTGGCTCTTACCGTAGGCCCATAGCACAAAACCAATCGCAACGTTCACCCCTGCCATCGGCGAGGATACCTTTGTTGATTCCCAATACCGGAATGAGAACAAACGCGGGCAACAAAGCTCCGACAATATTGCCCAGAGTATTCACCGCGTATACTTTTCCGACGTCTTCACCCGTCCGGTCGAGGTCCGTCACCATGATCTTGCCCACCAATGGAAAGGTCATCCCCACGAGGATGGTGGGGATCAGCACGAGGCTGAACGAAATTATGAACCGCGGCAGAACGGTCGCCCCCCATGGAATATCCATGGACGCGAACCATACGATCAATCCAGTTGATCCCACCGCAATATTCAACAGCGGCATCGCCACCACCGCGGATAAGCCAATACCCACCTGAACCCAGGCAAAACACCGCATGGGATTCTGCAGTCGATCCACAAAAAACCGCACCAGGTAACCTCCGATGGCGATTCCAACCAAGAAGGTCGTGAGCATAATGGTGAATGCATAGGTGGAATTCCCCACGTAGAAAACCAACGCCCTCGTCCACAGCACTTGGTAGGCAAAGGACGTCACTCCCGATAAAGCGAATCCGCCGAGCAACAGCATCCGCTGCCGCTTTTGCAGCGGCTCCGATCGAGTGGTTTTGGCCGCGCTCGCTTCACTTCGTTCGACCACCTCGGTATCAGTCGCCGTCTCACTCAGGGCCTTAGCCACAAACCATGACGCGACCCCAACACCAATGTTCAGGACCACGGCTAGGTAGATCGAGTTGTGGATACCGAGACTCCCAATCAAATAAAAGCCGGCCACGAGTCCGCCGCACACCGCCCCAAGTGTATTACTGACGTATAAACTCCCGAGTGAACGGCCCATGTTCTCAAACCGTTTAATCATGAACCGGCTCAGGATCGGTAGGGTCGCACCCATGAGTGTGGTCGGGACAAGAATCAGGAGGAAAACGACCACAAACCGGCCGATACTGAAGAGCGTAAACGAATAACCAAACGTGCGCGTCATCCAGACACTGAGGGGCGCGATCTGATCTAACAGCACAAGCGTGATCAACGCGGTCAGACCAATCCCGACTTCATAAACGGCATAGCGCTTTAACGGGTTCTCACTTTTGTCTCCCTTTTTCCCGAGGTAGTAGCTGCCCAAAGCGAGTCCGCTCATGAATGCCGCCAACACTGTGCTCACGGCCAAAACAGTCGCACCAAAAATGTGCGTCATCATCCGGGTCCATACGACCTGGTAGATGAGACCACAGGCTCCGGAGAGAAAAAAGAGGCTAAAAATCAGCCGGTTCACGATTGCGAATGAGGTAAAATTGAGGCGGCAACGCTACCACAGTTAGGAGGGTAAACTCCCCCCAACGCAATCGATACATTAACTACGTTGAGGCGTCGTAAATCTCGGGAGTAACGATCGCTTTGAGTGGTTCGTCGTTCGCGTAGGCACGTAGGTTATCTACCGCAAACTCACCTGCATCGCGCATGCGGTCGTCAGTCGGTCCCGCCCGATGCGGTGTCAGCATCACATTCGATAAACCACGTAGCGGCGAATCGACCGGCAACGGTTCTTCATGAAACACATCGAGAGCAAAATGCACCTGCCCTTCCTGGGCGACTTGCAACAAAGCCGCCTCGTTAAAAACCGGTCCACGACCGACACTTACCACCGCATCACCCGGGCCCAGCTGCCGCAAATGCTCCAGCGTCACACTATCTGTCGTCTGGTCGGTCAACGGCGCCAAATTCACGATCACCGAATTCGTCGTAAATAATTCATCCAGACTGGTCGCACGCATCGCTCCATTCTCGGTCAAAATATCGTCCCCGATTTCTGGCGCATAAGTCATGATCTCGCCCCCAAACGGTTTCAGCAACTTGACCAAACAGCGGGCGATAAAACCAAACCCGTAGATCCCCACTTTGCGCCCATACAACGAGCCCGCCGGTGGCGGATTTTCGTTCCAACCCTTTTCGACATGCATCCGTAACGTCCAGTGATTGGTCGCTCGTAATGCATTCAGAATATGCATCATCGCTGCTTCCGCCACGATGCGCGAAATCGAGCCGCCCCAATTGGTGATCACCAATCCACGTTCGAGATGCCCGCGGCTCACGATCGTTTTCACCGAACCAGAAACATAGAGCACGTAACGCAGACTGGGTGGCAAAATATCCGGCAGTCGCGGCGTGGACCATCCGGCCACCAACACTTCGGGATCTCGTCGATGGAGTTCGGCGGAGAACTCCTCCGCGGAACATCCCGGCATTTCCTGCCATTCATAGTCATCCGTCAGGGCGGCAATTTGGGCTTCCAAATCAGGAGGTAGAAACGCCGCCCGCTGGGAGGCTCTCAGGTGGGCAAAAACACGACTCGGTTTGGGCATAAAAAATCAATTTAACGCAATGCAAAGTGGCCGCACACTTTTTCAAACGCCTGCACCACATCCTCCATGTAGGTGGCAGGCACCGCTTCGTTGATCACCAGCGTCATGCAATCGGCCAAAACCGCTTCCGCTACCGGACAGGAAATTTTGCGGTAGTCCATCTCGGTGAGCCCCGCGTCTTTCAGCGGCCATCGTCCGGCAAAGAAATCGTGATTCTGGAAAACCGGGTAACCGTAAACGGGTGACGGCAGGTATCCTCCCTCGCCCACTACCCCTTCGGCCTGCAACGCCGCCACCAAGGCATCTCGCTCCACCCGAAATTGCGCTAAGTCGAATCGCAACATCCCGAACCAATAACTGTGGGTGTCGCCTTCGCGTTCGGGTTGTAATTGCACTTCCGGGATCTTCGCCAATCCCTCGCGTAAAATCCGCCCCAACTGGATGCGGTGCGCGATCAAATCATCGTGCTTAGCCAACTGCCCCAATGCCACCGCCGACTGCGGTTCGGTGATACGGTAATTCGGCGAAAGCGTCTCCGGGCTACGTCCTCCTTTTATGCGGTCGTAATGTTTGTCGCCCCACTTGGAGAGCCCTTCACCGAGCGCGTCGTCATTGGTCGCAGTGATGCCCCCGTCGCCACAACTGAGGTGTTTAAATTCATTGAAGGAGTAACAGGCAAAGTCGCCTTGTTGGCCGACGAGTTGGCCTTGCCACTTCGTCCCCCACGCCTGCGCGCAGTCTTCGATCACCTTCAGGTTATGTTCACGGGCGAGCCCCATGAGCGACCCCATGTTGCAGGGACAGCCCGCCAGATGCACCGGCATGATGGCTCGCGTCTTGGACGTGATCCGACGTTTCACATCCGCCGGATCAAGATTGATCGTATCCGCTTCCACGTCGGCAAATACCGGCACGAGTTGTTGGTAGAGAATGCCAATCACCGAGCCCATGTCGGTAATCGCGGGCACGATCACTTCGGATCCCGGTTCCAGTTTCAGCGCCGCGATCGCAATGTGGATCGATGCCGATCCCGACGAACACGGCATGCAGTGTTCGAGCGGATACGTTTGCCGAAACCGATCGAGCATCGCCGTCGTTTGCGGACCCTTCCAATAGAACAGCGACTCCTGCTCCACCATCTCGGTCAGCGCCGCCAACTCTTCCTTCCCCCAACGCTGACGACGCGGGATAGCATGAGTCACCGCAGCGGGACCACCGTCGATGGCCAAGGGGGCGGACGATTCGATGTGCTCGCTCATCACTTAAGCCAGCGTAGTGCGTTTCCGGCGGCAACAGCTTTGCGCTGCGCAGAAGATGCGGAAGGCGACAGGGTAATCTTATTCTGATGAGCCAAGGTCACATGGAAAGGCGTGAGCGATCCAAACACCGTGCGCTTCAGGTCCACCACTTTGGCGAGCACGCCGAGCGAATCATCCCATTCGAAGAAACTCAGGTCCGTGAGAAAACGATCCGTAGCTTTTGCCAACTCTTCCACTTCCCACCGACTGAGTCCCTGGATGAGTGGTTGCATGCCCGGGACCTTGTCGATCCAACGCGCGATGGCAGCCGCCTTAACCGGTTTCACTTTGATGGCAGGGTGCTCTTGGCGTTCGTCGACCAGACGCGCGGTGAGCACGACGCGGCGACCCTGTGCCGTAATTTCCTTGGCGGCCTCGATAGCAGCTCGATTGCTCATCTTCCATCCACCGTAACCGGGCGCGAGGCGAACGGCTTTGACGCTGGGATCGGACATGAGCTGCGCGAGTTCATCGGCCCAAGCCGGGTCCAGTAAATTAAGGATCGGCAACGGATCCACCCCAGCGACTTTGCGGGTCGATTCGATGAGGCGCGTGTTGTGATCGTGCGGATTGATCAGCCAGAGCGCATCGAGCGAGGAAACGAGTCCGCCTTTGATGCTGTGCTTGCGCCAATGGCGACGAAGGGTCGGCAAATCGGCGTGGCCGAGGGGCGCGAGCGGCCAGAGCCCCACCCATGCGTTGGTGTCATAAAATTCGATACTCATAGTCGGAGAAACTCAGCGGCGTTGTCGTGGAGGATGCGTTGTTTGGCGCGGGAGCTGATCGCGGATCCAGTGATCCGACCCACTGCAGTTGGCAGGTCGCGGATCGGCCAGTCGGAGCCGTAAACGACGCGGCGGTCGCCGAGTTCTTTGACGGCGTATTCAACGAGACCGGCTTCAGGTGCCCCACCGGAAGTATCGACCACCATGTTATCGATACCGCGAGCGGCCCGGATTCCACGGATTCCACAGCCGGTGAGATGCGCCATGATGATGCGCACGTTGGGCCACTTGCGAGCGAGCGCGCAGGTGTCTTCCGGATCGGAGTGGTAAGCACGGGGAGATTTGTAGAGCTGATTCCAAGTGTGCTGAAGGATCGGCACGTCGTGCGCTTCGGCGGCTTCCATCACCCAACGCATATCCGGATCGAGCGCGTTACAGGAGACCTCGAGTTTGAGACCGCGCAGCGTGCCCTCACCCACGCAGCGATCAACCTCGGCGCGCACGGCCTTCTCACCGAGCTTCGGGTTCAGGCCGCAGAATCCGGTCACGAAACCTTTCCCGATTTTCACAATCGAGATCATCTCGTCATTGAGGATGCGGGACTGTTTCTCGTCAGGCAATCGGCCGTAGCGAAGCACATCGGGCAGTGCTACCACATGGATAAATCCCTGCTTCTTTTCGCGTTGGATCATCTTGCGCGTCTCCGCCGGCTTGGCGTTCTCGCCGAAGAAGATCGGGTGAGTGTGGATATCGATGACTTTCAAATTTAAATAGAGGGGTGGAGGGATATATGAAATTTCATTTAAATCACGGATGACCTAAATGACTTGCGATTGCATCGGAAAGGGCTCGTTTTGGGGCAATGGAGCCCCTTTTCCCAGAGGAAAATGAACAAATTGATCGATGGCTCGCTCACCCCCCTGAGCACATCGTTGAAGCAGTGAATAATCATACCGGTGACTACCTCGTTTTAGGAGTCGGCGGTAAGATGGGCACCACCCTCGCGCTGATGCTCGAGGAGGCAGTCCGCCGGTCTGGCCGCGAGGCCACCGTCACCGGAGTGTCTCGCTTCAGTCGCCCCGAAGTGCGCGCCGCGCTGGAAGCTGAAGGAGTAAAAAGCCTCGCCTGCGATCTCGCCTCACCCGAGGAGGTTGCGCAGCTCCCCACGCCGACCAATGTATTCTTTTTGGCGGGTCAAAAATTCGGCACCACCGACGCACCCGAAGCGACATGGCTGCAAAACACCATCGTCCCCGGCATCGTGGCGCGCCACTTCACATCGGGTCGCATGGTCGTCTTTTCGACGGGCTGCGTGTATCCGTTCGCGGCGACCAATGGATCGGGCTGTAACGAGTCGACTCCCCTCGCCTGCCAAGGCGAATACGCCAGTTCATGCCTGGGCCGCGAGCGCGTCTTCACCCACTACGCCAAGCTCAACCAGACACCCGTCAATCTGTTCCGACTCAACTACGCTTGTGAGGTGCGCTACGGTGTCTTGGTTGATATCGCCACCCGCGTGCGCGCCAGCGAATCCATCGACCTCACCACCGGCTGGGTAAACCTCATTTGGCAAACCGACGCCGTCGCTCACGCCATCCGTTGTTTGGAGATCGCGGACTGCCCGCCCGTGCCGCTCAATGTCACCGGGCCCAAGAGCATCGCCGTGCGAGAGATCGCCGAAACGTTTGCGCGGAAATTTAATACCGAAGCCAAGTTCACCGGCGAACCCGCCGAAACCGCCTGGCTCTCCGACGCGAGCAAATCCCATGAGCTCTTCGGCGAGCCACCGCGCTCGATCGAATGGATGATCGACGCCGTCGCTCACCATGTCGCTGCCGGCGCCCCACTCCTCGGTAAACCCACCCACTTCGAAACCCGTGATGGAAAATTCTGATTCCCTCCGTTCCCACCTCTTGGCGGGCCAAGCCATTCCGGCGCTCCCCCTCGCGCTCGACGAAAACCGCAGGCTGTCCGAGCCCCACCAACGCGCGCTTTCACGTTACTACTACGACGCAGGCTGCGGCGGCATCGCCGTCGGCGTGCACTCGACTCAATTCGAAATTCGCGAACCCCAACACGGGCTCTTCAAACCGGTGCTGCAACTCGCCGCCGAAACCATGGATGCCAGCATCGCGGCCAATCCGCGACCGTTCATCAAAATCGCCGGAGCCTGTGGCGCGACTCCCCAAGCCATCGCCGAAACCACCCTCGCCCGCGAACTCGGCTACGACGCCGTGCTGCTGAGTCTCGCCGCCCTGAATGATCAACCCGAGGCCAGTGTGCTCGCATACTGCCGCACGGTCGCCGCCGAACTACCGATCATCGGATTCTATCTGCAACCCGCCGTCGGCGGGCGCGTATTCTCCTACGATTTCTGGCGCAAGTTTGCCGAAATTCCCTCGGTGCTCGCCATCAAGATCGCGCCCTTCAATCGCTACCAAACCCTCGAAGTCATTCGCGGGGTCATTTCCGCCGGTCGCCACGACATCGCGCTCTACACCGGCAACGACGATACCATCGTCACCGACCTACTCACTCCCTTCACTTTCGAGCACAACGGCGCTCCCGTCACCCGCCGAATTGTCGGCGGACTTTTGGGCCATTGGGGCGTTTGGTCCCAAGCCGCGGTGAAACTCCTCGAAGCCATCAAAGTCGCCCGCGATATCGACCAACTCGACATCACCTGGCTCCAACGTGCCGCAGCCGTGACCGATATGAACGCGGCAGTCTTTGATTCCGCCAATGCCTACGCCGGCTGCATCCCCGGCATCCTCGAAGTGCTCCGCCGCCAAGGCCTCGTGCCCACGGTCAACTGCCTCAACCCCAACGAAGTCCTCTCCCCCGGCCAAGCCGCCGAACTCGACCGCGTCTCCGCCGCCTACCCCGACCTCATCGACGACCCCTTCGTCGCCAAAAATCTCCAAAACTGGCTGAGCTAGAATCCCCTGCCTCACAGGCTCGTTCTCTTACTCGTTCTTCGTTCTCGTTCGCACAAATCTCACCTGATCTGAACAAACCCAATCCCACTGCATCGAGAACGAGAACGAAGAACGAGTAAGAGAACGATTTTCAGCCTCCCCC
>JABIRI010000174.1 GCA_018667915.1 Opitutaceae bacterium | reverse complement strand
TATCGATGAGATGAGCGCCCCAATCGGTCAGAGAACCGCCGGAGAAGTCGCGGATCTGTCGCCAGACTTACGGATCCGTAAGTTGCGGCGTGTAGGCGCGCTCGGGGGCAGGCCCTAGCCACATGTTGAAATCTAAACCCGGAGGCGGTGTCACGGGATCCTGGTGGGTGTAGATAGGCTTCACCGGAAGCCCGACTTGGATGTGCTTGAGCTGGCCGATCGCTCCATTGCGCACGGCCTGTGCCATCATGAAGTAGTGCATGACCGACCGGTCTTCGAGACCTGTGCAGAAAACCGCGCCGGTGCGTTTCACGCGATCGGCGAGGCGGCGTCCTTCGTCGATGGTCAGCGTGGGTTTTTCACAGAACACCATTTTGCCGGCGTCGAGCGCCATTTCGGTCATCGGCACATGCCAATGATCGGGCGTGGAGATGGCGACGGCATCGAGGTCGTCGCGAGCGAGTAAGTCGCGAAAGTCGGCGATGGTGGTGCAGTCGGTATTGCCGTAGCGGGCGTTGACGTCCTTGCGTGCGATTTGGCGCCGATCGAAATACGCATCGCACACGGCGAGGATCCGGCAGTCGGGCTCTGATAGAAACGAAGTCAGGTTCACGCGTCGGCCGTGATGCCCTACGCCGATAAACCCCATCGTGATCTGATTGGAGGGTGCGTTCGCTCCGAAGAGCCGCGCGGGTAAAACGAGGGGAGCCGTGCCGGCGACCAGCATTGATTTGAGAAACGAACGGCGAGGGGTAGGGGAAATCATGGAGCGAAATGCGCCGCGACTCCGAGAGTGGAGTCAGGACTATTTTTCTTTAGACGGAGGGGCCGTCCGACCTTAAGTTGACTGCCTCCTCTATGTCTACCCCTTCATCGTTCTCTTCTTCGCGTCGCAATTTCATCAAGAAGTCCGCGGCGGCGGGATTTGGTTTTACGTTTTTACCGGCCTATCTGACCAGTGCCCGGGCGGCGGGCAATCCGCTCTTACCACCGAGTCAGCGGCTCAATCTGGGCTGCATTGGCGTGGGGGGACGGGCCTCTTCCGTGATCCCGGATCTTTGCAGCAATGGGGCGGCGACTCCGGTGGCGTTTGCGGATGTGGATTTTGTCTCTGCGCGAAACGTCGTAAAAAATCTGGAACGGTTCCCCGATGCCAAGACCTACAATGACTTCCGGGTGATGTTTGATCAGATGGGCGATGACATCGACGCGGTCAGTGTCGTGACGCCGGACCACACCCACTTCACGGCCGCCATTCAGGCCATGTCGATGGGCAAACATGTTTACGTCGAAAAGCCGCTCACCCACACGTTCGAGGAAGCGGCCATGCTCATGCGGGCGGAGAAGAAATTCGGCGTGGTCACGCAGATGGGTAACCAAGGTCACACGTCTTCCGGCGCGGAGCAGTTTAAGCAACTCGTTGCGGCGGGTGTGGTGGATGACGTGGTCAAAATCGAAGCGTGGAAACAGGGCGGGCTTTGGTTCATGGAGGAGGCAACACGAATCACTGAATATCCGACCGACGACGTCATTCCGCCTTCGTTGCAGAATTGGGACCTCTGGTGCGGCCCGAAAGGCGTGAAGCCTTACAGTTCGATGCTGCACCCGTTCAACTGGCGCGGGTTTCATCAATATGGTTGTGGCATGTTCGGAGACTGGGGCTGTCACATCATCGATTTTGTGCACCACTACATGAAGTTGGGGCTGCCGACGCGCATCACGCCCATCGAGCTGACCGACTACAACCGCACCGTTTTTCCACTGAGTTCTGACATTCAGTTTCAGTTCGCCGGCCGCGGGTCGAAACTACCGCCGGTGGAAATGCGTTGGAAGGCGGGAGCCGATTGCAAACCCACCGTCGCCGAGCAATACGCCGATGTGGATGGAAACGGAAAACTGACGCTACCGGACCCCGGAGGCGCGGGTACCTTACTTCATCGGAAACAAAAAGATTATCTGATCCAACGCCTACATCACAATCGGGCTTCTCGTCTCTATCCGCGGATCGCGATGGGGGATCATCGGGAGGCGTTGAAGGCACCGGGAGTGAACCAGACCCACCAAGAGAGTTTCGTGCAGGCTTCCCTTGGCAATGGCACCACGGAGTCGCCGTTCAGTGTCGGCGGCGAACTCACGCAAGTGCTCCAGCTCGGCGTGATCGCGGAGTATCTCAACGAGGAGCTCAACTTCGATCCGGCCACCAAGCAGTTCATCGGCAACGACGCAGCCACCGCCCTGCTATCCGGCCCCGCGCCCCGTGCCGAATGGGCGGGACACTACCGGATTGTCTGACGATTGCCAACTGGTGGCTGACTCTGGTTTACCGCGAAGGGTTGTGTTTGGTGATGCCGAGCACTCGCGCGAGATCGCCTCGGGCGTTGGAAAGCAGGGTTGGCCAATGTAGCGGCCCGGCTCGCGCGAGCATTTGCGAATGATAGTGGCGCTGGCTGTGGTCGACGTAGTCGGTGCAGTGTTCGTAGGAGTCGAGGGCGTGCTCGCCGGCCGTTTCTCTATATGCTGAATCGTCAGTCGCCTGAAAATGTCCCCACTGGATGGCGGCGCGAATCTTGTCGGCGTAGAAGTGGCCCAGTAGCGCCATGCCTTTCATGTCGTTGAGGGTCGCCTTCAGATCGTCGCTGTTTGAGTCGTGCGACAGCAGAGTTACGTGCTCCAGAGTCAGCTCTGCTAGGCTTTCGAGCTGGTTCGCTACGTCGACTGGGGTGGTTCCGGTCGGCATGTTACGGGACAACTGCCCCTTCACGTAGTCACCGATACTGAGCAACCCGCTGCCGGCCATGGTGCGGCCGTTGGCGAAGGCTTCGATGTCGTGGTAACCTTCTTTGTGGCTGTTCGAATTTTCGACTGACCACATGTGATCCCAGTCGCGCCAATAGAATCGATTGACCAATGGAATGATCTGCGAGGCGGCCTGCCAGGAATCGTGCACGGATTCGGCGTTGGTCTCCGGAAAACGTTCCGCCAGTCGCGCGACGAAGAAGTCGCGCCCGAGATCCGGATCATAGCCGAGTCGGCCCCAGAGCATGAATTTATACCAATGCTTGGAAATTTCGAGTTCGCGGGGGGATTTCGGAGACTTACTGGAAAACTCTCGTCCCCAGACATAACCGTCGGAGCCCATGTGATAGCCCGCGGTGGAAGGGCCGTCGAAATGCTTCATGAATGCGCTGACGTATGCTGGATCTCCCCAGCGGTGCACGAAGATATCGTCGTTTCGCAGGTTCCACCAGCTCTTGAGTCCGAGGGGTTTCATCGCCTCGACCAGATCGTCGGCAAATGGCATCTGTGGTGTGGAATAGAGCCGGGCCTTGGCGTATTTGAAACTGACCTCAAAATCATCTGGATAGCGTTCCCAGCGATCCATGATGGTTTCGAATTCGGTATTCCAGACGCGATGAATAAACCGGACCGAGCGATCGGGTTGCTCCCGTTTGGCGTCGAGTATGCCTTCCCCGTAAGTGGACCAGAGCCAGTCTTCCCGATCGATCTTGGGGCCGTGGGATGCGGGAAAATGTTCACCGGCAGTCACACCGATGCCGGTCACATCGGGGTAGGTGAGCAGGAAGGTTTTAACCGCGTCGCGCAGGTAGCGCACCGTGGCCTGATTGTTCATGTCGTGCGTGATGCCATATTTACCGGGGTTCTCCTCGGGCACGGTGGTGCCGTAGGTGCGGTAGTAATCGTGGACCGGTTGGGCTGCTCCGTTCAGACAGATATTCCAGGTTATCCAGTAAACGTCGATGCCGCGGTTCTTGGCGTGCCGCATGACCGCGCGCCAGAACTCGATTTTCTCTTCGATGGTCATGACTTTGATCGTGCGGTAGTTTTCGACGACACTACGCGAGACGAGTTGAGCATCACCCCATTCGTTTTCGCGTCCGTTGGGCACCAGGGTGGTCACCCGCACATCATTCAGTGCGACATCGGGAAACATCTCCGACTTCACCATCGAAGGGAAGGGATGCGGGTTCCAGAAACTGATCATGTTGTAGCGGTCGCGCGCCATCTGGTCGAAGAATTCTGTCCAGAATTCGAGATTCCACATCTCGGCGATGTTGCGTTGTGCCGCATCGCCGGAGTCGTCGTAGCTCGGGGTGCGCACGTCCAATGGGATGTTGAACTTGATGCCGCGACGTTCGATGTGAGGCGAACCGATGACGCCGAGCAGTTGGGGGTCGTCTCCATGTAGGCGATGACGTTCGGCGATCTCGAGCAGGCCATACATAAACCCAGTGGGGGTGCCGGCGAGCAGGACGACTGTCGTAGCATCTGTGCGGCGAGTGATTTTGTAGGCCTGAGGGGCGATGTCTTCATCCCAATACAATTCCAACGATTGAGTGAATCCACTGGCGGCGAGTTCGGTCTGGCCGAAGGCGACCGGACCACTTTCGAACCACTCGGCAGGGATGGCTGCGGCTGGGATATGTGAGGCGAGCGCGCTGCCGAGTAGAAGAGATGAGAGTAAACGGGACAAGCGCATGAGTGGAAGGAGGGGAGAGAGAGGGGAGTCGCAAGGTAGGTTTGTTCGGCCAGTGATTCAAAATCCGTTTTGCTGACACAGTTAATTTGCCCGGATTGTTGAAGTGTTTAAACGGATCCTCCATCGACCGGATCGAAAATATCTGGCAAATTCGTCGTTTCCCGCATGAAACCCTCTGAACCACTGCCTGATTCCACGCCGCGAGATTCCCGGGGCGAATGGCGCCCGGACGAGCCGGCGGGTTTTGTGCCGTTGCTTACGTTACCTGTGCGGTTGAAGGCCATGATGGGTTGGCTTTTTGGGTATGGAGGATACCTCTGGCCTACGAACATGTTCTTCCTCCTCGTGTCGGTTGCAGCGTGGTTCTACACTCAGCCTCCGATCGAGTCCTGCACTGAGTTTCGGTGGGATTGGATGAGCCAGGTCTTCCTGCGCAACCAGGCTTTGATCTGGTTCTATTACGGTGGACTGCACCTTTATCTTTACGTGCTCAAACGCGAAGGCACGCGGAAGAAATACAACCGCAAGTGGCCCGATGAGCAGAGTAAACGGTTCCTCTTTCGAAACCAAGTTTGGGACAATATATTTTGGACAGCAGGAAGTGCCGGGCTGATCTGGACGATGTATGAGTGGGTATTTGTCTGGCTCTATGCCAACAACCTCATTCCGTGGCTCAACTGGGCCGATAGTCCGGTGCTATTTATAGTGTGGTTCTTCATGATCCCATTGTGGCGCGAGTTTCATTTTTACTGGGTGCACCGGCTCACCCATTGGAAGCCGCTGTATCGCTACGTGCATTACCTGCACCATAAAAACGTGAACCCCAATCCATGGTCGGGTTTGGCGATGCATCCGGTTGAAACCACATTGTATTTCAGTGACGTGATGGTCCACCTCATCGTGCCGTCACACCCGATCCATTTCCTGTTCGCTTTGCAGTATAACGGCTTGGCTCCGGCTCACGGGCATTCCGGTTTTGATGGTCCGATTGCCGAAGGCACGGTAACGGCCGACTCCTACTTTCACTACTTGCATCACAAACATTTCGAGTGCAATTACGGCGGTAGTATCATTCCGCTCGATAAATGGTTCAGCAGCTTCCGCGACGGCCATCCCGGCGGGTCCGGGGATCGGCTTCCGGGTGAGCATCAAAGTTGAGAATTTGTATCTAATCGATTTTGGTGAGGGCTTTGGTAAGCATGAATCCTATTCCGATGATCAGAGACGCCGGCTAAAGCACGGCGCTACGCTTTGACTAGTCCGTTGAGTAATTCTGATGTTGTTTAACTCCGTATGGGAGCCGTTTACGGTGAAACCGAATTTGTTTTGATGGGATGGGCGATGTCGGGGGAGCGAAGACTGTTGGGTTTTTCGCCGTTGCGGGGAGGGGAGGGTAACCTAGGGTTCGCGGGTAGCGTCTCTGTTTTCTTATGCCTCACTCACCGCACCCATGCTTGGGGATCTCGACGGATCCCTCTGACTATTTCACCACCCGTCGTCAGTTTTTGAGCCGGGTGGGTGGCGGGCTGGGCGCCTTGAGTTTGGCGACCATGCTCGATCCCGCGAATCTCGTGGGCGCCGAAGCGGGCCCATCGGTTTCTTCATTGACCCCGAAGGCGCCTCATTTCCCCGGGAAAGCGAAGGCAGTCATCCAAATCTTTGCGCAAGGGGCGCCTTCCCATCTCGATACGTGGGATCCGAAACCCTTACTGACCCGGATGGATGGCAAAACGCTCGCGGGCGGTGGCAGTGCGGTGGCTTTGGCTTCGCCTTTTAAGTTTCAAAAGCGGGGCCAGTCCGGAATCGAAGTGAGTGAAGTTTTTGAGAAAACCGGAGCGTTCGTCGATGATATGGCGGTGATCCGTTCCATGCACACGGACATTCCGGCACACGATGTGGCCACGGTGTTCATGAACACGGGCTCGGTGCGTATCGCCAAACCGAGTTTGGGTTCATGGTCGGTTTATGGCCTCGGCACCGAGAACCAAAACCTCCCGGGCTTTATAGCGCTGCGCACGGGCGGGCTGCCAGCGGGTGGGGCGGCTAATTACAACGCGGCTTTTCTTCCCGGCATTTATCAGGGCACGACGGTCAATACGGCTTCGGCCAGCGTGCAGCAGATGATCCAAAACATCCGCAATCCCTACATTCCCAAACGTGAGCAGCGTCGGCAGATCGAGTTGGTGAAACAACTCAACGAACTGCATGCGGAGAACCTGAATCGCGAGGCCGCTTTGGAAACACGATTGGAGTCCTACGAGATCGCCTTTCGGATGCAGACGGAGGCAACCGATGCTTTCGATGTGAACAAGGAAACGGAAGCCACGCGTGAGGCCTACGGGAATACTCCGCAAGGGCGTCAGATGCTCGTGGCTCGCCGCTTGGTCGAGCGGGGCGTGCGCTTCGTGCAGGTCTGGCACAACGGCTGGGATCATCATAACGATTTGCAGGATCGCCTCACCGAAAAAGCGGGTGAAGTGGATGGTCCGATCGCCGCACTCTTGGGCGACCTCAAGCAACGTGGATTACTCGACGAAACACTCGTGATCTGGGGTGGCGAGTTCGGCCGTAAGCCGACCCGCGATCGCAACGGCGGCGGCGAACCCGGCCGCGATCATAATGCCAACGCCTTTAGCACTTGGATGGCAGGCGGAGGAGTGAAGGGCGGAATCGTTCACGGCGCGACGGACGACACCGGCGCCGAATCCGTGCAGGACAAAGTGCACGTCCACGATTTGCATGCCACGATTCTACATTGCTTAGGATTCGATCACAAAAAACTGACCTACCGATTTAACGGCCGCGACTTCCGGTTGACCGATGTGGCGGGCAATGTGGTGAACCCCATTCTGGCATGATAAAGACAAGCCTATCGTCCTCGGCCGGTGCCGGTCTATTCATCGCTGCGAGCGCGACGCTCGGCGCCATGCCGTCGGTTCAAGATATCTCCGCCGAAGATCTTGCGTTCTTCGAATCCAGGGTGCGCCCCGTGCTGGAGGAGAACTGCTACAAATGCCACAGCCGCGACGCGGATAAGATCAAAGGCGGACTCCTGCTCGATAGCCGAGAGGGGTTGTTGCATGGCGGCTACACCGGCGATGCCGTGGTGCCGGGCAATCCGGCCGAGAGTTTGTTGATCATCGCAATCAATCATGCCGACGAGGACATGAAAATGCCGTCGAAACGGCGAAAATTAGCCGACTCTGAAATCGCCGACCTAACAGAGTGGGTGATGCGGGGCGCACCGGATCCGCGCACCCGTGCCTCCGCCGATGGTGATCCCGCCTACGCGGGAGTGGGGAAGAATCACTGGGCGTTTCAACCGGTCAAAAAACCGTCGGTGCCGCAAGCGATGCTGGCGGATTGGAGTGACGCGCCGGTCGATCGCTTTATCGGAGCCAGGCTTTCCGCCAAGGGACTGACCCCTAACGCACCTGCCGATAAACACACGCTCTTGCGCCGCGTGACATTCGACCTGACGGGGTTGCCGCCGACTCGTGAAGAGCAGGATGCATTCTTCGCGGATAACTCACCAGACGCGTTTGCCCGCGTGGTAGATCGTTTGCTCGGATCGCCTCATTACGGCGAGCATTGGGGGCGCTACTGGTTGGATGTGGCTCGCTACGCGGACACGAAAGGTGATGCGCGCGGACGGGAAGATCTCCGCTACACGCACGCCTGGACTTACCGGGATTACGTCATCGATGCCTTTAATTCCGACAAACCCTACAACGAGTTCATTGTCGAACAACTGGCGGCGGATCGTCTAGTCGCGGTCGATGCGAAGGGCCGTAATAAGAAACCGGCTGAAGTGAAGCCGCATGAACGCGAGTTGCTGGCGGCGATGGGGTTTTTGACGTTAGGCAATCAATTCAACGGCCGCCGCAATGATCAGATCGACGATCAAATCGATGTGACCTCTAAAGCGTTTCTGGGTCTGACCGTGTCGTGTGCCCGCTGCCACGATCACAAGTTCGACCCGATTCCGACGGAGGACTATTATTCGCTCTACGGCATCTTCGCCAATTCAGTGCGACCCGCAGATCTCCCCGTCACCGGGCGGGTGCGGCCGACCCCCGATGTCCTCGATTACGCGGAGAAGCGCAAAACGCTGAAAGCACAAGGACAGGAGTTGGCGGAACATTACCGCGAGGCGCAGCGCAATAGGGAAAACTACACCGCTCAACAACGGCGTGAACTCCAGAATAAAGAGCGGCAAATCCGTCGGGAAATGGGAGATTTAGAGACCGGTCATCCCGGATCACCGGCCCGTGCTCATGCTCTGTTTGATAACCGCCGTATCCGGGAGTATCCGGTTCTGCTGCGCGGTGAAGCGGGAAACCGTGGCGACATGGTGCCACGCCGCTTTTTAGAAGTGCTCGCTGGGGAAAATAGACCCACCTATGACAAGAAGAGCAGCGGCCGTTTACAGCTTGCCCAGGCGATCGCCGATCCGGCGAATCCGCTCACGGCTCGAGTCTTGGTCAATCGCGTCTGGCAGCAGCACTTCGGCGAAGGGTTTGTCGCGACGCCCGATGATCTCGGCAACATGTCATCTTTGCCCACGCACCCGAAGTTGTTGGACTATCTGGCTGCGGAATTCGTCGAGAACGGTTGGTCGATCAAAACGCTGCATCGGCAAATTCTGTTGAGCGCGACTTACCAACAGAGCAGCGATGCCAACGAAGCTTACGCCGAAATTGATCCGGACAATCATCTACTCTGGCGGGCGAATTTACGACGTCTAGATATTGAAGAAATCCACGACTCCATGCTGGCGATGGCCGGCATGCTGGACACTACCCAAATCGGTGGAAAGCCGGTCCACATCGGCAGTGCCGAATTCGCGCAACGGCGAGCGGTTTACACGTGGATCGATCGGCAGAATCCCGCCGAGCTTTTCACCCAGTTTGATTTCCCTAATCCTGACATCGCCAGTGGGCGTCGATACGAAACCATCGTGCCACAACAGTCGTTGTTTCTGATGAACAGCCCCTTGGTGATCGAAACGGCCCGTGCCCTCGTGCAATCACCGGGATTTGAGCAGACCCAAAACAACCGGCAACGGGTGACGGAGCTATACCTGCAGATCTTCCAGCGTCCGCCGACCGATCGGGAGTTTGAGCTCTGTGTAAAGTATCTCCGCTCAATCCCTCAAGGCACGCGGATGGAAATGCCTGAGCCCACCCGGATGTCCCAAGCCGCCAGCCGAGGCGCCAAACGCCAAGTCGCCCAAGCCGAACGCATGCAAATGAGCGGCGGCCGCGCCCGAGGTCAGTTAGAGCCGGCGGCGGCAGCCTTCCCGGATCGCAACCCGATCAACGGCTGGACCAAACTTGCGCACGCTCTCTTCCAAACGAACGAAGCGATGTTCGTGAACTAGGTGACGGGAAGAACGAGAACGAGAACGAGTAAGAAGAGCGAAAGAGGGGAAAAGGAGGGGATTTGGGGAAGGGGATCAGGTCGTGACTAAATTGCTGTCGCAATGCGTCTACGACCCGACCCCGACGGCCGACGCTGGTTACTTGGAATTTGATACTTCTCCGCTACGCGGCTGTCTTTTTCCTAAACGAGAGCAGTTTCCAGATTTCGAAGCGGTCGACGAGCACGCCGCCGAGGATGACGAGGGCGGTGATGACTTTACTGAAGGAACTGTCGTAGCCGAGCAAGTTGACCATATTCTGGAGGACGAGCAGGACCGTCGTTCCGAGAATGATGCCGATGACGGTGCCTTCGCCACCGCGCAGACTACAACCTCCGAGCACGGCTCCGGCGATGGCGTAAAGTTCGAAGAAGTTACCGTGCATCGAGGGCACCACATCCGCGGTGTAGAGCGCAAAAAAGAGCGCAGACACACAAGCCAACACCGTGCAGGCGATATACGCGAAGGTGGTGATCAGGGTCGTGTTAATACCCGAGTAGCGAGCGGCCTGCTCATTGCGACCCAGCGCGAGAAGATAGCGGCCGAAGACGGAGAGATGCAGCGCGTAGTAAACGATTCCACAGATGACGATAAAGGCGATGAAGGCTGCGGGCATTCCCGCAATCTTTCCGGTGAGGAAGCTCTCCAGGCCGGTGACGCTGTGGACCGAATCGTAATACCCGAGTGAGGTGTCGCGGGTCATGGTCTGAGCGAGTCCGCGATAACCGAGAAGTCCGCACAGGGTGACCACAAAGGCGGGCATGCCGATCTTGGCGATTAACCAACCATGGAGCAGACCGATGGTGGCAGCGACCATGAGTAATAGCGCGATGGCGATGCTCCAGTGCACTCCTGGTATCCAGGGGTGTCCCCCCGTGAGGAGGTAGAAGAAGATCGTGCCTAGGAGCGCCATGAGTGAGCCGACGGAGAGATCGATGCCGCCGGAGATGATGACGAGTCCCATGCCGAGGCTGAAGATGCCATACATGCCGATTTGTCGGGCGAGGTTCTCCATGTTGCGCAGAGAGAGGAAGCGCGATTCGAGCAATGCGCTCAGGATGTTGTCGGCCTCACGGTTGCGGCTAAAAATGATGGTCCAAAAGGCCACGAACAGTAGCACGATCAGCAAGCAGAGTTCTTTGCGATAACGGGAAAACATGGTGGCGAAAATTTACGATCTACGAATTACGGTTTACGAATGGTGGAACTGAGAGGCAGTGTTACCGAGAACGAGAACGAGAACGAGTATGAGTGGGAGGAAGGGATGAGGTCGGGTTTGGGGAAGGGGAATCAGGTCGTGACTAAATTGCTTCCTCCTTCGCCAAGGCTTCGGCGGACAAAGTCGCAATGCGTCTACGACCTGACCCCGGAGGGCGGTTTCTTGTTACTTGATACTTGGGAATTGTTACTTCTGCGCAGCAGTTTGTTACTTGATACGTGATACTTGGAACTTACGCGTCAGCGTTTTGATACTTGCTACTTCGTAGAGACCGCAGGTTTTCCTGCGGTCTCTACGGCGAGCTTCATGATTGATTCTTCGGAAAGTTCGGCCGGTTCGAGGATGCCGGTGAGGTGGCCTTCGCACATGACGGCGATGCGGTGACTCATGCCGAGGAGTTCTTCCATGTCACTGGAGATCATCAGAATCGCGCAGCCGGTCTTGGCTAGATCGACCATGGTTTGGTAAATTTCGTGGCGGGCACCCATGTCGATCCCGCGGGTCGGTTCGTCGAAGATCATTACCTTCGGGCCGAGGGTCATCCACTTCGCGAGCACAACCTTTTGTTGGTTGCCGCCGCTGAGGTCGCCGACGGCTTGTTCGACGTCAGGCGCTTTCACGCTAAACTGCTGTCGCCACTCTTCGGTTTGGGCTTTCTCCTTTTTGAAATCGATGCGGGACCGGCGGTTGAAGCGGGACATCGAATTGAGCGTCATGTTTTCGCGCACGCTCATTTCGAGCACGAGCCCGCTGGCTTTGCGATCTTCGGGGGCGAGGAATACGCCATGGTTGATCGCGTCGTTGATGTCGCCTCGTTTGAGGGTTTCGCCTGAGACGGTGATGGTGCCGGAAGGGGATTCGTCGACCCCGAATACGGCCTGCGCCAACTCCGAACGACCGGATCCCACCAATCCGGCTAGGCCGAGGATCTCGCCAGCCCGAATTTCAAAACTCGCTCCGCCGGCCGGCCAACGTTGGGTGGTGACTTCGTTGATCGAGAGCACGGGTTCGCCGATTTCCGTGGGGAGCACGGGATACACTTCGCTGAGGTCGCGCCCGATCATGAGTGAAATCATGGCGTCGCGGTTGGTTTCCTCGCGGGTGAGGTGCCCGGCGAGTTCACCGTCGCGGAGCGCGACGACCCGATCGGCGACGCGTTCGATCTCGGTGAGACGATGAGTAATAAAGATGATGGCCATGCCGCGCTCGCGAAGGTTTTCGACGAGCGAGAGCAGGGTATCGGTCTCTTGAATGGTGAGACTCGACGTCGGTTCATCGAGGATGAGGATGCGCGCGTCCATCGATAGGGCTTTCGCGATTTCGACCAATTGCTTCTGACCATTGGTCAAATGCGCGAGCGACTGATGGGGGGTGATGTCGAGTCCGAGTTGCTCCAGCAGCGGGGCGGTCATTTCGGCGAGCTTGCGCTCATCGATGCAGCCGCGGCGGCGGGGTTCGCGGCCAAGGAAGATATTGCCGGCGATATCGAGATTATCGAGGAGGTTCAGCTCCTGATGCACGAAACTGATGCCTCGCTGCGCAGCGGAAATGGCGTCGGTGATTTTAACCGATTGGCCGTCGAGGGAGATCGTTCCGCTGGTGGGCTGAAGCATGCCACCGAGCAGATTCATTAAGGTGGATTTACCGGCACCGTTTTCCCCGATGAGTCCGACGACCTCACCGGCATCGAGTTCGAAGTCGACTCCGCTGAGGGCCTGCACGGGTCCGAAGGACTTGGAGATCTTGTTAAGCTGGAGAAGGGCGGGCACAGAGCGGAGCGCGCGATGCGCGCCAATTACGAATTACGAGGGAGAGATTCTGAGGGGCAGGAAGGACGAACGGTTCGTCGAATTCGATCAGGATCGGGTTTCGGTCGCCATGGGAAGAGGAATCAGGTCATGACTAAATTGCGGTCGCAATGCGTCTACAACCCAACCCCGGTGGGCATCTCTTGTTACTTGATACCTGTTACTTGTTACTTCGCGCGCGAATGCGCGCGCTAGTTCTCGATGCTTGCTTTCCATTCGTCGCATTGGATTTTGTAGGCGAGGCCTTCGCCTTTGCGCAGGACTTTGGTGGGAACGTAGATGATTTTGTTGTCCGGGACACCGGCGTCGGTGGGGGACATGTCTTTCACGGCGAGGGCGCGGAGCAGGGCCATGGAGTCATAACCAAAGGTGTAAGGATCTTGCACAACCGTGCCGAAGATCTCACCCGCATCGATGGCTTCGAGGGTTTTGGGAGCTTCGTCAAAGGAGAGGATTTGGACCTTCCCGACGAGACCGGCGGCCTTGACGGCTTCAAGGCAGGCGGGGGCATTGTAGCTCCAGAGACCGACGAGTCCGGCGATGTCTGGGTGGGCGGTGAGGGTGTCTTCAGCGTTGGCGCGAGCCTTGGCGGCATCGGCTCCGTCGGTGCGTAGATCGATCACTTCGATTCCGCTGCCAGCGGTGGCTTCTTTGAAGCCTTGGAAACGTTCGATGGCATTCTGCTGATCCTTGATACCGACAAAGACCATGACCTTGCCGCCGTTGGGCAGGGCTTCTTTGGCGAGTTCTCCGAGCTGGCGTCCGGCCGCGATGTTGTCGGTGCCGAGGTAGGTGATGCGGTTACTTTCAGGGGAATCACTATCGACGCAGATGACGTGGGCATCGGTCGCCCAATCGTTGATCATGCGGATCTGGTTGGTCGCGCTGGTCGGGCTGATGGCGACGCCTTCGACGCCGGCGGCGAGCAGATCGTCGACGATCTGCTTCTGTTTGGTGGTGGTGCCATCACCGCTGCGGAAGATGACCTCGATGTCACCAAATTCACGCTCGGCGGCACGGGCCCCGGCTTCGGCGTAAACCCAGAAGTCGGCCGATACATTGGTGATGAAACTGAGTTTCGTTTTCGCGGGGGATTTGGTTCCGGAGGAATCCGAAGCTTTGCCGCAACCGACAAAGAATAAACCGACGAGAGAGAGTAGGATAGGGAGTAGTTTACGCATAGGGCAAATGGACAGAATCAGCAGCAAAACGAATGATTGAGCAGGCTACGACCCCCTTTTGCACAAAATGCTTAACTCGTAAAGCAGCGGCAGCGGCGGGGGAACGAGAGCAGGGAGATTTTATCCGGAGGGATTCTATCTCAGCACGGGATAGATCGATTCGCCGTTGGTGGTGAGCACGTGGGCCTGGTGGGCGGTCGATGGCGGGAAGAACATCTCCCAGACGACTTCCTTGTCGGTGTTGATCTCGAACAGCCGCGTCTTAGTCGGATCGCGCTGGCCGTAGGAGCAAATGACGGTATTGCCATTGGGCAGGCGTTGGCCGCCGCAGGGGTCAGCGAAACGACCGGCGACATCATCGTTGCCCACCATCCACGCGACGGTGCCGTCGGGGGCAAACTCCACGGTTTTGTTGCCGTGGGTGAGGTTCACCAGGATGTTGCCTGAGTCGAGCAGGATGGCGGTGAAGGGCCAGTTTTCAGCTTCACGTCCGCCGAGTTCGGGGAGGTCGGTCGCGATCACGTTCACCACATCGCCGGTGGGGGTGTATTCCTTCACCTTGAAGGCGAGGAGATGGGGCACGAGGTAGTTGCCGTTGGGGAGCTTGCGGGCCATGCGTGTCTGCATGTGGTTGTTGTCGGTCTCAGGCTGGAGCGGAACCTCGACCACGATCATTCCATGGGGATCAACCTCGAGCAGGCGGGGAAGTTCACCGCGCTCGACGACGAGAGTATTGCCTGATGGCAGGCGATTGACGGTGCCGAGTTCCCGATTGCGCGGGTCGAGCGGATAGCGCCACACGATCTCTTGCGAACGGGCGCGGTATTCGCGGGCTTCGTTGGCGACGGATATGAGCACGTTGCCATTGGGGAGCACCATGCCGTCGCGGGAACCGTTGGGGCCGCGCCAAAGCACCTCGTTGTCTTCGCTGATAATTCCCGTAAATCTACCACAGAGGAGTAGAGAGTGTTTTATACCGGTGGCGCTGATTTGTTCGCCGAGGATGACCGGCTCACCGGGATCGAAGGGGTTGGAATCGTGGCGAGCGTTTTGCTGCACGATGTGGGTTTGATCGAGATCCCAGTCGCCAACCACTTCGGTGTTGGGATGGCGTGCGTGCAGTTCGCGCAGGATTTTACGGTTGTTGGTCAGGCCGCGGATGAACAGGTGCTCGAGCTGCGGCACGTCCAGTTGGGTAAGCGCATCCGGCTTCATCTTGGCGTTGGCCAGGTTGAGTCGGGATAGCGAATCGAGCGTCGTAAGGGAAGCGATATGAGTGGCGGGGAGAGCAGCGCCGGTGAGGTTGAGAGCTTGCAATCGTTTGAAGTTCGAGAACCACGACGTGTCGGCGGGAACAGTGTTCAGATCGGTCAGGTTTAATTCTTCGATCCACGCAGCGAATGATTGCAGATCCGAAAAATCCTCCGCGCTGAGATTGCCCGAGAGACCGCGTAGATCGACGGTGAGACCGGCGTCCTTGGTGCTGAGCTTCTGCACAATCCCGCCACGTTCGCGAAGGCGGAGTATCGCAGCCAAGGGCTCGGCATCAAATCGCTTTTCGATCGGGAGTTTCGCACGTTCGGCGACGCTGCTGGTAGCGCCGTGATAGATCCATTGGGCGATGATCAGAATCTGATCAGCGGAGGGTGACGGCTCGTCAGCCGGCGGCATGGCGTATTCGTCACTCTTAGGCATGAGTAAATACTCCAGGAGCGGACTCTCCATCGCCACGTAGGGGATGATGGGTTCCGCTTCGCTCGAGCCGGGTGTCATCAATCGCTCAAAACTATCGAGCCGGAACTTGCTCTTTTGTT
>JABIRI010000083.1 GCA_018667915.1 Opitutaceae bacterium | reverse complement strand
CGTTACAAATTCGCGGAACTGTTCCGTCGCGGGCAGCGGTTTAACAATCTGCCGTCACCCCTAGATCAGCTCCTCTTCGATCCGTCGATAAGCCACTATGAATATTCGCCGCAGTCTGCTCGCTACGCTCCCCTTGTTTTTGACCCTTCTCACCGTCAGCACCGGTGCGGAATCGAAAATCAAAAACGTCCTTTTCCTTATTTCCGACGACCTCAAGGCGTCCACTCTCGGTGCTTACGGCGACCAAGTCGTCCAAACTCCCAATATCGATGCTCTCGCGCGACAAGGCATGGTCTTCCAACGCGGCTACTGCCAAGGCACGACCTGCGGTCCTTCCCGGCGCTCATTCATGCGCAGCCGTTACCAAGATGAGGATGGCATTACGATGGGCCAAAACTTCATCGAGAACGGTTTTTATAGCGCGCGCGTCGGCAAAATTTTCCACATGAGAGTGCCCGGCGATATCGTCGCCGGAACCGACGGACTCGATGTGCCCGAATGTTGGACCGAGAGTTTCAACTCCCCCGGACTCGAAGCCCACACCGCCGGTCTGTATTCGCTCTACAATCACGACATCGAAACCACCAGCATGAAGGACCGCGCGAGCACCGCGGAAGACCATCGCTGGTTCGTGTCGGTGAAATATGAGGGCGATGGTTCAGACCAGCCCGATTTCAAAACCGCGAGCAAAGCGATCGAACTGATCCGCGAACACGGCAAGAGCGATAAGCCGTTCTTTATCGCCGCGGGATTTGTGCGGCCCCACTATCCCAACGTCGCCCCGAGCCAGTATTTCGATCTCTATCCCCCGGAAGATATCACGTTACCCGAAACGCGTGAGGGTGACCTCGATGACATGCCGGAAATGGGCTACACCCGCGTCACCAGTCTCACCGATCCCATCGGCAAGTATCCCGAAAATCAGAGAAAATTCTGGGGATCCTACTACGCCACCATCACCTACATGGACGATCAAGTCGGGCGCGTCATGGCCGAGCTTGATCGGCAAGGTCTGCGCGAATCGACCGCGGTGGTCTTTATCGGCGATCACGGTTACCACCTCGGGGAGCATTTCTTCTGGCAGAAAAGCAACCTGCATGAAGACGTGACCCGTATTCCGTTCATTATTTCAGCACCGGGATATGCCCCCGGCGAATCGATGTCATTCGCTGAACTCGCCGACATCTATCCCACCGTATCCGAACTCGTTGGAGTTTCCGTTCCCGACACGGTGCAGGGGAAGAGCTTAGTTCCTTTGTTGAAAAATCCCGCTGCTTCAGTCCGCGACGAATCATTCACAGTCGGTAACAACCAGGACTTCGCCATCCGTGGCGCCGAGTGGGCCTACATGCTCTACAAAGACGATACAGACGAACTCTACGACATGAAGAAGGATCCGAAGCAGTTCACCAATTTGGCCCAGAACCCCGTCTACGCGAAAGTCGTGGCCGCACAACGGAAACAACTCGTATCCCGCATCAAAGCAGCAGGGCTAAATCGCCCTCTCCCCTCTCCATTGAAGGGTGACGCATAAAACATGCATCGGTTGATTCTGATTCTAGCTCTATTCGGTGGCTCGCGAAGCTTTGCCAACCAACCGCCGTTGCCGACCGGTAAGGACCTCGATGGGCAAATCGTCGCTCCGTTTAACCCTTCCTCCGAAATCCGAGCAGTGGTCCTTTTCTTCACCGCTCCTGACTGTCCCATTGCCAACCGTTACGCCCCTGCTATACAGCGCCTAGCCCGAGAGTTCGAAGAACATCACATCCAATCATGGCTGGTGTATGCAGATGACCTTGCGGACGCCGATGCCATCCGCAAACACCGCTCTGATTTTGACTTCGAATTGCCCGCAGTGATTGATCGCTCATTCGGAATTGCCGACTACGTCCAGGCGGATGTGACTCCCGAAGCGATCGTGATTGTTTTTAGCGAAGAATCACGCGCGCCAACCGTCGTCTACCGCGGTCGCATCGATGATCAGTATCAGGATTTTGGGAAATATCGCCCGGTCGCGACCCAGCACGATCTTCGTGATCTACTCGAACAAATCGCCGCCGGCAATGTCCCGAGGCTTACCACCACTAAAGCGATTGGGTGCTACATTCCCCGACCATTGCTGCGATAAACCCGAGCTGTTCTGAATGCCTCCCGCGCGCGATCACCTGACCGAACCTTAAAGGACGAAAATAGTTCATCGCTGGACGACGAAACCGGTCTAAATGAAAGTCAAGTCACCCAAGGTTGAGAGTCGACGACTGAGCGACCTAAATCCATTGTTTAGGTTCCTCTCATCCCGGTGAACATTCCCGGATACGTTGACGCTTTGATTTCTCCCTCCCGCAAAGTTTTCTATCGGATTTTCACCGTCGGGCTGTTGGTAAAAGCCACGGCAATCGCAACCCCCGAATCGTCCGCCGTGACCTATCACGACGACGTCGCCGAAATTCTTTCAACCCACTGCACTGAATGCCATCACCCCGATGGGATTGGCCCGTTTAGTTTGGTGGATTTCACGTCGGCCAAACGTCGGGCAAAACAAATCGTTGAGGTCACCGAATCGGGCTTCATGCCTCCCTGGAAACCCGCTCTCGATCACGGCCCTGCGTTGATCGGCGAACGCGCGCTGACTGAGGAACAGATTCAACGCCTTTCCCTGTGGCACCAGAACGG
>JABIRI010000048.1 GCA_018667915.1 Opitutaceae bacterium | reverse complement strand
TATCGAAAGGACGATGGCGGACCGCTTACATATACAAAGGCCCTCGTGCCGGATGACTTCGAGTTGCGCTTTGAATGGAAGGTTTCGAAGGGCTGTAACTCCGGCGTCTATTACCGACCCGCCCAATACGAATATCAAATCCTCGACAACGTTCACAGTCCGTATGGAGCGAACGCTCGGCAGGCGGCGGGCTCGTTGTTTTTTTGCATGGCCCCGTCCAAGGACGCCACCAAACCGTTCGGCCAATGGAATACCGGACGGGTGAAATGTAAGGGCACGGTCATTGAGCACTGGGTCAACGGCGAGCGGGTCCTTTCCTTCGACTACACCAATCCGAAGTGGAGCCAACAGGTCGCCCTGCTAGAACTTCGCGGGGCCGACCTCGATGCCCGGGGCGGTAAACTCTGGCTACAGGACCACGGCCAACCCGTGTGGTTCCGCGGCCTGAAGTGGCGCGAAATACCCGAAAACGAAGCGCTAGTCGCGGACCCTGCTTTCACTCCCCTGCCCGTGACCGGCGAGGCACTCCAGCAAGAGAACGATCGCGTGAAACGCATGAGGGAAGCGCAGACAGCCAATCCCTGAGAAGCGGCAGAACTCAAGCTGCACCTCTTTCGCTGTTTTCAAAGCCACTGATGACATACTCCCGGATCCCACTGGAGGCGGGAGTTCGGCGGCGCGATGAAGCCCATACAATCGCGATTTTCACACGAAGCGCGGGAGAGCGTAGACGGTGCTCCGGCGCTACGTGTAAAAAAATCTCTGCCGCTTAGTATTCGTGTTTTTGGTGATTAAAAAACTCAGACTCTATCCGCTTACCGGTCGAGTTCTTTGCGGATGGCGGTGCCGATTGCTTCGACGGTGTAAGGCTTGGGCACATAGGCCCCCACCCCTTCCTGCATGGCTTGTTTCACGCGCTCACTTTCCGCGAACCCACTCGCAATGATGCATTTTTGGCCTGGATGTTGGCGGATGATTTCACGGTAGGTATCGAGGCCATCGAACTCGGGTTCCATGATCATATCCAAGATAACAATATCGAACGCATGTCCCTCTAGAATTTCGAGCGCCTCGTGGCCATGTTGGGCCGTCTCAACCGAGTAGCCCATCGACTCGAGCGCGATCGATGCGACTTCACGTTGTTCCTCTAGGTCGTCGACCACCAAGATGCGTTGTTCGCCTTCGAGAAACGGCCGAGGCTCTTCTTCCACGGGCTCAACCGGTGCACTCAAGCAGGGAATATAAAGGTAGAAACAAGATCCTTCGTCCACGGTGCTGCGCACATCGATGCGGCCGTTGAGGTCCTGCATCACGCCATAGACCACTGCCAAGCCCAACCCGCTCCCGCTGGTCCCCATCTCCTTCTCCGTAAAGAAGGGTTCAAAAATCCGCCCTAGTTTATCAGCGGGAATTCCGTCACCCGTATCCTGAATGCGAAGACGCGCGTAACGCCCGGGTTCAATCGTTTGGTAGCCCGAAAGCGGTTCGGTGAGTTCCACCAAACGCGTCTCCACCAACAGCTCTCCCGGTGTGCCCATGGCTTCGTGCGCGTTGATGACCAGGTTCATGATCACCTGGGTCAAATGATGGGCCGATGCATTGATGGCTCCAATATTGGGATCCAATTCTCGGCGCAGTTTCACATGGGGTATGCGGTGCTGCAGGTCCTGAAAATCGAACGACTCAAAGTAGTCGGCCAACAACAGATTAAGATCGGTCGGCGAGAGATTGATGTTACCGCGGCGTCCCAGCGCGAGCAGATTACGAATAACTCCGGCTGCCTTGGTCGCCGACTCGCGCATGCGCACCAGAATCTTGCGAATGTCCTCCTGGTTTCCAGACAGCTTCTTGAGGAGAATATCCGGATAAGTCACCAGCGGTCCGAGGATGTTATTAAGATCGCGGGCTACCCCTCCGGCCAAAACCCCGAGGGACTCAAGCCGCTCCGATCGGGCAAGTTTATCGTGCAGGTCACGCTCGCGGCCATGGGCCAGTTCCACCTCTTGCTTCTCTGCCGCCAACTCCTGCACGTGATCTTTCAACTCGATCTGAATTTCCTGTAGCTTGTCCTCGCGAAGCTGAATCCGCTCCAGCATGTTATTGAACCGGTCGGTCAGGAGCCCGAGATCATCATCGGAGTAGCGTTGGGCACGCAAAGTATAGTTCTGCGTCTCGGAAACTTCATTGGCCGTTTGCACGAGGCTGTTAATTGGCTTGGCGATAATTCCGAACAGGTAAAAACAAGCGAGCACCGCGATCGCCGCAAAAAATGAAACGCTAAACAACGTGGTCATGATCGCCTGCCGTTGTTTCGTATCCAGCACGCTTAGATCGGATTCCACGTGCACAAATCCAATCAGGTCATCGTCATGCTCGATCGGATGAATCAGCGTCAATCCTGTGTCGTCAAACCTATGACCCGCGACAAGCTCAGGCGGCGGCGGATCCCAAAATTCTGAGCGCGCGTAACGAGAAAACAACGAACCGCCAGATCGAAAAAAGCACGCCCCAACGATCTGCGGGCGAGCCGCTAGGGAGGCCAATATCGTCGTCCCATCGTCCGGGCTATCAAAGCGCAGAGCCACGGCCGCGTTTGCCCCAAGCAGATCGGCCGTGGCTTCGAGCTCACTCACCATACCCGAACGCACCGCATCGTTCTGAAAGTGAATGATCGCCGCCGCCGCCGCGAACATCGAGAGCACCGTGGTGGTCACGACGATCAGGGTCAGTTTGCGACTCAGGCTTAAATTGCGGATCCACTTCATCG
>JABIRI010000286.1 GCA_018667915.1 Opitutaceae bacterium | reverse complement strand
CTTCGCGCCCCCCCTCGCCAGCCTGCCACCGTTTGCATCCCAGCAAATCGTAATTCGTAAATCCAAATTCGTAAATCGCCGAACTACCCTCACGGGGAATGGCTTCGGCCTTGGGCCTCGTCCCGCTTCGCGGAATCGACTTTGTCGCCCCATCTCCGTCCCGCACTGCGGGACTCCGTCAAACCCCTCCGGGCTTCGCTTCCCCTCGCCATCCTGCCACCGTTTGCCTCCCAGCAAATCGTAATTCGTAAATCCAAATTCGTAAATCGCCGAACTACCCTCACGGGGAATCGAACCCCGGTCTGATCCGTGAGAGGGATCTGTCCTAACCGCTAGACGATGAGGGCATGTCCAGAAGGAGGCGGACGTTCTCGAATCCTACTCGGTGCTGGCAAGCATATTCAGTTGGTCGATCCAGTTTTAGCGACCCATTTTCAGTCTGATTCTGTATCCAGTCGGCGATCTTCCGCGAATCGAAATGCGTCCTGGCCCGAGAATTCTGTGCTGATGATCGAGGGCGCCCAGTGGCGTTCGACATGCGCAATCACTAGATCTGTTCCCATGAAATGATCCACCTCTGGCGCACTGCTCGGGCCATACATCGTGTCCGTCATGTCGCGCATGAACACGACATTCTTGCCGGTTCTCACCATTTGCCTTATCCCAAACGGACGGCTTAAGACGCATATATTTAAGTGCACTCCCGTGAGAATCACGTTCTCGATTCCGCGCTCTTCCATCAAAAACCAAATCTCTTTGCCATCATCGGACAGCGCATCCTCAGGAAAGATCTCGATCGTTTCAATCTGTCGGGTCCAAGGCCAAGGCTTCACGTCCACACATTTGGGCTTCTCACAACTGCACCCACCATTGGAGTCGTCTATCGGCAATTGGCCTTCAACGGATTCGTCCAGTGAACACCATCCGGACTCCCACCCTTGCATGACTTTCGGCGAGTCCGGCAAGTCCACCACCCCGGCATTTTGCGCGCGTGCTCGTTGCGGTGTATTAGCGTAATATTCGGTCACTAAACTTGGCGCGTGAACGATTTGAATTCCGAGCTGCCGAGCCGCTTTGATCGTTTCATCCAGCGGCCCCGCCATTTCGCCCACTCTCCGGGCCGCCGATTTACACCAATGGGCGTCCCACATGTCACAAACGATTAAGACGGTTTTCTGAGGATCCCATGTTACGTCCGTGAACTGAGGCTGCCCGGAATCCTTCTCCCGGGATCTTAGCGTGAGATCGAGTCCGCCTCCCACCGCGACTGCTGCCAGCACGCTGCCAATAGCCAGTCCAATGAAAAACGCGCCAATTCGTTTCATATACAGCAACATGGACATCCGTCTACCTCTCCATCCCCGCAAGCACGAGCCCCAATAATCATAACAGCTTCCCGCATAATATTCTTATTTTGCGCTGACCACATTCTGATTTGCCTTTGGGCTTCTCACATCTGCGTCCCTCGTTCACCCTGAGTTGTTGCTTATGTTTACCCCTATCAGAACCCTTTTGGGATCCCTCTCCTTTGCGTTGAGTTTCGCGATTTGCTCCGCCGCCGATCGCCCCAATATCCTCTGGATCACGAGTGAGGATCACGGTCCGGAAATGGGCTGCTACGGCGATGAGTTCGCTACCACGCCCCACGTTGATGCCCTCGCCGCCAAAGGGCTGCGCTATAATTTCGCGTGGTCGACCGCCTCTGTCTGTGCTCCCGCTCGCACGGCATTAATCAGTGGTCTCTACCCACCTTCAACGGGCGGCCATAACATGCGCTCCAAGGTGGCTGCTCCTGCGAATAAACCCGCCTACCCTACCCATCTTCGAGAAGCCGGCTATTACACCACCAACAATTCGAAGGAGGACTATAATCTCATTCTCCCGGCCGATCTTTGGAACGAATCCTCTCCCAAGGCGCACTACCGCAACCGTCCCGACGGCCAACCCTTCTTCGCGATCTTCAACGCCACCGTGAGTCACGAAAGCAAGATCCGCACGCGCCCGCACAAAGCGATCCACGATCCAGCCAAGGTCACCCTGCCTCCGTTCCATCCTGAAGATCCCGCCATTCGCCAAGACTGGGCTCAATACTATGACATCGTTTCCCAAACCGATGCCATCGCTGGTAAACACCTCGCGGAACTCGACGCCGCCGGGCTGACCGAAGACACGATCATCTTCTACTACGGTGACCACGGATCGGGCATGCCGAGTTACAAACGTAACCCTAAGAACCGCGGACTCCGCGTGCCGCTCATCGTCTACATTCCGGAAAAATACGCGCACCTTCGCCCGGCCGACTACGCCCCCGGCGGCAGCACCGATCGGCTCGTGGGGTTCATCGATCTGGCTCCCACGGCTTTGAGTTTGGCCGGAGTAAAACCACCCGCATGGATGCACGGCCACGCCTTCCTCGGCGAACATCTCGCCCGCCCGCAAAAATACCTATTTGCATTTCGCGGTCGCACCGATGAGCGCATGGACACCGTCCGCACCATCACCGATGGCCGCTACGTTTACGTGCGCAACTTTCGCCCCGAATTCCCGGCCGGTGTCCACGTGAGTTACCAAATGGTCACGCCCACCACCCGTATTTGGTTCGAGAAATTCAAAGCCGGAGAAACGAACGCGGTGCAGTCGACCTTCTGGCTGCCAAGCGGCGCCGAAGAACTCTACGACCTCACCAATGACCCGCACGAAATTAACAATCTCGCCGCGAACCCGCAACACGCGGCGACCCGAGATCGTCTAGCCAGCGCGCTCTTCCAGCACATGGAAGGGACTCTCGACCTTGCTTTCTTGCCGGAAGCCGAAATGGACCGCCTGGTCGGCACGGAGTCCCCCTTCGACTGGGTCCGCGAACCGGGCAACTACGACTTCGGTCGCGTGCAACCCATCGCTGGCCACGCCACGCGCGGTCTCCCCACCTTGCCTGCAAAAATCAGAGCCCAACTCCACGATTCAGATTCGCTAGTGCGTTATTGGACATTGCGCGGTTTGACCATTAGCGATCCCTCCGAAGTCACCCGATACATCGCTGATTTCCACGAACTGCTTGATGACCCTTCAGTCGACGTGAGTGTCGCGGCCGCTGACCTACTGGTCCGCCACGGCGTGAACGCCGACGTCTCGGCAGGACTAAACCACTTGAGCCGTTGGGTCACACCAGCATCCAGTCATTTCGAACTCATGGCCGCCCTCACCGTGATCGATAACCTCGGCGAACGCGCCGTGTCCTTGCATCAGAAAATTCGCGAATTCCCCGGTGAGGATAAAACCGATCTCGCTCGCGGCTACATCTTCGACGTGCCCAATCTCATTACCCACATCTTAGACCTCAAAAAGACAGACGCCCGCCTATGAAACGCCGCACATTCTTGCAAAACTCCTCGGTCGCCCTGGGCGCGGCCATGCTACCCAAAACGCTCAGCGCCGCCCTTCATGGTGGTGACCATCGCCGTTCGGTGCATATTTTCTCCAAGCATCTGCAGTTCTTAGACTACGAGGCGATGGCGAAACAGGCGGCGGTTCTCGGGTTTGACGGAGTCGATCTCACCGTTCGGCCCAAAGGGCATGTGGAGCCCGCAGACGCCACGAGAGATCTGCCACGTGCCGCAAAGGCGCTGCGCG
>JABIRI010000049.1 GCA_018667915.1 Opitutaceae bacterium | reverse complement strand
GTCGCGCGGCTGAAAGAGGTGCATCGGCAGGCGCACCCTCGGGCGTAAAGTGAGGGTTAATTTAGTGGCACTCGCTTCGTGGCAGTGTTGCCCGCCACGTCCTCTAAATACACTTCAATGCTCGTTGCCGCAGCCAAGTCGTCCGGTCTAATTTCAGTCGAAAAACTTTCCACCGGACTGTCGAGAATACCGTCAATTGGATGAGTCAATGCCACCACGTGACCGTTGTTGAAGACCAGTTTAACGCCCGAAAGTAGTGAAACCGTGTCACTGCCGCTGATTGTGACCGTTAATCCACTCTCTAGCGTGGCAATTTGCACTGCCTCAATGGCGGGAGGCGTGAGATCGATCACGAGATCGTCTGTGTGGAAGGTGACGGCGCGACGTTGAGCGATTGGACGGGGGGCTTGTTCGGATAATACGAGTCGCGTGAAATACGTGCCTTCATCGAGAGTGGTGCGGTCGAATTGAATCCAACCCGCTTGGCTATCGACTGCGAGATCAGTCCAGGCTGATTCACCTTCGCGCCGAATAGAGAACGTGGCAGTGAGGTTGTCACTATCGGGATCCGCCACAGTCCACAACGCTATTTGTGCGCCGGGTTGAGGAATGACCTGACTGGCCAGCAGGTCTTGTCGTTTGCGTTCGGCCGGAGGTTTAGTGGGGGGGGGCGTCGTTCCGATCACCTGACCCAAGGTTAAGCTGGGATTGGCGTTCCCGCCATTACTCCGCGCTGACAGCCCGAAGTTCGGAGAAATGAGTCGAAATGATTGTAGCACCGGACGTCGATTTTGCGGTAGAAAGTGGACCTCAGCTTGATCGAGTTCAGCCGCGGGGTCCAGATCAGGCGGGAGTTGTATTTTAACCTGAAGATACTGACCGGTAAGCCCGGGGGCGAGCCAACCATCATGACGTTGCAGTGCATCGGTCCATGGGGTCCATCCTTCGGTCAAATCACGGCCGCGATTTGCCCGCATTTTGACCGTGAGATCTTCGGGGGAGAAATGGCGGATGCGATTGAAGCGCAGCGCGCCGATTTCACTCGGGGTTTGCAGGTTGATACGTTTGGTCGTGGCGTGCCGGACGGCGGAACTGGAAAAATCAAGCAGACTCAGTCCGACGGGATTGTTGGTAAGGGCCAAATATTTGGTTCCGGTCTCGAGAGGTGTGATCTCGAGAATTTGAGCTGAATTGCTTCCCGCGAAAGAAATCGCCCGTCGTTCCTGCGGAGCGTATCCGGCGAATTCGCCGTCGTCACCGCCCGGAAGCAGTAGCCAGTTATTGTAGGGGATTATCTGATACATCGCCAGGTTGTTCCGACTCGAAACCAATTCAGGGAGACCGCGGCCACCAGGAATCTTGATCAAAGAACTGCGTCCGGAAAATATCTCGACCGGCGGTGCTCCCATAATCGACGGCGCAGGACTAGACGCCTCGGACGGAGCCTTTTTCTCGGCGCTCTCAGTCGGCGGAGTGACATTGACGCTGCGGGTCACTCTACGTGTAGCGGTTTCTTTCGCCGTAATATTAATCGCGTAGATGTCACCTGAATCGGAAAGGTGTATGTCAGAGATTTCTCCGCTTTCCTGATCCATCAAAATGATCGGATCTCCGCCGGACTCCGGGAATTCGTAGAGGTTTCCGCTGGGGGAAGATCCGGCCAGGATTCGACCATTTGCGTTCCAGGCAAGGCTCCGAATATTGCGGTCCCGGACTTTGCCCCAGAGTTCCACGCCTCGGTCCATCAAGCTGTCGTCTTCGGATGAATTGACGAGCTGCTTGAGGTCTACTCGATATATTCGGCCCGGGTTTCCCGTGGAAACCCAGATAGTGGAGCCCGCTTCATTGGTGAGAATATCCAGAATGGAATCAGCCGGCAGGCCCACGGAAGTCTGCAGGGTTCCCGTGCTGCCCCACACCATGAGCACGGCATTCGGCGCGGTGCCGCCCACCACCCATTTTTTATTGAGCCGCTTCAAAACGAATACGTGATTGGCGTCAGATTCAGCCCACGTGGTGGCCGAGAACGTTTTGTTGATGACATCGACGTTGATTTCGAGAACTTCGCCCACAGGTCCGGTGCCCACGAGCCACTTATCGGACGCGCTTGATTCGATATCCCACCACAGGTCGGCGACGGGATTTCCCGCTAGAGGAGAGAGCTCTGGTCCCACCACGATGCGTCCGTCTGACCGGATAGCTAAACCCGACAGATTACGAGAAGGCACTTCGCGATAAAAATTGATATTGTTTCGCTTCGAAAACGTCGCGGCAGGTGCCGCGCTAGTGAATGCGTATGCGAGGAGAAAAAGGGCGATACCAAGAATGCGAGACATGGATAATTTAGTCAGTGATTACGAGGGGGCGTCGGATCGTGCCGGGGACGAGACGGTCGGCGAGGAGATGGCTCTCCCATAAAATTTCCCGGGCTTTCCGTTGGGAAAACCGCGCGCGGTCGGTGCCGGTTGCGATGCGAGCCAGTGAACCGGGAAGCTCTATGGTCGATTCGGTCTGATCCAAAAAGAGTTCCGTGGGCGAAGCGATTGCGATGTAAACCCCGTCGGGCACGCGTTGCGCCCGCAGCACGTCCAGATATGCCGAAAAGTTACGAATTTGACTGACGGGATAGGTGCGCTGTCCGCCTGCGATGAGGTCCAAGGTTGGTCCATTGGCCACGATGACCTCAAGGGTCTTGCCCACCCAGTCACGGGGAATCGGAATGTCTACCGATTGAGACCAGGAGTGGGATTGGAAATCCCGCATCGTGAGGGTGACGGATACCGTATCACCGGTTCGCGCGGTGCGGTGCGAGATCTGCACATTGTCCAGGCTGGTGGTAGGATTCTCGCGCAAGGCGGTGACGATAAAATTCACCCGCTCGGGGAAGGCTTCTTCGACCGGGTTTTGCAGCCAAGTCGTGAGGTCTCGGGTCAAACCGGCGAGACCGTCGCGAAAGCTCTTGGGCCCCGCATAAAGTTGCCCCATGACGAGTTCTTCGCCTTCCGCAAATTCGACCCGGGTTTCCAAAGAGAATCCTTCGGTTAACCCTGAATCGTTGGATCCCAAAACAGCCTGGGAGAGGCCCAGGGTGGTGATCATCGGCGTTATACTGGGATGCCGAACGGTGGAGAAGTGCAACGATCGCTGAGGTGTTGTGACCGTAACCGGTATCATGGGTGGACCCTCGCCCAACTCTCCGTAGATGGCCGAAAGCCGATCCTGACGCACCGTGCCAATGACGTGACCGGTATTCGAAATTTTTACCGAACTGAGATTGGAGGGGAGAATCGTCACAATCTCAGCCGAAGTCATCGGCATTTCGACTTCGCCCAAACCTAGCAATGGGTGTCCGAAAGCGAGGACACGTGCCCCGTCGACTTGGGAAACGGTTCCCGTTCCGGCCAAGGTAATATCGCCGATGGCCAGGGCGGCGCCCACCGCTTGTCCAGCCAGGAGTTCAAAGTCTTCGTTGCTCTGCGTGGCGGTGGAACGATTGATTGATCCCCCTAGCGACGTCGTAGCTATGCCCAGTTCCGCCAGCGGCCGAGCCATCAGCTCGGCTACATGCGGCGCGAGTCCACCGAAATTGAATACGGGGTTAAGCGGGGTGAGTCCGGCGGAAGTTTCCGTGGTGGATTGAGTCGAGAGGGCGTGAGCGGGAAGCGTGTGGGTATTTCCGTTCCGCTCCGCATGGGCAGCAATGCGCCGAACTTCCAGGAGGTCCTCGGCGGGAGTAAATCCGGCGAACCGAACGGTTTCAAACCGTTGCACTTGGTAGGAGAGAGCACCGGCAAATTTTCCTTCAATGTAGAGTGGGCTGCCACTCATTCCGGCGACTGCGCCCATGTGTTGAACTTTGGGGTCAATGAGTTCGCACAGGATCATTGATTTACCGGGCCCCAGGGCATTCTGGATGATGCCGGTAACCTTAACGGTGAAAGGCTCCGCCTCGGTTCCATGAAAAACGGTCCACACTTCACCGGCCATCCCGTTCCGTAATTCGGCGAGCGGCAGCAACGGTGCGTCATTGGGCTGGGCGTTTACACCCGACCAACAGAGGCATGAAAACAGTAGCCAACTGCCGGAGGCGAAAACTCTTTGAAGCATGGCGCGGAAACAGATCACAAGTTCTTGATTGTGGTCGTCATGATGTCACAGGCGCGGTCGATCGCGGAGCCTTCGTGCGCCGTGCTGATGAAGCATGCCTCATACGCGCTGGGTGGAAGATAGACGCCGGCAGCCAGACAGTCGCGGAAGAAACGGCCAAACAGGTCGGCGTCAGTGGTTTGGGCGGAGGGTAGGTCCCGCACCAGAGTATCCGTGAAATAGGTGCACCACATGGATCCGGTTTGCGGAACCTGATGGGCGAGTCCCTTGGCCGTGAGAGCTGCCCGCATTGCTGCGCTGATTTGTTGTCCGAGTCCTTCCAAGCGATCGTAGACCCCAGCTTCGTTCAATAGTTTCAGGGCGGCGATGCCGGCAGCCATGGCCAGTGGATTGCCGCTCAAGGTGCCTGCCTGATAAACCGGACCCTCAGGTGCGAGATAGTCCATAATGTCGGCGCGACCGCCGAAGGCACCCACGGGTAAACCTCCACCGATTATTTTGCCCAATGTCGTCAGATCGGGAGTAATTTTCTCAATCTCCTGCACGCCTCCTCGAGCGAGACGAAACCCGGTCATGACCTCGTCAAAGATTAAAATCGACCCATGTCGGGCGGTGATTTCGCGGAGAAAGTTCAAGTAACCTTCATCCGGGCGGATGAGGCCAACATTCGCGGGATAGGGTTCGAGGATGATTCCTGCGATGGCTCCAGGGTTTGCCGCGAATGCGTCCTCGACCGCGGCGCGGTCATTGAATGGCAGCACGATGGTCTCTTGGGCGAATGCAGCGGGCACTCCCGCACTGTCGGGGTGGCCATGCGTCAGCGCGCCCGATCCTGCCTTGATGAGAAGCGAGTCGGAGTGGCCGTGATAACAGCCGGCGAACTTGATTATCTTGTCACGGCTGGTGAAACCGCGGGCCAAGCGAATGGCGGACATGGTGGCTTCAGTGCCGCTGTTGCACATGCGAACCTTTTTGATCGAGGGGACGAATTCGGTCAGGAGTTCCGCCATTTCCACTTCATACGGATTAGGGGTGCCGAATGACGTGCCGTCGTCGAGGGCTTTCCTGATCGCTTCACGGATCACGGGATTGTTGTGGCCGTGAATTGCCGGGCCCCACGTGCACACGAAGTCGATCAACTCGCGGTCATCGGCGGTAGTGAGGGTGGCACCTCGCGCGGATTTCACGAAGAATGGGGAGCCGCCCACGGAACGAAAGGCCCGGACGGGAGAATTCACGCCGCCGGGGATCAACTGTTGGGCGCGAGCGAAAAGGTCTTCAGATGTCGTCATTTAAAAAGAGGATGGAATTGAGCAGGCGTGGATCAGTTCACGTATTTTTGCACAATAGGGATGCGGCGGCCGACGCCAAAGGCCAGCGGTGTAATCTTGAGGCCGGGAGCGGCTTGCTTCCGCTTGTATTCGTTCAAGTCAACTTTGCGGGTCATATCGTTGACGATGTCGGTAACAAAATCTTGGGCGATAAGATCGCGGCGGGAGAGTCCCTCTTCCACATAACCGCGCAGGATCGCATCAAGCACGTCATAGGCTGGCAGGCTGTCCTGATCTTCTTGGCCGGGCCGCAGTTCGGCGCTCGGCGGTTTGTTGATCGTATTCCACGGCACCATTTCGCGATCTCGATTCATCCAACGAGCGAGCTCAAATACTTGAGTTTTGAAAACGTCGGAAATGACGGCCAACCCGCCACACATGTCGCCGTAGAGGGTGCAGTAGCCGACGGCTATTTCACTCTTGTTGCCTGTGGTAAGAAGCAGGGAACCAAACTTATTCGACAGCGCCATCATGAGCACGCCACGAATCCGGGCCTGGATATTTTCTTCGGTCACATCGACCGCTCGATCGCCGAAGAGCGGCCTCAATGCCTCTTCACATGCCGCGACGGCTTGGGCGATCCCCACCGTGTCGAAGGGCATGCCTAAATTTTTGGCCAGCTTTCGAGCATCGTCCTTGGAGTGGTCGGAAGAGATGGAGGAGGGGAGAGAAACGCCCAGGACGTTTGCGGGGCCGAATGCTTCCGCCGCCAATACTGCGACAACGGCCGAATCTATTCCGCCACTTAATGCGACCAGTGCTTTTTTAAAACCGGACTTTTGCGCGTAGTCTCGAAGCCCCAAAACCAGCGCATCGTTGACGTCGGCCATATCCGCCTGGGCAAACGTGTCGGCGATCGTGGGCGAATCCGCATCGGTTTCCGCAAGGATTAAGTCGGTTCGATAGGCCTTGAGGCCACGCGTGATTTGGCCGGAAGGGTCGCTCACTAACGATCGGCCATCGAAGACAAGTTCGTCGTTTCCTCCTACCGCGTTGACGTAGACCACCGGACAATTGAGTCGCTTGGCGGTATTCATGACGATCTGCTGACGCGCCACATTCTTGCCGTGATGCCAAGGACTGGCCGACAGGTTTACCATGAGGTCCAGGTTCTGAGGGGCCAGGACTTCGACGGGGTCAAAACGATAGAGGGGTCGTGGAATCAACGCTGAGCCCGTCCAAATATCCTCACAAATTGTGACGCCCACCTTACGTCCACCGATCGTGAAGACCGTCGGTTCCGGGGCGGCTTCGAAGTAACGGTCTTCATCAAATACGTCGTAGGTCGGAAGTAGGCACTTGCGGGCGAAGCCCTGAATGGCGCCGTGCTGACACCACGCGGCCGCATTAAAGAACGGGCGGCCGACCTTCGCAGGATTGCGCTCAACGGTTCCCACCAGTGCGGGAACCGATCCGGTCGCGGCGGCGATCTCGAGCAACGCACCTTCGACGTCATCGCCGAAACGTTTTTTAAGGAGCAGATCACGGGGCGGATAGCCGCAGCTCGCCAATTCAGGGAAGACGACGAGTTCGGCGCCTGATTGCACCAGCCCGTGATAGGCCGCGATGATGATATCGCGATTTCCAGTAAGGTCACCTACCGTGGGATTGATTTGAGCAAGACCGATGCGCATGGACGAAACTTACGAAGTTGGGCACTTCGAGCTAGGCTGACAACCCGCAAGGCGACCTTGTGCTCCTGAAGTTTGGGCGTTTTGGTGCCGAATAACATGAGCAACGATACTGCGAACCTGATTTTGGCCTCAGCCTCGCCCCGACGGCACGAGCTTTTGCGGCAATTGGGGATCCCCTTTGAGGTGCAGGTGGCAGACGTGGTTGAACAAGAAGAACGCGACCGAGACCCGCGTCAATTGGTCGCTCATAATGCAAATCTGAAAGCGTCCTGGGTGGCGGACCGGAATCCCGCCGCCTGGATTCTAGGGGCGGATACCACGGTATTTGTTGATGAGCAGGTGCTAAATAAACCCGCAGACCTGAAGGAAGCGCGATCCATGCTGATGGAATTGAGCGGCCGGTCGCATTCCGTATTTACGGGTATGGTGCTGCTGAATCGGGGAAAAAAGGTCCGCATCGAGCGAGGAGTGGAGAGTCTCGTCTATTTCCGTGAGCTCACGGATGACGTTATCACTGCGTATCTGGAGAAGGTTTACACGCTGGATAAAGCCGGCGGGTATGCGATTCAGGAGAGCGGAGAGATGATCGTAATGCGGTATGAAGGCTCTTTGAGTAATATCATCGGATTACCTTTGGATGAGACGAAACATATTTTGACCGATGCCGGTCTGTTGACCTGAACTGTTCCGTAATGCCGCGCATCTCTCGAAAATTCCGTAAACCCCGCCGTCGATCGACGCGTGTGATACGCGGTGGATGGTCTGGGTGGGTGCGCGGACCAAATCAGACACTCGCCTGGCGCGCCGGAGTAGGAGGAGCCCTCATTATTCATCTGCTGCTGATTTGGATAGCGCCTAGAATTCAGCACCGTTTTCTGGCCGATGTAACTCCCGCGGGATCTGCCGCGCTGCCGCAAGAACAGAGCTTCGACATCGAACTGGCGTCATTGCCACCGCCGCCGCCCGATACCTATGTCGACGCCAATCCGGATGCTCCGGATAATGCACCGGACGAATCTCAGAATTTCTCCGACCGAAATCAGCAGCTAGCGCAGGAGGAAGCGGCGGAAGAACTCGGGGACATGCCATCAACTGTCGGGGAGGATGATGTCGAATCGACCTCCATTGTCACGGGAGATGACGCCGAACCTACGCCGCCGGTTGCGGTGGTCCCACCTGCACCGGAAACGGTCGAATCGGAAGCGACCGACCAGCAGGAACTCCCGGCTCTGGCCCAAGATCCTCTCAGCGGAACCGAAGACATCCGTGGAGAAAATGAGGATGGCATTGGCACCAATGTCGTTGAATTGCCGGAAAACCCCCAAGCCGACATCGATGAACCCATCGAAGGCATTACGGATCCAGCACAGGCCTCGGAAACGGGTCAGGGGATCTATTATCGTCCCAATCCCAACCAACCAGCCGCTCGCCCCAATCTCGCGCGCTCCCAGATCAAGCCGGCAATTTTCTCCAATCGTGTGACCGGTTCCCAGAATATCGGCGTCATCGCGCATGAAGCCTTGCGCACGACTTTTGGCGACTACTTCGCTCGTAGCCTCGAGGTAATTCGATTGGGTTGGATTCACGATATTCGTGCCAAGATCGAGCGCCGACTTGGTTTTCCCTTGGATGGGAGCCGGGTGCAGGTTTGGTTCACGCTTCACGACGATGGCACGGTCACGATTGACAAAGTGAACGGCAACGCGGGTCCTTTGTGGGATGGGGTGGCGGTCGAAGCGATTGCAGCCCCCGCACGAACGGCAAATGGTTTCGGTGAATGGGATGATGAGATGCGCACGATCCTTGGTGAAAGCACCCCGATTCGACTGACTTTCCACTACCAATAACCATGACCATGCTACCGGAAGATTTCGCCAACCAGGCTCCATTAGGCAGAGATGTTCAAGTCATCTGCGAAGATTCGGCGGGCATGATTGCCTTGTCGAAACCGGTAGGGGTTTTGTCCCACCCGAACCAGACCGGAGAGGAGGCCCGGTCTCTGATCAATGCGCCGTATTCGTTGAAAGATGAGTGCTTTGAGTATCGCAATAAGTCGGGCGAACCCAAGCGCGTCTGGTTACTGAATCGACTTGATTCGGCCACGTCGGGAATCGTTTTACTGGCCCGGAGCGAAGCGCTCGCCCTTCACATTCGCCGGCGCTTCAAGGAACGTCGGGTGCGCAAATTCTATGCGGCATTGGTTTTCGGCGAACCCTTGAATCGGCGGGAAATATGGCAGGACCGGCTATCGATCAAAAAACAACATGGCCACGTTCGGACAGACGCACGCGCGGGTCACATGCCGTCGGAAGCACATATGCAAGTCGTGGAAACGGGGCGCTGGATTTCCCATCCGCTCAGTCTGATACAACTGGAACCCAAAACCGGACGCAGTCACCAGCTGCGCGTCCAATGCACCCGCCATCAATTGCCCATTGTGGGCGATGCGACTTACGGCGATTTTAAGCTCAATCGTAGTTTCGCCAAGGATACGGGTCTGAAACGGCTGTATCTACATTCCTTTCGCACGTCGTTTACTTACGAGTGGGACGGCGAGAAGCACACCTTCTCAGCACAAGCTGAATTGCCCGAGGCTTTCAGCGCGGCGTTGACAACCCAACGTTGAGGCCACCTTCTCGAGACTATGTCGACGTTCGTCTATTTCTATTTTAGTTTTTGGTTTGGTTTTAACCGAACCGGCTAAGCGGCGCACGCAGACGTTTTATTTTCACTAAAACCATCCGCTAATGAGCCGCCTCCGGGCGGCTTTTTTATTTCCTGAATTCCTATGATCCTCCCCAAATCCAACCGTCTTACGGACCCTCAAGTTGCTGAGCTCACGGCCATCGTCTGCGAGTTCGACTGTAAGCTGCAGCCCATCATCGGTGCCGTCCGGACGATCTACGCGATTCTGGGCGACGAGCGCGAGGAATTGATGATCAACCGGATTGAAGGTTTGGATTACGTTGATCGCGTGGACCGCATCCAGTCGGGCTTCAAGCTGATGGATCGGCGGTCGGACTTGTCATCCCATCGGATCAATATCGGAGGCGCGACGTTGGGCGAGGAGCTGTTCGTGATTGCGGGGCAGTGCACCATCGATCCTAAAAACCCGAACTACTTCTACGAAACCGCCGAAGCGGTTAAAGAGGCCGGTGGACACGTTATCCGAGGGGGAGTTTGGAAACCGCGCACCAATCCTTATTCGTTCCAAGGGGACGTAAAATCGTTGGATATTTTGATGGAAGCCTCGCGCCGCACCGGACTGCCGGTGGACGCGGAAGTCATGGATGAAGATCACCTCAAGATGGCTCTCGATGCCGGTGTGCACATGTTGCAGATCGGCGCGCGCAACGCCTTGAACTATTCCTTACTGCGCTCGATTGGCCGGGCCATTGCTGAAACCGAAACCGTCGTATTACTCAAGCGGAGCATTCACATGGGGCCGATTGACGAGTTTATTGCAGCAGCAGAGTATATTGTGAGTTTTGGTAATCCCAACATCTTACTTTGCCCTCGGGGCACGAAACCAGGACTGGACGGATACCGAAACCACCCGGACGAGAGCATCACGCCTCTGTTAAAAGAAAAGAGTTGGGCGCCGGTCGTGGTGGATCCCTCGCATTCGGTGGGGAAGGCCACTTACGTGCCCGCCTGTTCAATGGCTGCTATCGCCTACGGCGCGGACGGACTCTGTATCGAATCCCACGTCGAACCGTCCAAAGGTATTGGCGACGATCCCAAACAGGCCCTGACGCCCGAGGCTTTGGCTCAAACGATCACCGATGCCCGGAAACTGTGGAAAATCGTCCGTCGAGATTCGGTTGGCGTTTGACGCATCATTATTTCGTGACTGTGGTTGACGCATGTCGTTGTTGTCCGGCCCTTTGAGGGTGCTCCTGTTTTTGGCGGTTAGCCTGGTGCTTTCTGTCGCGACTCGGGCGGCGGTAAAAATCGTGCAGCTCAAAGGTGGGGCGACCCTCACCGCGACCGTTATTGCCGAGACTCCGGAACGTATCGTAGTCGATCTGGGTTACCGGATCGTGGACATCCCAACCGAAGAAGTTGTCTCCAGCCGCGCGATCGAAGCGACCAACGACGAGGATGACGGCGCGGCCACGGTCGAGACCGGTTTGTTTACCGAATCGAGTGGGGGCCGGTTTCAATCGGTTCGTAACCACGTCAAACAGGTCGGTGCATCGGTTGTTCAAGTCAGCACTCCGTCAGGAATGGGGTCGGGGTTTTTTATCAGTGAAGAGGGCTATTTGATTACGAATCAACACGTCGTAGCGGGTGAACAGCACATCGAGGTGACTCGTTTCCAGACCGGCGGGACGGGCATGGAGCAAGAAGTTTTCGAAAACGTGCGAATCATTTCAATCGATGCTAATTTGGATCTAGCGCTGTTGAAGATCGAATCGGAAGAAGCGATCGATTTCCGTCCGATTCCCATCGGCGATTCAGTCGTGTTGGAAGAGGGGTAACCGGTTTTTGCGATCGGCAGTCCGCTCGGACTCGATCGCACCGTTTCGGAAGGCATTATTAGCCTTAAGAACCGAGCATTTGCGGGACAACTTTACCTTCAGACCACGACGCAAATTAATCCCGGGAATTCGGGCGGGCCGCTGTTTAATTTGAGAGGAGAGGTAGTCGGCGTGAACAATATGAAGGCCATGATGGCGGGCGTCGAAGGACTGAGTTTTGCCATTCCCGCTGATGTGCTGAAAACATTTTTACGTAACCGCGAAGCATTTTCATTTGATCCACGAAACCCCAACAACGGATTCAGATACTTCCCTCCGCCGCGTCCTGGGAAAGGGACGCCTTAATTCTCTCCAACTGCCCAACCTCCTATTTTGTATGAAGCGCTTAATATTTCTTAGCATTTTAATCGTGGGGCTCCCGCTCAGCCGGGCGGATGTTCTCGAAGTGGTGCCGGCCGAAGTGGACCTGCTTTTTGCGATGGAAGATCTTCCCGCCACGCAGGAAGATTTTCACTTAACCCCTTTGGCGCGACTGATGGAAGATCCGCAGTGGAGTGATTTTGTCGCGCCGATGTGGGAGCAAATTGAGTTTGATGATCTTAAAAAACGTTTCACCGAAAATACTGGTATCGAGTGGGAAGAAGCTTCCCGGTTGATTACGGGAGGATGGGCTTTCTTTTTGGATTCACTGGATGCGGGACCGATGAGCGAGTGGGAGCAAAGCCCGGATATCGGCATCGTTTTGGAAGTGGGAAAAAACGAAGATCTGATCGCTCAGTTTTTTCACGACGAAATGGAATCGGGTGATGGAGATGTGGCGATGGTGATCGAAGAATACGACGGAGTTGAAATTTTTACCGAAGATAAATCGGGGAGGGACTCTGCGGACACGACCGAGGGGGACGTGGTCGAGGCCAGTGATGATGCGACGATGTTTGTCGCGGTTTTCGACGGGGTGTGTGCCCTCACAGGACGAAAAGACACCTTGCTTTCAATCATCGACCGGCGACGGGGTCGCGGAGTGGTGGAAAGCTTTCGGTATTCTCCCCAATACGACCGAATTTTTGAACGAGAGGGTTTTGCCGATTGGCTACTCTGGTTGCATGCTCCTCCGATCTATAGCGCGCTGCAAACGGCCATCGGGGAACAGCCGGTGCCGCCGGCTTCGGCCGAGGGCCAGATGCCGCTGAGACCGACGGAACTTTTACCGGCATTCGGCGGAGATGATTTTCACGGTCTTTATGTCGTGGGGAGCATCGAGGAGGACTACACGCGATCGGCGAGTGGCATTCTCTACGAACCCGACGCGGGGGGGCTATGGCAGCTTATGCCCGATGGCTCAGAGCGTTTTCCTAGTCCCGAATGGATGCCACAGGAGTGGAACGTCGTGGGGACTGCCGCGGTTGATCTGAGTCTGCTCGTTCCTGTTTTGGAGGGAATCGCGGAAGATCTGAATCCAGCGTTTATCGAAATGTGGAATGGAATGAACCTGCAGTTCAGTCAGAACTTTGGAGTCGATTTAAAAGAGGATATATTCGGCGCATTGGGCACCGGTATAATTATGGCGCAGTTCCATGAAGGTGACGCCGGAATTTCATTTGAACATACGCCGATGGGGCAACAGCCCCAGCTTCTGGCATTCAAGTTACGCGATGCTGATCGGCTGCGGCTAACCTGGACGACTTTACAGGCTCGGATGTTCCCGCAGGGGGCGTTGCCTCCGGGCATGGAGGCCCGGGATTACTTGGGGCAAGAAATTGTGTTAATGAAAAGTCCCTCGCCGATTTCGCCCTCGAAAGAGCAGGTGATCGCATTGTGCATCACGGATGAGTATTTCATTATCAGTCTCTACTCGACGTATCCACTGGAACGCGCCCTGCAGATGCTCGCAGGCGACGAGGGAGGGAGCCTATGGGATCGTCCTGATGTCGAGGACGACATGGCTTGGACTCCCCGGGAAGCGGTCGGGCTGAACCGGCAAGACCTCGCGGTGGTTTTTGCGCAGGTGTTCGGCAGTTTGAAAAATGCC
>JABIRI010000287.1 GCA_018667915.1 Opitutaceae bacterium | reverse complement strand
CGAGCGCGCTCTCTACGGGAGACCTCAAGGTCGAAGCGCTACCAATCTACACCCGGCGAATGTCCGAGTGGTTGGGGCTCTGTCCCTTCGTGGATCACAATCCGCTCTATACGCCAGAGGCGGTGGGGTAGAGGGACCTCTCCCACTCAATTGTTCGGCTCGTTCACTTCCATGAATGCATAGGCCAACATATGGCAGATGCCCATGTGGGCATCCTCGACCCGACCGAAGTGCGTGTCGTCGACCTTGATCACGTGTTGGGCGATGTCGGAAAGTTTGCCGGGTAGGGCACTGACCAATGCGATGGTGGTAAGGTTGTGGTCGTTGGCCCAGTTCATCGCGTTCACTAAATTGGGAGAGTTCCCGCTGACACTCATGGCGAGCACGATGTCACTGGCGCGCGCAAAGTTCTCGAGCTGACGACGGAAGATATCGGAATAGTCGTCATCATTACCGAGCGCGGTAATCCAAGGGGTATTGTCGGTGAGTGACATCACGCGAAAACGTTTTCCCAGTGCGTCGGAAGACCCCTTGCCCAGATCGGTCGCGAAGTGGGACGCGTTCGCAGCACTGCCGCCATTCCCGATCACGAAGATCTGACGATCGTTGGTGTGAGCTTCGCGCAGGAGATCGACTGCGTTCTCAACCTCGACGGTTGAGATGGAATCAAGAGCCGCTTTTTGGGCGGAGACGTAATCGGATAGCCAAGTCTTCAAGTCCCCAAACTGAGGCAAGTCACTCACCGATTTCAAAATGAAATTCGATGAATATTGATTCGGTGCTTATCTAGGCGCGATTGCCCCCGCTCTAGCATCCGGGCAGAAGGCGATTAGGCGTCGGGAACATGAATACGAAATAGTGACGTGGCGGGGACGTCTTGTTTGGCGGTGGCTGGTCCTGACCAACGCAGTGACAAGCGGGGCGCATCGTCGTCGGTCCGATAGAAAAGAGTGAAGGGATGCAGTCCGGCGGCGAGCCGGATGGTTCCACTCGCCTCGGATCCGTCGTGATTGAAGTCATCATCGATGACTTGGGATTCGTGAATGCGCAGATGCATCCCGGCATCGGAGTTGGCATAGAATGTCCAAACGCCATCCGTGGGCACTTCCAGATACCCTTGGTAGGAGAGCCCCGCATCGGTGGTTCGGGTGAGATGCCGGTTGACTTCAAACGTGGCGGCTCGGGTCGTCTTTACGGAGGTGAGCTCGGAGAATTTTGGGAGCCAGGGCCAGGATCCCTCGTAGGCTGCGACATCGATGCCGGAAGTCACGGCTGCCAACACGGGAGGAACGAGTTCGTTGTCATACGGACGCGCTTCCACCTTGTCTGTGCTGGGATCGAAGGGATCGTCGCGTTCGATTTGGCGGACTTGAAGGACGCGATCTTTCATGCGCTGTTGGAGCGCGGTGAAGAAGGTGGATTGGCCGGCTGGCGGGTTCGCGAATAAATCATGTGCTTCCGCAAGGTCGGTGCGGACATCATAGATTTGAAAGTGATCCGAGTGCCCCTGGATATTGTTGCGAACTCCTTTGTAGCCCTCGAGGAAAATGAGCTGTTGGTTGAGGCGCTTTTCACCGGCGTGGTGGGGGAACTCTTCGTAGTTGGGCACTTGTCCACGTTGATTGAATTCTACGTAGACGAGACCCTCCAGTTGCTCACCGCTGCCGGTTAGAATGGGGACCAGCGGCACGCCATCGCTCCGAGCGGGAGTAGGGAGTTGGGCCAGATCACAGAAGGTGGCCATCCAGTCATGAAACTGAGTCGGGGTATGGTCGATTCGACCCGCGGCGATGGTTTGGGGCCACCAGGCAAAGGTCGGTTGGCGCACACCACCTTCATAGCAATCTCGTTTGATGCCTTCGAAGGGCCCGAAGGAATCGAAGGAGGTCGGGGCATAGCTGCCATCGGTCAAATAGTGGACATTGTGCGGGCCATTATCGGCGGTGAAAACGACAAGCGTGTTCTCGTCAATTTCCAGATCGCGCAAGGTCTGGAGGAGGTCACCAATATTATCATCCATTCGTCGCACGAGGGTGGCGAAGCGTTCTTCTTCGTCGGTCCAGCCTCGGTCAGTATAATCGGGGTGCCGCCAGGAATCGATGGTGCCCGCGGCGGTATTGATCATATGGCCTGGAGAGCCGATCCACTGGACGCCGCCCTGAGTGCCACCTCCGGCGGGGTAGGCGGTGGTGGGGAGTTGCAAGGCCGCGTGGGGAGTGTCGTAGGCGAGATAGAGAAAGAAGGGTTGGTCG
>JABIRI010000050.1 GCA_018667915.1 Opitutaceae bacterium | reverse complement strand
GAGACCCGAATTGGCGTTTGGTCCACTGGCTCGCGATCTCGGGAAGATCGTCGTCGCAAGTGCGGGCATGGGCATCGCCGTGGCTTTGGGCAGCTGGGGGTTGTCCTCGGCCGGGCCGGGGATGGCGATGGATCTGCTGAGACTGGTGATTTTGATTCCCGTGGGCGCGGGGGTATTTGCGGCAACGGTTTTCATGTTGAAGCTGGAGGGTCGCCAAGAGTTGGTCGATATCGTGCGCCGTCGTTTGGCGGGAAGTTCATCTGATCGCGCTGACTCATGATCGCGTTTTTCAAAAAGAATTGGTTCATGTTCGGAATGCCCTTTGCGGTGGCGATGGCCTGGGTCGCGCCGGAAGGCGGAGCCACGGGGGGACCGTTACAGGCGCAGGTGACCACTAAGCTGGCGGTTGCGTTCGTGTTTTTTGTGCAGGGATTGACCTTGCCTGCGAAGGCGTTGCGCGACGGCGCCAGCCAGGGTCGTTTACACCTCGGGGTGCAAGGGTTCTGCTTCTTATTTTTTCCGCTGCTCGGTCTGACCATGGACGCGCTGATCGGTGCAAAACTTTCTCCGGATTTACGGCTCGGGTTTCTGTTTCTCTGCGTGCTGCCTTCGACAATTATCATGGCCGTGGTGTTGGCCGCGGCAGCGGGAGGGAACGTCGCGGCCGCCATTTTTAACGCGGTTTTGTCCAATGTGCTGGGCGTGTTTTTGACCCCGATTTGGGTAGCGTGGTTGATGAAGTCCAGTGGCGGCGATCAGTCGTTAGCGAGCGTGTTGGGTGAAGTGTGTGTGCTGTTGCTCGTGCCACTTGCCATCGGACAGATCGTGAGACGTTTGGGGGCCAAGGCCAAAGCGGATGCGAACAAAAAGCGCCTCACTCATTTTTCGAATGCTACGATTCTATTCATTGTATATGCGGCCTTTTGTAACTCGGTGCAGACCGAAATCTGGCGAAATCAAGGGATGGGAACCCTGGTTTGGAGCCTTGTGGGGGTAGGGTTGCTGATGACGGCTGCGGTGACGGGCGCGCGGTTGTTGGGCAAGGTGCTGAGATTAGCTCCGAATGAGCGTATTGTGATGATTATCAGTGGTTCACAAAAGAGTTTAGCCACCGGAGTTCCCTTGGCGAATGTCATCTTCGGAGCGCACCCCGGATTGGGTGTAATCCTCCTGCCGGTAATGATCTATCACCCCATTCAACTCTTCGTATGTGGTTGGTTGGCCGGGCGGCATGCCGTTGAGAATCCGGATACGGACACGTGATATTATCTGCAGGTGTAGCTTGATAGAGGCGGCGGGCCGCGTAGGTTGCGCGCAATGGGACGCACCAGTAACGCCGATCAACGTCTGATGGACGCCGCGCTTTATCTCCTCTGGGGAGAGAGCTACGGGTCCGTCACGATCGACGATATCTGCAAACGGGCTGATGTGCGCAAAGGTAGTTTCTACCATTTTTTTGAATCCAAGTCCGACCTTGCGGTCCGCGCGTTGGATTGCATGTGGATTGAACACAAACCGCAGTTGGAAGAAATGTTCGCTCCTTCGATCCCGCCGTTGGAACGGATTCGCAATACCTGCAACGCCACCTATGCGATGCAGGTTGAGTTGAAGGAAAAATATGGCCGCGTGCTAGGGTGCGTGATGTGTGCCTTGGGATCTGAAATTGGAAATCGGGATGATGCGATTCGCGATAAGGTGCGGGAGTTGTTGGACGAAGTTCGCTCGTTTTGGGTGACTGCGATCGCCGATGCACAGGATGCCGGATTGGTGGAAGCCGGGGATATCACCTGTAAAGTGCGCTGCGCCATGGCTGTTTCCGAAGGGCTGGTGGCCCAGGCTCGGTTGCACAATGATTTGAATTTGATCGAGGATTTGGCCGACCGGGTGTGCGAGCACCTTCAAGCGCGCAAACCGGTGCCTGTTTCGTTAGCAGGATAACGTTGCAGAAGCTGAGCTTCCGAAAATTTTCGTGGTCCACTTGCGTTTCCAGAATTGTTGACTGATTAGTCAACAATCATGAATACAACTCATTCCAACGTATTTACCGCCACCGAGGCGGATTTTGAACAGAGCGTCGTCGAGGCCTCTCGTGACCGTTTGGTGCTCGTAGATTTCTGGGCCCAATGGTGCGGACCATGTAAGGCGCTGGCGCCGATCCTGGAACAAGTCGCCGAGAGCCGCGCGGACAGCGTGAAGATTGTTAAAGTCGATGTAGATGCTGAAGCCCGTTTGGCGCAGAATAATGGCGTGCGGGCCATGCCGACTCTCGTGATCTTCCGCGATGGTCGGGCCGTCAGTCAGTTGGTTGGTTTGCAATCGGCCGACGCAATCGGTCAGGCATTGGATGCGGTTGCCAACGCGTAACCTCTAGAATTCGGCCTACCCACTATGTCCGTTGTAAACGTTCCCTCTCTCGCCACGCCTTTGCGCATCGGTGATCTCGACTTGCCCAATCGCATTATCATGGCGCCGCTCACGCGCTGCCGGGCGGGGGCGGGGCGGGTGCCGACTGCGTTGATGGCGGAGTATTATCGGCAACGTGCCTCGGCGGGGCTCATCCTCACCGAGGCGACTTCGGTTGACCCGATGGGGGTAGGTTATCCTGATACGCCGGGCATTTGGTCGGAGGCCCAGGTAGAAGGGTGGAAACAGGTCACAGCGGCGGTGCATGATGCCGGCGGTCGGATATTTCTCCAACTGTGGCACGTGGGCCGGATTTCGGATCCGGTCTATTTGAATGGCGAACTTCCCTTGGCTCCCTCGGCTGTCGCCGCGGAGGGACACGTCAGCCACATCCGGCCAAAGAAACCGTTTGTGACGCCGCGAGCGCTAGAGACTGCTGAGATTCCGGCAATCGTGGAGGCGTTCGGGAAGGGAGCCCAGAATGCCAAGCGGGCGGGCTTTGACGGCGTCGAGGTTCACGGTGCCAACGGTTACCTGCTGGACCAGTTTCTTTATCCCGACAGCAATCAGCGCACGGACAATTACGGAGGCTCGATTGTAAATCGTGCTCGACTACATTTGGAGGTCACGGATGCCGTGATCGACGTGTGGGGAGCTGATCGGGTAGGAATGCATATCGCGCCACGCGGCGAATCCCATGATGCGGAGGTCGAATATCGGTCTGAAGTATTTGGCTACCTCGCCCGCGAGCTGGGTCGTCGTAAAATCGCATTTCTTTTCGCGCGGGAATCTCAGGAGTCACCACGACTAGGCCCCGAACTGAAAGCGGCCTTTGGCGGTCCATTCATCGCGAACCAACAACTCTCACCCGAGGACGGGACCGCGCTTCTGGCCGCCGGGGAAGCGGACGCGATCTCGTGGGGAAACCTTTACATAGCGAATCCTGACCTGCCGGAGCGCATCGCGAACGGCGCCGAATTGAATGCACCCAATCCGGATACGTTTTATGGAGGCGGAAAAGAAGGGTATACTGATTACCCCCGGCAGAGGTGAAGTTGACGCTCCGCTGGTTAACGGAATGCAACGAGTCCGGGTTAACTTCGGCTGCGGCTTTGACTTCCCGATAAGTGAATATCTTTATGTTTGAGTGAATACGCGTCGTGATTTTTTGCGGTCAGCCGGTTTGGGCTCCGCTGCTTTCCTTGGTCTGCGGACTCTGGTAAATCATCCCCTCGGAGCCGCCATGGCTCCGAAGCCTTTGGGTGCACGCGAATTGGGGCCGCTACAGGCTTTGGCGGGAAACCCGATCCAACTGCCGCGGGGTTTTTCCTACACGACGTTTTCACCGGCCGGGGCGGAAATGGACGACGGGCTTCTCGTCCCCGGCATGCACGATGGCATGGGGGCGTTTGCCGCCCCGGACGGTCGCACAATTTTGGTGCGCAACCACGAAAACCAAAGCGCGTGGAAGCAACACAGTCCGTTCGGTCCCAACAACGAACGGTTGGGGTTGGTGGACCGTGATTTGATTTATGATGCCGGTGGGATGATCGAACCGGGATTGGGAGGAACGTCCACGATCGTTTTTGATACGAAAAAGCAGCGGATGGATAACCACTTCCTCTCCTTGACCGGCACGCAACGGAACTGTGCGGGCGGTCCCACTCCCTGGGGAACGTGGGTGACCTGTGAAGAGGTAAACGCCGAGCGGGAGCCTCATGAGGAAGACTGGCATGGCTACAATTTCGAAGTCACTCCCACGACCGAACCCGGTTTATTGAAACCGGTCGTTTTACGCGATATGGGACGATTCCGGCATGAAGCCGTCACGGTCGATCCCGCCTCCGGGGCGGTTTATGAAACCGAAGATCTCGGGGACGGACTGCTCTATCGTTTCTTGCCGCACGAACCGGGCAATCTGGCAGCCGGTGGCCGGCTGCAGGCGCTCGCCATCAAAGGACAACCGCAGACGGATACGCGGAATTGGCCGACGTTGCCGACCTTCCCGATGGGTCGGCCGCTCGAGGTGGAGTGGATTGATTTGGACAATGTCGATAGCCCGACCCTGGACCTGCGTTATCGTGGCCGGGCCAAGGGTGCGGCGGTATTTGCGCGCGGTGAAGGCGCGTGGTGGGGCGAGGGTGAAGGCTATTTTGCGTTGACCAATGGTGGTGCGAATACGTTTGGCCAAATCTTCCGTTACATTCCGAGTCCCTATGAAGGCACCGCCCGAGAAGCGGAGCAGCCGGGTCGAATCGAGTTGTTCGCGGAGCCCAACGACACCGAATTATTGAAAAACGGTGACAACATCACGGTGGCTCCGTGGGGCGATTTAATCATTTGCGAAGACACCAAAGGGGTTAACCGCATTATGGGTGTCACGGCCGAAGGAGAGTTTTATGAAATCGCGGCCAACGTTGCCCCGGAAGGCAGCGAGTGGGCCGGAGCGTGTTTCTCGCCCGATGGATCGACGCTTTTTGCGAACATCCAGAAGCCCGGTTACACCGTAGCGATTACGGGTCCGTGGCCTACCGCGTAGGAATCGCTTGAGTGCGTTCCTCGGCTGAGAGCTCGCGCCAATTTCCCGGCGTAAGATCGAGCGAATCAAGTAACAAGTCTCCCACGGCGGCACGATGAAGTCGCAGCGTCGGTAAACCGGCGGCGGCCGTCATGCGTCGCACCTGGCGGTTTTTGCCTTCGATGAGGGCAAGCGAGATCCAGCTGTCGGGAACGGTCTTACGCACGCGAATCGGGGGATCACGGGGTGGAAGTGGCGGCGCGGGATCGAGCCGGCGAGCGATGCAAGGAAGTGTGCGCTGACCACGGAGGGTTACGCCGGCCGACAGTTCAGCGAGCGCTTCATCTGAGACGATGCCCTCGACCTGCACCCAATACTCCCGGCGGTGTCCGTTTTTGGGCTTAAGCAACTGGGCGTTGAGGCCCGGTTCGTCGCTGAGCAGGAGCAGTCCTTCGGAATCGGCGTCCAAGCGTCCCAACGAGTAGACTTTGGGCGGAAGGTTAAAGTCAGCCAAGGTGCGCCACTTGGATCCGGGCTCAGGGGTGAACTGAGAAAGGAAGCCAAAGGGTTTATGCAGGGCGATGAGCACGGAAAGAGTGACAGTGACTCGCGTTTCTAAGACAAGGGCAGATCATTGCGCACCGATCATGAATGCTGTCCAAATACCTGCCCTCAATGAAATCGAAATTGCAGCCGGGGCCGATCCGACTCCCGGTCCCGGGGACGTATTGGTGAGTGTGCAGGCCGCCGCGCTTAACCATCGGGATCTTTGGATCAAGCTGGGACAATATGCCGGGATCACGTATCCGTTGATTCCGGGGTCGGATGGCGCCGGTGTGATTACCGGGGTTGGGGAAGGTGTCACGGAATGGGCGGCCGGCGATGACGTGGTGATCAATCCGAGTTTTGACTGGGGGGATGACGAGCACGCGCAGGCGGCGGATTTTAGCATTCTCGGTTTGCCGCGCGCGGGAACTCTCGCTGAGCAGGTGGTGGTGCCGGCCACTCAATTGGCGAAGAAGCCGGCGCACCTGAGTTGGAGCGAAGCCGCAGCGCTGCCGTTGGCGGGACTGACGGCGTATCGGGCACTCTTTTCCCGCGCTCAATTGCGGGCGGGTGAGCGGGTGCTGATTTCGGGAATCGGCGGCGGGGTCGCCTTATTCGCGTTGCAGTATGCGGTGGCGGCTGGCGCCGAAGTATGGGTGACCTCGAGCAGCGCCGAGAAGATCGACCGGGCGATTTCGTTGGGAGCTCAAGGCGGGTTTAACTATCGCGAAGAGGGTTGGGGAAAAGCGGCCCGCGGATCGGTGGATGGTTTTGACGTGATCATGGACAGCGCGGGCGGCGAGGGCTTCAAGGGGTTGATAGATCTCTGCCGACCAGGAGCACGCGTGGTGTTTTTTGGCGCGACCCGCGGTGATCCGGAGGTATTGCCGATGCGCAAAGTATTCTGGAAACAGATCAGCCTACTCGGCACGACCATGGGGAGCCCGGCCGACTGGGGGGCGATGATCGCGTTTGTGGAGCAGCACCAAATACGACCAATTGTAAGTGGAACGTTTGCTCTGTCTGAAGCGGCCGCCGCGTTCGATTTAATGGAGCAGGGTGGGCAGTTCGGTAAGATCGTCGTGACGATGAAATCGTGATTACGACTTAGCCGGAACCGGCGACATCACCAACAACGTCCCCGCGATCATCACCACACAACCGATGATCATACCCGGCGTGATTTGTTCTCCGAGTAACAGCGCGCCCCAACCCATGGAAAACACCGGAATAATGAACGTGATCGTCGTGCATCGCGTGGGGCCGATGTCGGAGAGCAGTCGATAGAACAAGAGATACGCGAGCGCGCTGCCAAACACGGCCAAGAGCAGCAATGCTATGATTTCGGTTGGGCCCGGAATTGAAATCAAAGGTGAAATCGGGAGCCCCAGCAGGACAATTGGCGCGACAGATAATTGGCTCCAGGCCGCGATGCCTTGGGAGGGAAGATGACTCGCGCGTAGTTTGATGAATACACCGGAGAGCGCGTAGCAAAGCGGCGCGATCACGGTGACGCCAATCGCGATGAAGGTGGCGGTGGACAGCTCAACATTGCCTAACCCGTTGGCAACCGTGACGCCCGTGAGACCGAGAAAAACTCCGATGGCCCGTTTTAAGCCAAATCCCTCCCCCAGCCAGATGGCCGCGAAGATGGAACCGAACAACGGGGTGCAGGCGTTCAGAATACCGAGTAGGGAAGCAGGAAGTTGTAGGGCGCCGATCGCGAAACAGGAAAAAGGAATGGCGGAGGCGAGCAGTCCGATCCGGAAATACAATCCCCGGAAGTCGCGCCACCGGGAATCAAATCCGACCGCACGTAGGTAAACGACCAATACCAGACCAGCGATGCCCAGTCTGCCGGCGGCGGTGAAAGCCGGCCCGAGCACCGGCGAGCAAATGCGGATGAAGACAAACGAACTGCTCCAAATCGCACATAGGCCAATGAATCTTACCCAGTCCTGCGTTCTCACTGAGGCGAGGCGCCTTTCAGTTTTTGCTCGTGGCTGAGGAGCCATTGTTTGCGCCACAGGCCTCCGCCGTAACCGGTCAGATTACCGTTGGCGGCGATGACTCGATGACAGGGGATCATGATCGAAATGTAGTTCATGCCATTGGCTCGACCGACCGCGCGCGCTGCTCCCGGTCGGCCGAGTGCTTTCGCCATGTCACCATAACTTTGGGTGGTCCCCGGTGCGATGGACCGGAGGTGATCCCATGCCGAATGTTCCCAAGCGGAGCCGGTGGGGGCGAGAGGAAGATCGAAATCGATGCGGTCGCCCGCGAAGTAGGCTTTGATTTGATCGGCCGCAGTCGTGAGCACGGGATGAGAACCCGGCACGACGGTGACTTTTAGGCGTTGGCGCAGGGAGATGAGTTTTCGCTCGAGTCCGCGCCGATCCACAAAATCGAGAATGTGCAGTCCGTCGTCTCCCGCGACCGCCAGCATCCGACCGAGCGGAGTGGTGATGCGTTCCGCGAAAAGCAGACGGGTGGAAGTGGCAGCGTTCTTGGGCGGGGCGCCAAAGAGGCGGTGCACGGCGTCGCGGAAGCCGGAAGCGGATTCGAAGCCCTGGGCGAATTGGGCTTCGGTCACGCGCTCGCCGGTGCCGATATTTTTCAACGCCATTCCCATGCGACGGGCTCGGGCATAAGCGTGAAAGGTCATACCGTAGTAACGGCGAAACTGGCGGCGAGCGGTAGAGGGATCGATGCCGCGATCAACGAGGTCTTGTTCCGTGATTCGCGCGGTGGGATTTTCCTCAATCGCATCGCGCAATTTCAGCACGAGTGGAGGCGGCGGTAGGGTGGAGTCCAATGGCTTGCAGAGTTTGCAGGGACGAAAACCGTCGTGCAGCGCGGCGGTGGAGTCGGGGTAGAACGAAATGTTCTCGGGCTTGGGTTTGCGGGCCTTGCAGGTTGGGCGGCAAAAAATCCCCGTGGTTTTTACTCCCACGAGGAATATTCCCTCGGCTGATTCGTCGCGGGCGTAGAATGCCTTGCGCATGGCGGAATCGGAGGGAAGGGAATGCGGAACGGACATGGCAGTGGGTTCGAGGATCAAAGTCATGGGGCCATCGTAGCAAACTCGCTTTGCCCAGTGCCGCCGATTTTCGGGCAGGGATGTGGGTGGGGGCGTGGTGTTGGGTGGGCGGACGGTGTAGGGGAAGGGGTCAGGTCGGAAAAAGTTAATTGCGGCTACGCCTTCATTGAACTTTTTAACGACCTGAGGTTGCCCTGATTTGACGGACACGGAGGTGGGGACCAAATGAAAGGTCCCTTATGAACAACAAGTATGATGCTGAGTTTAAGCGCGAGGCGCTGCAACTGTGGCGTAGCAGTGGCCGCAGCGCGGCCAAGAT
>JABIRI010000079.1 GCA_018667915.1 Opitutaceae bacterium | reverse complement strand
GAAGAGATGCTGGCGGGCACGTTGCTTACCCTGCACAATTTGCACTTTTACCTGGATCTCATGACTCAGGTTCGCACACACCTCGAAGCGGGTGATTTCGCCTCCTGGCATCTGGACTGGATTGCCCGATATGAATCCGGGGCTCGGGCTTAATTTTCTTCTTCGAACGTAGCGGTGTCCGTTTCGATGACCTGCATGTCCCCGATCTCGACTTCACCCGTGCGTTGGCGAATGAGACGACCCGATTCTCGGCCGAAATAATTTCCTGCGCGCATGGCCATGTCGTCGATGCGGTCCATGAAGTCGTTGCCACGGGTGCGGATACTGAAACGCGTGATCCACTCTGGGTCGGGCTTCCGCTTCTTCTTTTTCTGATTGGTGATCTCATCGAAGTCGTAGGCCGTAACGACCACGTAGTAGCGAGGCTCCTGAACTTCGTTGATTAAAATATTGAAGCGATCGCTGCCGGCAAACCGGGCCATGTCATTGTTGCGGGCCAGTTCATCGGTATAGCCCAGCACTTTGGCGGTTTGTTCGTCTCGGCGGGACTGGTCAGCCCGTTCCGCCTGCATGGAAGTGAGTGCTCCATCCAAAGCGGCGTTCGCGCGTTGAATTTCCATTTGTTGCTCCGAAACCAATGAAACGGTTTGGGATGTCGACTCCTGACTACTGGTATCGACTTCGACTTGAACGGACTGGGCATCATTCAAAGCGCGAAACGCGTCGCCCGCCAAATTGACGCTGTCGGTTAAATTTCCGGAGTTAAACGGCGCAGTCGTTCCCCAATGGAGGACGATGAGTAGGTCGGCGGTATTTTTATCGGGTGAAAAATGGTAATTTTGTTTCGCTAGTTCTTCCGCGACGATTCCAGCGATTTCAGGGAAATTTTCCTTCTCCTGGGTTGTGTCCCAAACGGTGCCGTCGACGCGGCCGCCATAGCCGATCGCGTAGAATTCCCGTTTGTAGGTTCCGTCTTGTTCCAACTCCCGTTCGTAGTTGGGAGACACTCGGGAGTAGATGGAAACGGGAATCGGCTTATCATCGGCCCAAACGGCCGAGCAAACGAGAGAGAATAACAGAAGAATGCGGAGTGAGGACATGGGTGAATGGGCGAAGAAAATTTCGAGAAACCAAGACGAATTTCGTAGTCTTATACCATTTGAGCAAGTGAGTGACTGCTTAACGTGCGCTCTCACGAGCACAGCCGGGTTGGGGAGATTACTCGTCCTCGGGAGTGTTGCCTGAGGTCGTGCCCACTACCTGCATCTCGCCGATACTCACTTCACCTTTGTGATCGCGAATGAGTCGTCCGGAGTCGCGGCCAAAATATTTTCCGGCACTCAGCGCCATCTCGTCGACGCTCTCCATGAAATTGTTGCCGCGGGTGCGGATACTAAATCGAGTCACCCAGCGGGGGACCGGCTTCTTTTTTTGGGTGTTTTCAGTGAGTTGTCGGAAATCGTAGGCCGTCACGATCACGTAGTAACGCGGGTCGTGCACGTCCTCCAGTAGCAGGTTGAAGCGGTCGCTGCCTGCGAATCGAGCGATGTCGTTATTGCGATTCAACTCATCGGTATAGCCCAAGACCTTGGCCGTCTTCTCGTCGCGGAGTTCCTGCATGCGGTTTTCCATCTGCATGAGCGCCATGGCGCTGTCCAACTGGGCATTGGCGTCCGCGATTGCCGTCACCTGCGCGTCGACGAGTGAAAGGCCGCCACCGGAGTCCTGCGATTCGACACCCGATACTGCAGCACCCAAAGCTTGGTAAGCCTGCCCGGCCACGTTTACTCCATCACCGAATGACGCTGAATTCGCGGGATTGGTGCGTCCCCAATGGATGATGACCATCAGGTCGGCATCCTCTTTTTCCGCAGCGTAAAAGTAGTTCTGCCGGGCCAATTCCTCCGCGATGGTGCCGGCGATTTCAGGGAAATGCTCCTTCTCTTGGCTTTGATCCCAAAGCGTGCCGTCGACGCGTCCGCCGAAGCCGATGGCGTAGCGTTCCGGAGTGGGTTTACCGTTTTCTAGCAGCTCCCGTTTGTAGTCTGGCGCGACCCGTGAATAGATCGTGACTGGAAGCGGCTTCCTATCGCTCTGGGCGATCGACAGGACAGGGAGCAGCATGAAACCAGCTAGTATCGTGTGGCGGAGTAGAGCGATGCGATGGGCAGACATATTGGAAAGGGCGAAGCCGAAAGGGTCGCGCTTTTACGTCAATGGAGCAACCCGACAGATGCAATTATCCGCATGCTCGACGTAGACCGGCGAGTGATTCGCCGATCGGAAGATGTCCCGCTACCGGCTCGACAATCTGCCGACATCCCCCGAAATAGTCGGATCATGCGCGTTCTTGTCACCGGCGGTGCCGGATTTCTGGGTTCTCATCTTTGCGACCGATTGGTCGAGCAGGATCACGATGTGGTGTGTCTCGATAATTTCTTCACGGGCCGGAAATCGAATATCAGCCACCTACTGGGCAAAACGAACTTCGAACTCGTGCGGCACGACGTGACCGATCCCTTTAAATTCGAAGTAGATCGTATCTACAATCTCGCCTGTCCCGCATCGCCGCCGCACTACCAGTATAACCCGATCAAAACCACGAAGACGTCGGTGATGGGCGCGATCAACAGCCTCGGGTTGGCCAAGCGCGTGCGGGCTCGCGTTTTTCAGGCGTCGACCAGTGAAGTTTATGGAGATCCCGCGGTGCATCCGCAGCCCGAATCGTATTGGGGTAATGTAAACCCCATTGGGGTGCGTTCTTGTTACGACGAGGGGAAGCGTTGCGCGGAAACCTTATTCTTCGACTACCACCGCGAAAACCAAGTCGATATCCGGGTCGTCCGGATTTTTAACACCTACGGACCCCGCATGCACCCCGACGATGGCCGGGTCGTATCCAATTTTATCGTGCAGGCTCTCCGGGGTGAAGACATCACCATCTATGGCGATGGTTCCCAGACTCGGTCGTTTTGCTACGTCGATGACCTCATCGAGGGATTCCTGCGCCTGATGGAGCAGGAAGAAGTGGTCGGGCCGATCAATATCGGCAACCCGGGCGAGTTCACCATGCTGGAGCTCGCCGAAAAAACCCTCCAAGTCGTCGGTAGCTCCTCGAAGATCGTGCACCAGCCTTTGCCCGCCGATGATCCGAAACAGCGTAAACCGGACATTTCACTCGCACAGAAACACTTGAGCTGGGAGCCGACGATTTCGCTCGAAGAGGGGCTCAAACGCACCGCGGATCACTTCCGCCAAGAACTCCTCGGTTGAGACAGCGTGGGCGTTTTGATAGATTGGCTGAGCCACTCTGTCTCACTTGGCGATATCCTCTCACTTAGTTGGTCTCGTAAGGGATCGAGTTTTTCACCTCTAACGACAAACCCGATTTGTCATTTGCCAAGGGCTTGGCGCGTCCTACGCTGGCCGGTTCTTCATGTTCGACTTTCTGTTCAAACGTTTCGCCGGTCGTCACTACCGGAAATTTCTTGAGTCCGTTAAGCCCGCGGTGGCTAAAATTAACGAAATCGAGGAATCCTATCAGTCCCTCTCCGAGGAGCAGCTCAAGGCTAAGACCGACGAGTTTCGCGCCCGTTTTAAAGACGGTGAGTCTCTGGATGGTCTTCTACCGGAAGCATTTGCGACCGTAAAGAACGCCGCCCGCCGCCTCGTCGGCACCACCGGCCTGGTCAACGAGCACGAACAGCAATGGGATATGGTGCACTTCGATGTGCAGCTGATCGGTGGCATGGCCCTCCATCAGGGCAAAATTTCCGAGATGGCCACGGGTGAGGGTAAAACCCTCGTCGCGACGCTACCGCTCTACTTGAACGCCCTCACCGGGCGAAATTCTCAGCTCGTCACCGTCAATGACTACCTCGCTCGTCGTGACTCCGAGTGGATGGGGCATCTCTACAAATATCTCGGACTCACCGTCGGCTGTATTCAGCAACAGATGCGTCCTGACGTGCGCCGCGAGATGTATGGTTGCGATATCACCTATGGCACCGCCTCGGAATTCGGTTTCGATTACCTTCGCGACAACGGCATGGCCACCCGCAAGGAAGACCAGGTCCAACGCGATCACTGGTATTGTATCGTCGATGAAATCGACTCGATTCTTGTCGATGAAGCGCGCACACCGCTGATCATTTCCGGTCCCGCCCCGATCGAGCGCGAACAACCCTTCACTCGTCTCAAGCCCACGGTGCAGCGACTGGTCGACATGCAGGCCAAGCTTTGCAACCGCCTTGTAGGCGAAGCTCGCAAGGTGCTCGAAAACGACGAATCAGACCAGGACGCCCGCCACGATGCCCTGCGCCAACTCCTGCAAGTCAAACTCGGCCAGCCCAACAACAAGCAATATCTCCGGGCGATGGAGAATGCCGCGACGAACAAGGCACTCGATAAACTCGAGACCGAGATGAGTTCGGATATGCAGAAAGCGGAGATGTTCGCCTTGAAGGAGGAGCTCTACTTTGTGATCGACCAGAAGCAGCACCAAGCAGACCTCTCCGAACTGGGTCGCCGCACGCTGCGTCCCGACGATCCGGACGCCTTTGTCCTGCCCGACTTGGCGCTCGAACACTCGGCCATCGATGGCGATACCGAGCTCACGCCCGAACAACGTGAAGAGAAAAAAAACGCTTCGCACGAAGCCTACGCCACGGTCTCCGAACAGATCCACGCGATCTCCCAACTGCTCCGCGCCTATTGCATCTACGAGCGCGACGTCGAATACGTGGTCCAAGACGGTAAGGTAAATATCGTCGATGAAAATACCGGCCGCGTCATGGCTGGTCGCCGTTGGTCCGACGGTTTGCACCAGGCGGTCGAAGCCAAAGAAGGAGTTAACATCGAACGCGAGACGCGCACCTACGCGACCGTTACGATTCAGAACTATTTCCGCATGTATGAAAAGCTGGCGGGTATGACCGGCACGGCGGAAACGGAAGCAGCGGAATTCAGTGAAATCTACCGTTTGGGCGTGCAGGTCATTCCGACCAATCAGCCCAATATTCGCGACGACAAGAACGATTCCATTTTCAAAACCCGCCGCGACAAGTTCAACGCGGTGGTCGAAGAGATCACCGAAGCCAACAAGCGCGGACAACCGGTTCTGGTCGGCACCGTTTCAGTTGAGTCATCCGAGGTGCTTTCCCGCATGCTCAAACGAGCGGGAGTCGTGCACACCGTGCTCAACGCAAAATTCCACGAGCAGGAGGCCGACATCGTCGCCCGGGCCGGTCACCGCGGCGCGGTCACCATCGCCACCAATATGGCGGGTCGCGGCACCGATATTAAACTTGGCGAAGGCGTCCGCGATCTCGGCGGTCTCTACGTCGTGGGCACCGAACGTCATGAGTCCCGTCGAATTGACCGTCAGTTGCGCGGACGTTGCTCGCGTCAAGGCGACCCCGGCACGACCAAGTTTTTCCTGTCTCTTGAAGACAACCTCATGCGCCTCTTCTTGCAGGGGAATCTCGCTTCCAAGCTCATGGAAGGATCCATGCGCGATGGTGAAGAGCTCGAGCATCCGTGGCTCAATCGCTCGATCGAGAGCGCGCAAAAGAAGGTCGAGCAACAGAACTTCTCCATCCGCAAACGGCTGTTGCAATACGATGACGTGCTCAACCAACAGCGCGAAGTCGTTTACGGAATTCGTAACGCGGCGATCCACGAAGAGCGTCCGAAGAATATAATTTTTGAGCAGATCGAAGAGGAGATCGTAGCCCGGCTCGAAGCGGCTGGGATGGATGATAAAGCGGGTCCCGAAGAGGCCGCGCTCGAATCTCTCGCTGGTTGGTTAAATACCCATTTCCCGATTGGGGTTAAGACCGCCGATATGCACGGCAAGTCGTTCGAAGGTTTGCAGGCCGACTTGGTCGAACGGGTCCAAAAGGCTTACTCGGTTAAAGAGTCCTCGGAGATTCCCGAAGCCCTTGGTTCGCTGGAGCGCTACGTCATCATCAACGCCATCGATCGCCACTGGCAGGAACATCTCACCGAGATGGAAGAGCTACGTCGCGCCATTGGGCTTCGCAGCTACGGTCAAAAAGATCCGCTCGTTGAATACAAAGGCGAGGCCTTCAAGTATTTTGAAGAACTGATGGACAATGTCCGGCTGCAAATTTGCACGGGCTTGTTCCGCAGCGCTTCGAATATTCAATCCTTCGAGAACATGCTCTCGATGTTGAGTCGCGGCGCCAAAACGCAGGGCCCCGAAAACGCTCCGCCAATCGGTGGTGCCGCTCCCGCTGCGCTTCCTCATGGACAAGCGGGTGGGGCCGCAGCAACTCCGGGGGGCTCGGGTAGCAACATCAAGTTGCCCATGCCTAAGCCGACCCCGGTCAAAGCGATGCCCAAGGTGGGGCGCAACGAGCCGTGTCCCTGTGGCAGCGGAAAAAAATTCAAACAATGTCACGGTAAGTAGCCTGCTGCGCCTCTGAGTGACTGAGGCGCGGTAATTCTCCATGTCATCCGACGAAGATTCGTTCCCGCCGTTCCCGGATTACGACAATCCAACGGTGCCATTTTGGGAAAAACACGGCTTTTGGCTGACTCCCTTGGCGGTTTTTTTAGGCACTATTCTGCTCAACGTCGTTGCCTTTCCTCCACTTGAAGCTCCCGAGGCCGCTTATGTTTTTTGTGTGCCTGCGCTGCTCTGGGCGTATCGCCGCCCCAACTTTAAACTCTACGCGAGTGTGATGTTGGGGGCACAGGTGGTCACATGGATGATCCTGATCTTCTGGCTCCATAACGCGACCTGGCCCGGTTATCTACTCCTTGCACCCGTGGCGGGATTGTGGGTGGGCTCGTGGTTCCTTTTGGCGTATTGGGTGATGCCACGAATTGTAGGGCTGCCCACCATCAATCGACTCTTTGGCATTGCCGGATTGGCGGCGGCCTGGGTGCTCATCGAATGGACGCGCACCTGGCTGTTGTCGGGCTTTCCGTGGCTTCCGCTCGCAGCCAGCCAGTGGGAACGTTCCGCGGTGCTGCAGATCTCCGCTTTTACCGGCGCATGGGGCGTATCGTATATTCTGATACTCATGAATCTCGGCTTCGCGGCGTATGGGCATCGGTTGTTTTTTGAGACTCACCTCAAAGGGTTTAAGAAGCGCAGCCAGGAATTCATGCTCGGTATCTTTGGCCTCCTGGTCTGCCTCAGTATTCACGTCCAGGAGTCGGTTAATCGCTACAAGTTCAGCGACCCGGTTGGTCGAATCGGTATGGTGCAGCCCAATGTGCCGCAGGAAGTGAAATGGGATCCGGCGAAAGGAGCCGGCATTGTGAAGACCCTCCAGCAAGCCACCGCCACCGCGGCGAAGCGAAATCCGGATCTGATCCTTTGGCCCGAGGCGGTCACGCCGTGGGTGATGGTGGGCGGACAAGATAACTCCGTGCGGGATTTTGTGGAGTATGCCGCCACTCAGGCGCGCACCCCGATTTTACTGGGTTCGATTGGCGCTGAACGAGATCACGAATCTCTCGATGAATCGCGCTGGGTTAACGGCGTCTTTTTGGTCGACCCGGAATCTGGCTTAAATGCCGATTATTACGTGAAACGGCAGCTGGTCCCGTTTGGGGAATACGTGCCGTTTCGGCGACTGCTCGGCTGGTTGGAAAAAATCGTTCCGGTGGGCGGGGACTTTCAAGCCGGCGATTCCGTTGATCCGTTCTTGGTCAATTTCAACAACACTACTTTGGCGGTAAGTCCGCTCATCTGTTACGAAGATACTTTTCCTCAACTCGCCCGCGAAAGTGTGAAGGCACGAACGGATCTCTTTGTCGTGCACACCAACAATGGTTGGTTTGGTGAAGGTGGCGCGGCCGAGCAACATGCGGCGCACAGTGTCCTTCGCGCGGTGGAAACACGACGACCGGTATTGCGCATCGGTAATGCCGGTTGGAGCGGATGGATCGACGAGTTCGGCGCGATCCGCGCGGTATTACGTAAAGTCGATCGCTTGGGAGCCGACGGTGTTACTCGCCAGTTTGTTTCGACCAAACCGGCCGATGTGCAGGGATCCATTTATTTTAAAGGCGCCGGGGTAATTGATGTCACGCGCGACATCCGTTGGGCCGGCCGCGAGAGTTTTTATATCAAACACGGCAACTGGTTCCTGTGGAGTTGCGCCGCCTTAGCGGTGATGGGCTGGTATCTCGTTCGCACCCGCCAGCCGGTAAAGAGCTGACGAGAGCAGATCGCGATCAGGGGAAGTCTCAGTCTTCCGCTTCTTTGGTCACGCGTTCGAGACCGGCTTTCGCTTCACCGTGTTTGGGTTGGTCTGCGAGCGAGGCGCGGAAGTAGTCAGCCGCCTTCTCCTTGTTCCCGCGCTTTTCTTCGACCAATCCCATTTCGACGTTTCCGAGAAATGGAACCAGAGCCATGACCTCTTGAGCGTATTTTTCTGCCTTGTCCGCACTTCCTCCGGCGATGGGTGGTGCGTTTAAGTAGTAGCGGCTCAGACCGATCCAGCCCGTCACGTGGGTGGGGTCGATTTCCACCGAAGTATTGTAGGCCTTGAGCATTTTCCCTGCGACCATACCCTGGGCCATGAAGTTCACCTCACCGATGCGCACCGTGAGCGACATGGCGTAGTCGGTGAGTAGTTTGGCATTTTCGGGATCCGCGGCGACAGCCTGTTCGTAGAGGCTTACGGCAGTCTTGGTATCCTTGGCCTTCAGTGCCTCAGCTGCCTGAGCAGCCAAATCAGCGGCCGATTCAGCCGAAGCAAAAGAAAGCCCCAGCACTCCAAAAAGAGCGCCAAAGAAATAGATTTTTGAGATATGTTTCATAATGATAATTATTGGTTAATAAATAAATGTCACCATTATGGTGACAAAATAGACGGATGAGACAGAGATGAGTGAATGGGGGAGGGGAAGTTTGAGTTAGGAGGATTGGAGGATGGAGGCGGGGGAGATTCGGTTGGCACGGCGGGCGAGGGGGAGCGCGGTAAGCGTAGTCACCACGGCGATAAGCGCGAAGAGCACGATGTAGGTGATCGGGTCAG
>JABIRI010000051.1 GCA_018667915.1 Opitutaceae bacterium | reverse complement strand
TGGCGTCCCCACGGGGATTCGAACCCCGGTTGCATGGATGAAAACCATGTGTCCTGACCGGGCTAGACGATAGGGACGTAAAGCGCGGAATGGCGGAACGTAGAAAGCGATTCTCTACGCGCAAGGAAAATTTTTAAGTTATTACAGTTTATACTCTTATTACGGGGGGTGTTCGGGAGGGTTTTTGACGTGCCGTGGGCCGTAGGACTCGATCGGCATTCGATCCCGGGCCAGATCGGGGATTTGGGCCTGTTCCGCTTAGAGCGAGCGGTTGCGGGGGACGATGCGTTTCCAGTGGGTGAGTTTGTCGTCCCGGAAATGCAGGTGGAATTCGACGTTGCCCAATACTTCCACCTGCTCGACGACCGGCACGCTCGCTCTGTTTTCACTGAGAAATACCTCGTCGATTTCAGTGCGGTGACCAATTACCTCGGGACGGGAGTAGATCCAAACGATTTGTCCAGGCCGGTCCTCACCGGCGGAATTCTTTTCCCGAGGGGCACCGAATAACTCTCCGATGACTTTGGCCGATTGCCCGACTTCGAGTGCTGTCCAGCGGGCGTCAAATTCCCGATTGGTGATGCCGCCACCCATGGTTTTGCAGCCAACGAATCCGATCGCGGTAAAAACGAGGAAGCTACTCCAGATTGCGCGTCGCATCATGGTAGGTTTGACCGCGGCGAAGAGGAATCAGTTCCCTTGCGGCCTCAGTCGACTGCAGGTGATAACAGCTCGCTGTCCCGCATCCACTCGATCATGCGGTCAGGGAAGTTGCGGATGCTAACGAGGTCGGACCGGTGCCCCATGTTAAAGCCGTGGCCGCCGGCGGCATAGAGATGCGTTTCAACGGGAATGCCGAGGGCCATAAACTTGGGCAGCACGGCCATGATAGGGGCGACGTGAAATTCGTCGTCCATGGCGCAGAGAAAAAAGGTGGGTGGAGTGGCGGGATTGAGTTTGCCCGCCGGAAAGCCGATGGGCCCCGGATAGATGCTGAGGTGGAAGTCGGGTCGGCAGCTTTCGCGGTCGATAGGGTCGATTGCGGTTTCGTCGCCATCGTGCGCACCAAACGAAACCATGGCAGATAGCTCGCCGCCGGCCGACCACCCCATGATGCCGATGCGGTCGGGATCGATCTCAAATTTTGCCGCGTTGTGCCGCACCCAACGCATGGCGCGTCGAGCGTCGGCAGCGGCATGGTCTTCGAGGGTGTAGGTTGATCCGGGCTCGCGAGCTAGGCGGTATTTTACGGCAAATGCGGTCACCCCGCGATCGGCAAACCATTGCGCGGGTTCCAGTCCTTCGGGCGGGAAAACGAGTTGGCGATGACCGCCGCCCGCGAAGATCACGACGGCTGCCCCGGTGGCTTTGGCGGGATCGGCGGGCACGACGGTAATGGATGGGTTATGGATATTTTTCACCCACCAATCGCGCGCTTGTTCGGGCTCATGTTGGCGGGCCTCGGAGCCGGGAGCACCGTCTTTCCACAGGCGGAATTCCGTAGAATCCGCCAAAACGGAGGTAGCCGTAATCAAGAAAAGGAGGAGGCGATTCATGCACACGATCCTGGGTGTCTCTTCACCCGCGTCACTCCTGTTTGCTGCCAACGTTGACCGACGAGGCCGGTGCGCGCTCAGCGAAAGAAATCGCGCAGATTTATCTGTGCCACGCTTGCGATGGCTGCGCCGTTTTCGGTCGCAGGGAAGAACATTAAGTCGCCGACAATTTGGGAGATCTGGCCGGGCACGATGGTCGATTCGTCCACGCGGGTGACGTGTCCTTTGGCATCGACATGGACCGTGAGCGGGAAATCGAATTCATTGGGTTGCTCGGAGGCGAGGAGCTCAGCGGGGGCCAATGACCAGGCGGGTTCGGCCGGCAAGGTTTTGCCGCGGTTACTGGAAATACGTTCTAGGGTAAGGTATTCGAGGGCCTCCTCGCGGGTCAGCGCAAACTGCTTTTCCGACAACTCATTGGCGATCTCTTGGCCCTCGCGATAAATGTGCAGATCGAGGTCCAGCAGTTCGAATCCTGGAGGCATGTTGTCTTTGCGGATTCGCAGAGGCTTGGATTTGGGACCGAGGGTGCCGATATACCGGAAGAAAATGACGTCCTGAGATATTTTTTCTTCCGTGCGAATTTGAGCCAGAACCACGAGGTAGGCATCGGCGACCGGAACCGGGGAGGATACTTCTGCGGTGACGATTAATGCGTCGTGATTGCCGCGATTTAGGCCAGCGGCTTCTTCTTGGGTTTTCCCCGATCGCTCCAGAGCGTTGTTTTGATCTTGAAGGTTGTTGAATTTCTTCACCTGCGCCGTCATCGGTGAATTTGCCACAAAGCTTGTTCTGTCGCCAGAAAGTCTCGATTCGCTCAGCACATTCGAAGCTTTACCCAAATTATCCACGATTAAATCCGTTTGGTCTTGGGTCGCGGTCTGAACAGAGATCTGTTGGCGCATCCAGTCTCCCAAATCTTGTTCGGCGCCGTAAGCGAACTCGGTTTTGACGTCACCGATTGCGATGACGTTACGGCTGAGCTTGGTGGCGTGCTGAAACCGCACCCGCTCCAAACGATTGACGGGTAGCGCGGGTTGGTTGGGGGAATCCAGTCGGGCGCGATCGTTCACGTAGTCGGTGACGGTCGCAAAATCACCGCCCCAGAAGGCCTTTACATCGATGCCCACGAACAGCCGAAAGTCTTTCGCGGGAGAAGGACGGGAAGCGACCGAGCGAGGTTTGCTCGTCGACCGATCGGGTGCCGCCGCCATGGTCACGCACCAACCGCATAGGAATACTCCTAAGAGGGCACAGGATCGTTGGGCTAGGGCGCGCGGTGTGGTCATCGGCAATTGGTCTCCCTTCAAGGACACCAACGCGGCAAACAGTTCCCCCTAAGGGGCGAAAAATAAAATGCCGCGTTCGGCAACGTTCACCGGCGGGGGAGCCGGATTAGCGGAAAAACGAGGCGAGGTTGACATGGGTCGTCATAGCGATCGCTTCGCCGTCCACGAGGCCTGGAAAAAAGGGCAAGTCCATGACGATATCCACCACCTCGCTGGTGGCGAATTCGTTGGCATCGATGGCGGTGACTTTCCCTTGGGCGTCGACGTGCACGGTCAGCGGGTAGTCAAAATTCTGGGCCTTTGCGGCGCCGTAGAGCGTGGCGGGAGCGAGTTCCCAAGCGGGCTCGGGATCGAGGGATTTACCCTTGTTGCGGGAGACCCGCTCCAAGGCCAGGTATTCATGCACCTGGTCACGCGTGAGGGCGTATTGCTTGTCCGATTGGTCGGAGACCAACTCCTGACCATTGCGGTAAACGTGCATCTTCACATCGCGAACTTTGAATTCACCAGGCATACCCTGTTTAACAATCCGAACGCGACGGGGCTTGTTATCAATCTTGCCCACGCGACTGAAGAAGATCACCTGTTCCTCCGGGCTTTCGTTGGTGCTGATGCTGGCGGTTCCGACGATGTAGGCGTCGTCGATCCGGTTGGGAGCGGAGATTTCTGCAGTGATCAACATGGCGGTTCCCGCATCCTTGTTGCCGATTAACTCATCGGTGAAGGTGCTGTTGTTGGTGAGGTTGTCCGTCATGTTCCGGAAATCATTTATTGCCGCGTTGTCGGTGGCTCCCCCTGCTGGCACGTCATCGGCGGGAAGTATGCTCGCAGACCCTGGCGCATCGTTGGTTGATTCATTGTCTACCATAGAGCTGCGTAAGGTGTCCTGTAGCGTCTCGAGCTGTTCATCGCGAAACGCTTCCAAAGCCTGGAGATTGCGCAGGGCGTCGCGGGCGGCGTGCACGTTCGCCGAGATTTGTTCGGCGTGCAGATTTGCGATGGTGAGCGGATTGCGGCTCAGCTTGGTTTTATGCGTAAAACGCACGTCATCGACGTTGCGTAGAGAAACGAGTTTATCGGAGCCATCCGTGTGCACGCGATTGTTCACGTAACCGTCGATTAACGCATAGTCTTCGCCTTGGCCGACTTCGATATCGAGACCTACAAAAAGTCGATATTCGACTCCGGTATTCGGCACGGACTCAGCCGTGAGTTTCGTCGATTCTTCCTGAGCCGAAAGCGATAGCATCGCAGCGGTTAAGAAACTACTTAAAATGAATGTGGTTCGAAGAGACATGATCTTGAGGTGCTTGAGTTCGAGGGACAGCTACCGTTGGATCGCACGGGTGGTTTCAGCGGAAAAATGAAGCGAGATTTATCTGAGCAGTTGAAGCGACCGCGACACCGTCTTCGAGACCGGGGAAAAATGGTAATTGGGTGACGAGAGCAGCGACGTTCTCGGGCACGATGATGGTGGGGTCGATCTTGGTGACCTTGCCCATCGCATCCACTTCAACGGTCATGGGGAAGTCGTAGGCGTCGGCCTTGGCCGAGGCGAAAAGTTCAGCGGGAGCGAGAGACCAAGCAGGTTCGGCAGCGACGGATTTCCCGCGATTTTTAGAGGTGCGCTCTAAGGTCAGATACTCGAATGCTTCTTCGCGGGTCAGCGCAAATTGCTTTTCTGATTTATCGGTCACCAACTCCTGTCCATTGCGATAGACGTGAATTCTCACATCGAGCACTTTGAATTCTCCCGGAAGTCCTTCCTTCACGACTTTGATTTGGCGGGGTTTTTGATCGAGCCGAGCGATGCGGTCGAAGAAAATCACGTCTCGTCCGACACTCTCTTCCGTTCTGATGCGGGCGACTCCCACAAGATAGGCATCGGTGATCAGAATGGGGGAGGAAACTTCGGCCGTGATGAGCAGGGCATTGGGGGTGTCGCTTTTACCTCCCTTGAGACCGTCGGCATAGTCCGTATCGTTGATCAACCCGTTTGTCATATCTTCGAACTGACTGAGTTGGTCGGCGGCTTGGATTGCTGCATCGTTGGAATCTGGGTCCGTGCTCACGATCGGGCTACCATCTTCACCGATCTCTGGGTTTCCCGCACTCCTCAGTTCGGCTTGTAAAGCGCTAATCTCCCGATCGCGAAAGTCACTCAACGCTTGTTGATTGCGCATGGCTTTGAGGGCGGCCTTGGCGGTGCTGGCGATTTTCTGGGTTTTAACTTTGGCGATCTTGAGCGGATGGCGGCTCAGTTTGGGCGAGTAGGTAAACCGCATGTCGTCGAAATTGCGCAGGGCGACCAATCCCGGGGAGGAATCGGTGCGGACGCGATTTCTGACGTAGCCTTCGATGAGGGCGTATTCGTCGCCTTGACTGACCTCTACATTGAGGCCGACGAAGAGGCGGTATTCCCGCTCCGGGGCGGTTTGGGAGGAGACGGTTTTCTCTTTTGCGTTCGCGTGGGTGCTGAGGCTCAAAAGCGTCGCCGCGATCAATAGATGGGATAAGGGTGATCGGCGAAATGACATGAGATGACGGGGACTTGCCCCGGCGCGTTATAGGGCGCCGCGGGCCAGTGATTGGAGGCGGGCGATTTGAGATCGCACGGTAGACGAAGACTCGAGCCGGTCGGCTCGGTTTAGATATTCGATCGCTGTATCAAAACGGCGGTCGGCAAGGGCTAGATTGGCGAGTTCCAAACAAGCGCGTCGTTCGGATTCGGAAACTTGTAAGGCGGATTCAAAAACGAATACGGCGCGGTCGGGGTCACCACTTTCGCGCAGGGATTGGCCGAGTCCGAGGAGGGCGAAGGCGTTCAGAGGCTCGGTCTCCAGCACGGCCTGATAGGCGTCGCGGGCGGTGGGCCAATCGCCCTCAGCGGTGGCGAGTTCGGCCTCGGCAAAGTGACGCGCCCGCACATGATTCCAAATGCTGGCAACGGGGAGTTTTTCGAGAATGACTTCGGCTTCACCGAGCTTGCCTTCGGAAATAAGGGAGCGGGTGTAACCGATGAGGCGGGCTTGCCCCAATTCCTGGACGTCATCGCCAATTGCTTCGTAGGCGGAGATGGCTTCGGGCACCAGCCCCAGGTTGACGTAGAGGTCGCCGAGCAGGCTGAGCGAGGCTTGGTTGGCGACGCCGAGTTGGCGTGCAATCTCGAGTTGCGTAGCGGCTTCGAGACGACGATCCAGCGTGACCAATAGACTGGCATAGAGGAGCCAGTGGCTCGCGTTTTGAGGCTCGATGCGCACCATCTCGCGCACGAGCGATTCGGACTGAGCGTGGCGGCCGTTGGAGAAGTAGAGCTCGAGTAGCCCGCCGATCCAGTTGGGATCTTCGGGGTTAGCCGTCATGGCCTGCATGAAGGCCATTTCCGCGGCGAGGGTGTTGCCGGATTGACGCATGCTGAAGGCGAGCAGACCGAACGTTTGGGCATCTCGGTCGCCCAGATTTACCGCCTTGGCGAAGGCCGAGGCGGCCTCGGTCCATTCTTCGCGTTGGTAGTGGATCATGCCGATATTGTTCCAGCCGCGGAGGAATTCAGGATACTTCTTGATCGCGCTGTGGTAGCGTTCGAGTGCTTCGTCGATGCGTGATTCGGCGTAGTAAAGATTGCCCAATGCGAGGTCGAAAGCGGCGCTATCTTCCTCGGCGTCACCGAGCATGGTTTCCAACAACTGCAGCGCAAATGTGGGGTTGGTTTCGACCATGGTGGACATGCGTTCGTAGAGCGCAAATTCCGCGGCCGTCATGTCGGGTTCACGCTCCTTGCGGAAGTTCATCGACTCGTTGATGATCTGGAAGGGGTCCACCTCGGGGTCTCCGGCATCGGCGTCGAGGAACGCGGCCAAGTCGATCTCGGGATCGGGCGCTTGGGGACCGGAAAGGGTGGGGTCGGATTGCGCCCAAAGGCAGGCTGCGCTGGTGGTGAGACCAAAAACGGAGATCAAGAAACGAAACGACATAAGAAAATGTTAGATGCCAAAAGGTGAATTACTGCGGGAGGGTTTGATCCGCACGGATTGGATGACAAGGCAGTTGACGGGCACTCCGTTGCGCAGGGCGGGACGGAATTTCCATTTGATGAGTGCTTCTAAAACTTTGTCGTCGAGTGCTTGGCGGCCGGAAGATTCCACCAAGGAGATGTTACGGGCGACGCCGGCTCGCGTGACCACCATGCTGACGACCACGCGCTTGTCGCGGCCGCCGTCCATGTCCCGGGCGGTGATGTTGGGTTTGATTCTGTTCGTGACGACGGGGTGTTGGTCGACGTCGCGATATTGGAAGATGTGATCGGGATTGGTGTCCGCGTTGAGTGAATCTGGCCGGATCGCATCTAACGATATTTCTAAGATCGGTTCGGCCTCCGGCAGGGGCACTTCGTAGGTGAGCGGAGCGACGGCGATTTTGACGATGTTATCGGAAGGCAGAGGTTCGAGATCGAGCACGGTGGGCGGCGGGGGTTCGCGCATCGCAATCTCAGGCGGAGGAGGTGGCGGCGGCTCGAGGATAATGCTCTGTAGGTTCGCGATGGGCGGGGCGGGTTCGATGAACTCGGTTCGCTGCACGTAGGCCAATGTGAGTAGAATCAGCCCGCTCATTCCGGCACCCGCCGACCACTTCAATACGCGACGGCCCCATCCCGAAGCGGGATCGAGGTCGAGTTGAAGAAGATCGGAGGAGGTGGACATGACGAAGGACGAAGGGTGAGGGGAGAAGTAAGAAGGAGGGGCGGAGTTCTTTCTCTTTCTCGTCACGCTTTATCTAACGGTGGAGGGGACGAGCGGCTGAGGGGCAGGTGGCGGGATAAAGAGAAAGATAAAGAGTAACGAGAAAGATCTGAGGGGCAGGTTTTCGAGAACGAGTAAGAGTATGACTGGAGGGGGGTTATGGGGGGGCGCCGGAGCCGAGGCGAGTGGTGGCGAATTGCACGTGGGCCAGACCGGCGCGTTTTGCTTCGCTGTAAACTCCGGCGAAGATGCCGTGACTGGAGCGGCGGTCGGCGCGGATGATGACCGTCGCGTCGTCGCTGAAGGATGCTTGGCGGAGCGCCGGTGCGACTTGGTCGATGCGGATGCGTTGGCCGTCAAAATAGATGCCATCATCAGCGGCGATCGCGATGAGCAACGCATTGCGATCGGTCACCGCTTCGCCGCGGGTATCGGGACGTTCCACTTCGATGCCGGGGTCTTCGACGAAGACACTGGTGACGATGAAAAAGATCAACAGGATGAACACGCAGTCGATCATGGGGGCGAGGTCGATGGTCACGGAGCTGTAGCGACCATCTGAACGAGTAGATTTCATCATACGGCAGCCTCCATGAGCGTGCTCTCAACGCGCACGAGATTCTGTTCGCCGTGTTGCACGTGCCGTTGGGCGAAGTGCAGAAGAATCACGGCAGGAATCGCGACAGCGAGTCCGGTTTCAGTCGTAATGAGTGCGACCGAAATACCATCGGCGAGCCCTTCAAATGATTTCTGGCCCGCGCGGTCGACCAGGCTTTGGAACGTGCTGATCATGCCCGTGACGGTCCCGAGCAGTCCCATTAGGGGAGCGGCGGCGATCAAGGTCGTTATGACGAAGCGTTGCTGGTCGTAGGTTTCCTTAAGCTCGGCGCGCAGCGTGCGCACCCGCACCAGCGAACCGAGCGACCCGGTTGGCGCCGCGGCGATTTTGTGGCGGGCAGATCGCACGGTGAAATAGAGTCCAAAGCACCGAGCGTAGAGCACGATGGACAGGAGGATGAGCGGCACCATGACCGGGCCGCCTTGATTCAGAAGTTCCCAGAGAATGTTCACGATTCGGATCGCGCGACGCGGTTATCTTCAGAGGCGGTGACGAACTCGACCGCATAGCGTTCGAGTAGTGAAAGATTTTTCTGCGTCCGGTAGGAGAGAAACCCGTGGAGCACGAGCGCGGGGATCGCGACGGAAAGACCGAGCTCGGTGGTC
>JABIRI010000054.1 GCA_018667915.1 Opitutaceae bacterium | reverse complement strand
CGTAAGTATGTTGGCGACCCACAACCCCGGACTGAATGATCCCGGTGATCCCGCAGATGTGGATGCCTCCGTGGCGGCTTACGTGTTGTTTAATCCTGCTTTTGCGCCGGTAGATTCAAAAGACCCGGAGGTGGATATGCTCCAACACCTCAATCCGAAGATGGCACCGTCGATCGCATTTTTTGGCACCGAAGATCAATGGAAATCGGGCTGGGATGCGGTGCAGCAACAGCTCGAGTCCATGGGAGCGGATCAAATCGAACTCCAACTGGCTGGGGGCGCGGAACACGCGTTTTTTAATAAGCAGCCTTGGAAAGATCTCACGCTCATCGCTGCTGATGCGTTTTTGACTGAGTTGGGGTTCTTGGAAGGGGCGCCCACGCTGCCGCTTCCGGCCGGAGATGCGCGCCTGATGGTGAGTGAGTAGAGGGGAGAGGGACGGTCGGGCTGGGGAAAGGGGGATCAAGTCGTGACTAAATTGCTACGCAATGCGTCTACGACGTGACCCCGTGGGCGGTCACTTGTTACTTGGAATTTGATACTTGATACTTCGCGCGCAGCAGCGCGCGCTTGTTACTTCCGCACGAGTTCGATGGAGTGCACGTCGATGGCCTGGGCTCCCGTGATATTAGGGGCAGTGAGGCGTAGCGTGGCCCGTCCCACTTCGAGGTCGATTGAGCCGAGTTCCAGTGGAGCGAAGTCTTTGACGAAGTAGTGTGAATTTTCGACGCGCTCTTGTGATTTATCGTAGAGGGCTGGGTCGAAAGCGGTGCGCACGTTGGCGGAGGTTTGGTCGCCGCCGTCGATGGTGAGTTGAATGGTGGCGCCGATGTTTTCCTGGGCACACGTGTAGTGGACGGTCGCTTCGTAGGTGGCGGCCTGACCGATCTCGACGCTCCAGGTGATGGCGTCGTCTTCGCTCGTCCAGTTTTTGAAGAAAGAATTATTTGGTGCCTTCGAGCTGCGCTGGATTGTCCCGTGCGGGATTCCGTCGCGGGCGGGCAAGGTGGTCTTGGGCGCGAAACCGACGGTGAAGGGGCGATCAGCGTTCCTGGCAATGTCCTGCAACATGACGGCTCGATGGTCGGCGGCGAGTTGCTGTAGTCGGGCATGTTCCAGTGGATGGTCGGAGGCGACGTCCGTGTATTGACCACGATCGGCCGCGATGTCGTAGAGCCTGCCCTCGGCATCGAGTCGGAACCGGTCGGTCCGCACACTCACTTGGTCTCTACGAAAGCTGAAAATCTCTCGGGGCGCCCAGTCGGGTGATTTGTTCTTGAGCAATGAGGTGAAGCTGCGGCCGTCCAGCGGTTTATGAGTAGGTAGGTTTCCGCCCACCAATTCCGTGAGCGTGGGCAGCAGATCGATCGCGCCAGTGACCTGAGGCACGCTCAGGCGGGCAGGGATTTGATCGGGCCAGCGGATAAAGAAGGGCGAACGTAGTCCGCCTTCGTCGTTGGATCCTTTTTTACCCTTCATGCCACCATTCCAACGGACGGAATTGGGTCCGTTGTCCGAGAAGTAGATAACGATGGTGTTGTCCCGAATGCCCAGTTCCTTGAGTCGCTCGAGTACCCGACCTACGTTCCAATCGATGTTCTCGCACATGGCCAACGCCGCGCGTGTCATCATGAGGTCTTCGCGCTTAGAGTCGCGGTTGCGCAGGGGCAGGTCGGCGTCCGCAAATTTGTTATAGAATTGGTCGCTGATCATCATCGGCGAATGCGGAGTATTGTAAGGGAGGTAACAGAAAAAGGGCTGATCCTGATTGTCTTCGATGAACTGCAGCGCGTGGTCAGTGAAGTCATCAACTACAAAGCCGTTGCCGCGCACTTTTTGTCCGTTGTGATCGAGTGGTGGACTGAAGTAGTGGCCCCAGTGACCGGAGGTGAATCCGTAGAATTCATCGAACCCGCGGTCGTTGGGGTGGTAGGGCGATTGGGTGCCATTGTGCCATTTGCCAAATGCTCCGGTTTGATAGCCTCGTGCTTTTAGGACATCCGCAAGGGTGGTCTCGTCGGGATTGAGTCGTCCGGCACCTTCGCTTACTCCGCTGACACCGGTGCGGGGATAGTAACGGCCGGTGAGGAACTCGGCCCGGGTCGGGGCGCACACCGCGCACACATAGAAGTTCTCGAAGGTCGCTCCGTCACGGGCGAGCGTATCAATATTTGGCGTCGCGAGGTTGGTATTGCCGTTCACGCTCAGATCGCCCCAGCCCTGATCGTCGGTCAGGATCACGACCACGTTGGGTGGGCGTTCGGCGGCGCCGACGGAGGCGATCAAAGTGCTAAGGACGATCAGCAGAGACAGGGAGGGGTGACTTCTCATGGGTAGCACTGCACCATGAGGAAAGATAACGCGTGTCGTCGATGGAATCATACTCCACCCCGGTTGAAATTTGACTCGACCAGAAAACTATAAATAGACCGAGGGAATTGTTTCCCATCGCAACCACCCAGAGGTAGTCGTTTATAACTGCTTCGGCCTTCGGATGAATATTGCCCCCGGATTCTCCGGCCACCTTCGATCACCCCATCATGAGTTTTTTCAAATCCCTCTGTCTTTTGACCCTCTGCAGTGCCATCAGCACGTCCGGAGTCGCATCTACCCGTGTCGCACTCAAATCTGCTTTTGAGGGAGCATTCCTAGTCGGCTCGGCGACAAATGCCGCGATTGACTCAGGCCGGGACGCGGCGACGCAGGGGGTCGTGCTGGAGCAGTTTAATACCATCACGGTGGAGAATGAACTGAAGGCGGGAACGCTTAGCCCCGCGCCGGGAGTTTACGATTTCACGGCCGGGGACCAGTTTGTGGCCTTCGGTGAAGCCAACGATATGTTCATCGTAGGGCATACGTTGGTTTGGCATAACCAGACCCCCGAGTGGTTTTTCCAAAACGAACAGGGCGGCGCAAATTCCCCGGACGAACAGATCGAAGTTATGCGGGCACACATTGAAAACGTGGCCGGACGATATGCGGGCCGCATCCATGCTTGGGACGTCGTCAATGAAGTGATCGATAATGACGGTTCCTACCGTCCTACGACGTGGGTAAATGGTGTTGGGGGAGGCGACGAGCTGGTGAAGAACGCGTTTCGATTTGCCGAGAAATACGCTCCGGACACAGAACTGTATTACAACGACTTCAACGCGTGGCGCCCGGAAAAGCGCGATGGGATTGTGCGACTCGTAAAGATGCTGCAGCGCGAGGGCATCCGAATCGACGGGGTGGGGATACAAGGTCACTGGGGACTCAACTACCCGAAGAACGAATACATCGAAGCGGCGATCGACGCCTTCGCCGCGTGTGGCATAAAGGTCATGATCACCGAGCTCGATGTCGATGTGCTGCCCTTGACTAAGGAAGGGCAAATTATCGGCCAAGGTATGATGCATCCGCAATTTCAGCTCGAGGAATTCAAGACCCATCTCGATCCCTATGCCGATGGACTCCCCGCCGATATCGAAGCAGAGTTTACCGCACGCTACGTAGAGTTGTTTAAGTTATTCTATGACCGAAGGGACAAAGTAGATCGCGTCACCCTGTGGGGCATCTCCGACGACATGTCATGGAAGAACGGTTACCCCATTCCCGGGCGCACGAATTACCCATTGCTCTGGGATCGCGCTAAACAACCCAAACCAGCGGTCAGCGAGATCCTCCAGATCCCGGAGTGAGGTATTCTGCCATTCGGCAACCTCGATCGTGAAACGAAGGGAATGCCTCCGCGAGGTGGTCTGAGTCGATAAACTATATCGGAATTTCGTCAGTTCCGCCGTCGTTGCCAACGGCCGTATCTTTGGACGTAGATCCCATTTTCCGGCTGTCCTTTACCATCTGAGTCAAGGTGGCTTGAAGCTGCGAGGTGGCTTCGGTCAGACAGATGAAATTGAAACCACGGTTCATCATGGTGGCGCCATCACCGATCGCCCACATGTTCTTACCCGCCTTGGCTGCCGCTTGTTTAATATCGGCGAAGGCCTGAACGAGAAGGGGGTGGTCGGGCTCCCAACAGATGCCGAGGTCGGCGGATAGGTCGTAAGGCCCGATCGCGAGTGCGGTGGTCAGAGGATCTGCGGCGATCGCATCGACATTGGCCAGACCCTGCTTGCTCTCAATCTGAGGCAGAATGATCAACTGATCCTCTACCTCTCGCAGCCAGGTCGAATAGTTGTAATCAACATGCTTCACCCACGAATTTCCAGGGCCACCGGGGCGCCGTCGGCCTCGAGGTTTCATGTAAACGGCGTCGCGCACTTCGTCTAAGGTTTCGGTGCTCTCCACGTAAGGGACCAATAAGCCGCAGGGGCCAAGATCCATGGCTAGGCGCACTTGGGTGAATTCGGCGGAAGGCGGACGGATCAGGATCGGGAAATCGGTCCGTCGGCCAATCGCACACGCGTCCGCGACGGATTCTTGGTTGTGAGTCAGGTGCTCGAGATCGATGATGAGAAAATCGAATCCCGATTCGATCGCGATATCGACCAAGCCCGGCCAGAAGTGGAACGTGGCGAGTAGTCCCAAGACGGGATCGGATCCGGAGATTTTCTCGCGGAGAATGAAAGCGGATTTCATACGGAATTTTAAGGTAACAGCGCGGGGACCCGGTTTGGCTTTAGGTCAGACTTTCCGGACCAAAGGAATCGGGGAGGAGTTGAGTGAGGGTGCTCTCTAGGCGGTCTTCCCCGTTGCAGGTGGAGACGATTTTCAAGTCAGGTCCGAATTCGCGAAGGACTTGGCGGCAGGCGCCACAGGGGGAGGTTGCTCTCTCGGTGGGCGTGTAAATCGCGATGCAGTTAATCCGCTGGTGGCCCGCGGCGACGGCACTGAATACGGCGGTGCGTTCCGCGCAGTTGGTGAGACCGAAGGAGGCGTTTTCGACGTTGCAGCCGGTGAAGACGCTGCCGTCAGCGGTCTGCAATGCGGCACCAACCGAAAATTTGGAGTAGGGCGCGTAGGCGTGTTGGGCAGCTTCGCGGGCGGCTTGTTCGAGATCGGCTGGGGGCATGGCTATTTTGTTAACCACGAAAGACCCGAAAGACACGAAATTATTGGCCCACGGGAGCCTTGGCGAAGGAGGTGAGTGGGGGGTCGCGGGAGCGGGCGGTTTTGGGGAGGGGGATATCAGGTCGGGCGGTTTGAAGGAAGGGGGCACGTCGCAATAAGTTTACTGCGCT
>JABIRI010000129.1 GCA_018667915.1 Opitutaceae bacterium | reverse complement strand
CGTTTCGGGAGGCCATGAATTCGCCGATTGGGTGTTCGCCGGTAAAGGACCGGGTTGGAGCGGATGAGACCGTGGCAGTCGTCATTCCAGATATCACGCGGGCGCTGCCCAACGAGCGTTTGCTGGGTTGGTTGTTTGCCGAACTGGATCAGGTGCGACCCGAGAATGTGGTGATAATTTCCGGCACCGGCACGCATCGGGAAAACACTGAGGCGGAGTGGATTCAGATGGTGGGTGCGGAGATCTTCCGCCGCTACCGTTGCATCAATCACCGGGGCGGCGACTTGGCCACTATGGCCCCAGCCGGTAAGTCTCCCTTTGGTTATGACGTTCATTTCAACCGGGAGTATTGTGAGGCGGATCGCCGCATTTTGCTGGGGTTTATCGAACCGCATTTCATGGCGGGTTTCTCTGGCGGATACAAAGCGGCGTTTCCCGGCGTGACCTCGGTGGATGCGATCATGCACTACCACAGTGCGGAAAATATCCGTCATCCCAACAGCACGTGGGGCGTGCTGGTCGATAATCCGACTCAAGATCAGGTGCGGGCGGGTGGGGCACTGGTGCCGGTCGATCTACTCATTAATGTTACGCTGAACAATCGTCGGGAAATCACGCGGTATTTTGTGGGCGATCCGATCGTGGCTCACGAGGCGGGTTGTGAATTCTGCCGGGCCACCGCGATGGTGGAATGCGAGCAGGCATTCGACGTCGTGGTGACGAGCAACAGCGGCTATCCGCTCGATCAGAATCTTTATCAAGCGGTGAAGGGTATGTCGGCTGCCTCGAAAATTACGCGCGACGGTGGACTCATCATCATGGCCGCGCGTTGTAACGATGGATTCCCCGACCACGGGAACTTTAAGGACTTTTTGTTCAGTCACGCCTCGGCACAGGCGATGTTGGATCAGATTGATTCGCCGGGATTTCGAAAGATGGATCAATGGCAGGTGCAGATGTTTGCGCTTATTTTAAAACAGGCACGCGTCGCACTTTTCAGCGAACTGTCTCGGGACGCGGTAACCCAAGCTCACTTGGAACCTGTGAAGGACATTCGGTCGCGCATTGATGAGGAGGCCGCCCGCTTGGGTCGGCCGCTGCGTATTGCCGTGATGCCGGAAGGGCCGATGACCATACCGTTCCTTTCCACTTAATTTAGCCGTTCCGACGATCCGGGGTCAGCGACCCCGGCTACAGCATTGGGTTAAATTTGGGGTGCTACGATAGCCACGGCCAGTTCACGCACTGGCGCACTTCGGGGAACAGGACGATGTCGGCGCGGCCTTTTAAGGCGAAGGTGGTGATGGGGTAGTTGGGTAAAAGCTCACGCGCCTTATTCATCGTAGCGCCGCTCACGGCGACGTCATCGACGAGAAGCACGCGGGTCCCGGCAGGGGGCAGCTTGTGCACCTCCGCCAGCACGCGGGGTTCGTCGTAGCGTGGGTCGTTGTTTTCGTCCCGGAAATTGATCGGCAGCATGTAGAGCGGCAGACCGAGGTGAAAGGAAAGCAGGGTTGCCGGGATGCGACCACCGGTCTGGATCCCCACCACAGCATCAACCGACGGATAGTCGGCCGCTCGCATTCGCGCGGCGATATCGCCCATGCTCAGGCGGACTTTCTCGTCAGCTTTAGTGAGCGGAGGCATGGGGCGGAAACATTTTGGAGACCGACATACTGAGCACGGCCAACACGATCAGACCCGGCCATGCTTGGATCGTGGCAGACGTCAGGTAGTTCGTGGCGGACATGAATGGCATCAAGCTAGGGAACACCAACAATGCGATATACCCCACGGGCTTTACCGCCAAATAGGCCACTGGCCCCAGCCAAGCTCTTCCGGCCCAGCGCGATGCCATCGACACGGTCACGATACTGAACACCGCCAGTTCAATGGTAAGGAATATGGCCATCGGCCGCGGCGGCATCCCGAAGAGGAAGTGATTTACCCATGGCGCCAACATGGCGACGACAACCGCAACTTGTCCGCGCCCAGTCAGGGCGGCGATCAATGGGGCGTAGAAAATGGGTAGCAACTTCGCCCCGATGGGTGAGTCGTCCCAACTGGGGATGAAGTGCACCACCCACGGTGCCAATAACGCGAGTCCGAGAAAAACCGCCAGGTCGAGCAAGTGCCCACGAATCCAGGGGCGGGCGGGCGTTGAGGTGGTGGCGGAATCCGACATAGAGAGAGGAATTTACTGCTTCACTTCAGAATTTCCAGCGAAGGTTCAGATTGTTTTGAAATCGGTCGTGAATTCTGACCTCAGTTGAATTGCATTTTGTATTCAACTTTCTAATTTAGGTCTCCCATGGCAACTCCTGACACCAATGATAGACTGAATCGACGGACTTTTGTTAAAACGACTTTGGCCGCTTCGGTCGGAGCCACGCTCGGTTCATCAGCCCGCGCGGATGGTGATGCGAAGTCACCCTCCGTAATCCCGGCGACTCCCCGTCCGGCGGAATGGCGCAATCGACAAAGCAGCATGGCCTACCGGAGCTTTGGTCGCACGGGGATGATGGTTTCGGAAATCGTGCAGGGGACGGCTTTGTGGAAGGAACAGAGCCAACTCGATGCGTTCGCGGGAGCTTTTGAGCGGGGAGTCAATTACATCGATATGGCGCCGGCCTACCAAGGCGGGACCGCCGAGAAACTTCTGGGTCGCTATCTCAAAGAATCGGGCAATCGAGATAATCTGTTCATCTCGGACAAGATCAGTTTCTACGACGAGATTTTCGTCAGAATGATGAACGACATTCTGAACGGCCTGCCGGAAGATAAGAAAAAGGAGCTACGTAAACAGGCCGACGATCTCATCGAGCAACGGCGGGTCTTGAAGCCGGGGTATCACTTTTACTATTGGCCGAAACAGGCCGACAAACTCCACACCACGTATTTGCGATACGTGGTGCTTCGTGAATACGGCAACCTAGCGAAACACAAAAGCGCGATTAAGAAACGCATGCATGAGCTGGTCGACAATTCCCTCCGGGCAACGGGGGCCGGCCACTTCGATGTGTTACACTGTCCCCATGGCGTGGCTATGCCCGAGATGCTGGATGACGAGAACATCTCCGAGGTCATGGCGAAATTGAAATCCGCGGGTAAAATCCGCTTTTCCGCGCTTTCCATGCACAACGATGTCACGGGCAATTTGGATAAGGCCATTGAGCTGGGGCACTACGATGGCGCGATGGCGGCCTACAATATAGCCAACCATGCCTCGCTTGAAACCAGTCTCGCCAAAGCCGCCACGCAGGGCATGGGGTTTGTCGCGATGAAAGTCGCCAATCCGATCAACGGTGAGGACGCCCCGGCTTGGCGTCTCGAGAAACTCAACGCGATCATCGAGGACGATACCATTACCCGCCATTCCAAAGCCTATCTATGGGCGCTGCAGAATCCGAATATCTCCTGCTGCGTTTCCGATATGATCACTCCGCAAATGGTCGCGGAGAATACGTCGATCGTCGGCCGCAAAGTTGAATTGCAGATCGTGTGAAGCGTAACCCGGTCCGTCCTTCTGGATCGTTTGAGGTGTCGGGAGTGGGGCATGAAGATGCGCAGATGTCGGGCGTAAAGCCCGACCCACGGGCTAAGCGATGAAACGGGGATGTGCGGCGGGCCTAACGGATCAGATGACAGATGATGCAGAACGCCCGCTTCGCGAAGTAGCGCCGTGCTTTAGCCGGCGTCTCAGAGTGCCGGCTAAAGCACGGCACTACGCTCACTCATCCGTGGGTCGGGCTTTACGCCCGACATTCATAGCCCCCCCGTTTTCCCGGAAATGATTTAAAATTTCGCGTCGAATCCTGCCATCCAGTTGATGCCCGGAGCGGGGTAACCGGGTTGGTAGGTGAAGGACTCGTCGAAGAGATTGCGCACCGCCAAATACACGCGGCCATGGGTCCTGCCCAGATCGAAGGCTCGAGAGACTTTCAAATTGGCGTGGGTGTAACGATCGATGGGTTCGGGCGGATCGGCAAACCGCACGCCTTGCACGAACTGATCGTCGACCATTTGCACGTCGGCGTGGAGCCGCCAGTTCGGGGCAAATTGCCAGTGGCCACCGAGGATGGCCGTGTAGCCGGGGACGTTGGGGCGATCGCCCGGCGTGACGTCGGTGAGGGTCAGACCGGCGAACAGGCGCAGTTCCTCTGCGGGTTCGAGGAAGAGGGTGAGTTCTGCCCCGCGGGTGGTGAAGCGGTCGTAGCGGGTGAGGCTCACGGGAGGAGGGGGCGGATCGAATTGCAGGGCGTTGCGGCCGCGATCGTGAAACAGGCTGAGATCAGCTAGCAGCCATGGGGAGAACCGGTGCTGCAGGCCCAGTTCGAAATGATCGAGGGTTTCGGCCTCGATGTCGTGCCAGTCCGTCGGACCAAGACCAAAGAATCCCCAGCGCTGGTTGAAGACGGCCGCATAAACTCCGCCGTAGTTGTAGGCGCGGGCATATTGCGCGGTGAGAAGCGTGTCGCCCTTTTGGGCCACCAGTCCTGCTTGGGCCCCCCACTGGTTTTCGAACGGGTCGCTCCAGTTGTAGCGCAACCCGGCTGAAGGTGTGAGCGTCCAATCGCCGGCCGACGTATCTGTCTCACGGGTCGCCAGCAGGTAGAGCGAATGCTGACGAATCAGTTGCTGGGCAAACGGCGCATCGGGCAGGGGGGCGGGATAGTCGTCGAGGGTTTCTCCGCCGTAGACCTGCAGATCGTAGCCGCCGGTCACCCGCCAGTCGTCCGCCAGATTCCGGGTCTCCTGCCATTGCAGGCCGTAGTTTTTGAAGTCGGTGATGTTGGTGAGCGCCGCACCAATGGGGGGAGGCGGAGCGCCATCCCACTGCAGCCAACGGGTCTCGCCGTTGTCCCAGAACAGTTTGGCGTAGCCTTCACCGGCGTCGTCCGTGTGTCGCAGGGTGAAGGTGGAAAAGAAACTTTCGGTCGCATAGGTTTCGACGATGGGCAGAGGCGGACTCCAGCGGGACTGAGGATCCTCAGCGTTCGATTCGGTAGCGTTGATGAAAGCAGCCAGCGACCAGGTGTCGTTGAGTTGATAACCGAAATGGTAACTCAGATTGGACAACTCACCGGCCGAGTTCGGGCGATGTCCATCGCTCTCGCGATGGGAAGCGACGAAGTGGGATCGCAATGGACCGGCCCCGTAGCTGTTTTCGAAAACGGCTTCCCGGGTTCCCCACGATCCGACTCCCAGCTTGAGGCGATTGACCGTGCCTTCTCCGGCGGCTGATTTGGCCACCAAATTGATGGCGCCGAAGGCCATGTTGCCGTGCAGCACGGGCTGGGGGCTTTTCAGGACCTCGGCTTGATGCACGTTATCGACTGATAGTAGATCGAGCAGAGGATGCGTCCAGATGGCGGTGAAGCGGGCGACGCCGTCTTGCATCAGGCTGATCTGCGAACCGGGACGACCGTTTCCGTGTCCGCGGATATAGATGGCGCCGCCATCTCCGCCGCCGAATGATCCCACGGCATTAAAGCGTGAGATGGTCAGACCGGGAACCATGCGCAGGGCGTCGGCGAGGTCGGTGGCGTGCAGGGCTTCTATTTGATCACGAGAGACGCGAGCGACTTTGTCGGCAGTGGGTCGCACGGCCAACTCCTCGAGGACAGGCAGGCCGAGGACCTCGACGGGATCGAGTTCGAGTGCCCGGGAGGGGGATTGGGCGAACAGCCAGGCGGGCGCCGCGATGACGATGCCGGAAAGCAGGGTGAAAATGAGCCGTGACGGGCGCAGTGCGGCGTTCATGACAGGGAGTTCATTGATAAAGTTTATTCTGTCCAATGTATACAACCACCGGGGGCGGAACGAGGTCTTCGACGGGCTGCCCATGGCGGAGACGATCCCGAAGTTGGGTTGAACTGATATCCGGGCAATTCCCGTCGCAGCGGTGCAGCTTCAGACTTGGGGTCGTGGGCTGTGGCGATGAAAGATAGCCCGGCCGCTCGAGATAAATAAAGTCCACCAATTGGGCTAACGCTTCGATCGAGCGCCACCGGTCGAGCGAGCCCACCTTGTCGCTTCCCATGATCCAGAACAACTGGTCGTGGGGAAATCGATCATGAAAGTGATGCACGGTATCGATCGTATAGCTCGCGCCGCCTTGCGATACCTCGAAGTCGGATACCTCGAAATCGGCTATCCCCTCGATCGCGGCACGCAGCATGGCAATGCGGTGGTGGGCGGCGGTGGTGGTGGCGGGAAACTTCTGCGGAGCCTGTGCGGCCGGAATCATGATCACCCGATCAAGTCCGTGCTGTTTGACGGTTTGTTTTGCTGCGATCAAGTGTCCGGTGTGCACCGGATCGAAACTGCCACCCATGAGTCCGATCTTCATTGCGCCACTCCTAACTGCTGGTGGATTGCCGTGGGTTTGGGGCGAAAGGAACCGACCTTCGCTCCTACTCGCGGGTCCATTTGATAGCCCAGGGATCCTTGGTTTCGTTTTGAAAGTCTTGGAGTTTGGCGATCATGCGATCTCTCGTCTTTTGATGCGCGGGATCATCGGCGAGATTGATCGTTTCGTGCGGATCGATCTTGAGATCGTAGAGCTCAATCCGGTCACGGTGGAGGAGCGCTTCGGGACTGCGTTGGCCGTAGAGTTCGAGGCCTTCTTTTTGCATGGAAACCCAGGTGGGTGATTGCAGGAGATCTTTGGCGAGGGGGAATTCGAGACCGTGGGCGATGTTGAAGATCAGCTTGTAGCGGCGATCCTTCAGCACGCGCATCGGGTAATACATCGTGGTCTCATGGAAGGTGTGGGAGGCGTAGACTTCGTTCCAGCCGGTGAGCTGCTTGCTCACGCCGTTGCGGAAGGATCGGCCGTGAAGCTCGATTTCGGTGGCGTCGATCTGGGCGTAGTCCAAGAGCGTCGGCGCGATGTCGACCCACGAGATCATGGCGGACTGGGTGCGACCGGTCTGAGTCTGACCGGGTTCTCGCACGATGCAGGGCAGTTTCATGCCGGGTTCGTAGAGCGTCGTTTTGGCCCCGGCGAAGGCGATGCCGTTGTCGGAGAGGTAGATGATGACGGTGTTTTCGTATTGGTCGGCCGCTTTGAGAATATCGATGAGATGACCGATGCCTTCGTCCATGCGGGAGACGGACTGATAATATTCGGCGATCTCTGCGCGACTGGCGGCAGTGTCGGGAAGGAAGGGCGGCACGATCACATCGGCCGGATCGTAGACGACGGGGGTAATGCCGGGGTAGCCCTCGTCGCGGTTGCCAAATTTGTTGGGAAGCGGGTAAGTGTCGAAGGTCGGCAAGCCATCTGGGGTGAAGGCGTTGGCGCGGTGAGGGTCGTCGGTGGCGTAGTAGAGGAAGAACGGACGTTCGTCGTCGCTCTCGATGATGGGCCGCGATTGTTCGGCCATTTCCCACGGGCTGCGTCCGATCGTTTTCGGATCGTTGGCCGCTCCGGCCGAAAGCACGGTTTCGAATGTATAAACGGATTCCGGGGCGATGTGGTATTTGCCGATCCGAGCGGTGTGATAGCCGTTCTCGGAGAGAATGACCGGGAGGCTCGTAATACTGTCGAACGACTTGAAGTGGTGGAAACTGTGTTCGAGCCCATACGTGCCATTACGGTGATTGTGGAGGCCGCTGAGAATGACGGACCGGCTGGGACTGCAGCTGGCGGTGGTGCAGTTGGCGTCGGTGAAGATTGTGCCGTCTGCCGCGAGTGCATCGAGAGCGGGTGTTTGAATGACGGGATTGCCGTAACAGCCCAGGGCATCGGTCCCATGGTCATCCGATACGATGAGCACGATGTTGGGCGGAGGGGAGGCGAGCGCGGGAGTGAGGCCGATCAGGGCAATGATCGTGGAGCGGAGGAATCGATTCATGGAGAAGTGGTGCGTAGAATGAGTCCTCTGAAACAAACAGGTCGAGCCGAGAAGATTCTCTTTAACTTGGTCCCGCACTGTAGTTCAGTTCGGCATGGATAGAAGCACTTCCTTTTTCTCGCTCGGCGTCGTAGCGGGCGTGCTTTCCGCCGCATTTGTCTTCACCTATACGGCAGGCGACCGGGATGGTGGTGGCGATTCGGCCAAAGTATTGAAGTTGGCGCATGGATTGGACACGGGACACCCCGTGCATTTAGGAATGGTGCGGATGCAGGAGCGGGTGGCTGAATTGTCGGGTGGGAGACTGAAGATCGATATCTATCCCAGCGGTGTTTTAGGGTCGGAGGTGCAGTGTATTGAGCAGCTGCAGAGCGGCGAGTTGGCCATGACCAAGACGTCCACGGCGGCCATGGAATCGTTCATTCCGCAGTTGGGGATATTTGGCGTGCCGTATCTCTTCGATGACGAAGATCACTTTTGGCGGGTCATCGATAGTGAGGTCGGCCGGGAGCTGTTGGCGATTGGTGAGGATTCGGGGTTGTTTGGGCTTTGTTTTTACGATGCGGGCAGTCGAAATTTCTACAGCACGGACAAGCCCATCCGCAGTCCGGCGGATTTGCAGGGTATGAAAATTCGGGTGCAAAACAGTCGCATGGCGATTGCGATGGTGGAAGCATTGGGAGGGTCGCCGACCCCGATTGCTTGGGGTGAGCTTTACTCCGCCTTGGCCCAGGGGGTGGTTGATGGGGCGGAAAATAATATGCCCAGTTTCGAGAGCAATCGACACTATGAAGAGTGTAAGTATTTCACTCCTGATGCGCATACGCGGGTGCCCGATTTGTTGATGATCAGCACGACAGTTTGGCAATCGCTGGATCCGCAGGAACAGGCATGGCTGCAAGAAGCCGCGGATATCTCGTCGACTTATCAACGCGAATTGTGGGCGGTAAAAACGATGGAATCTATGGCCAAGGTGATCGCGGCGGGAGTCGAAATCGTAGACTGTGATCCAAGTGCCTTCCAACTGGCCTGTGAGCCAATCAAAGCGACGCTGGCGGGGACGCCGGTGGAACCTTGGATGCATCGTATTCAAGCGACAAAATAATATGTCGGACACGAACGAAACTCTTATCAGACGCTTGCAGGCATTTCGTCACGGGCTGACGAAGATCCTGCAGTGGATTGTAATCAGCCTGATGCTTCTACTGGTGATCGATGTATTATGGGGGGTGGTTTCCCGCTACGCCTTTGGTCAGCAAGCGAAGTGGAGCGAAGAATTGGCGCGATTGTTGTTGGTGTGGGTTTCGCTGTTCGGCGCCAGTGTGGCGTTTGCGATGAAGGCCCATCTCGGACTCGATTATTTTGCCGAGAAACTTCACCCGGATGCCCGCAAGTGGAACCGGGTGCTGAGTGGATTGATCTGTCTGGTCTTCGCCGTGCTCATATTTTTGGTGGGAGGCGGAGAATTGGTGAGACAGACCTATGCCTCGGGGCAAACGATGGTCGCGTTGCCGATCGACAAATGGTGGGGATATGCGGCCTTACCGGTGAGCGGGTGCTTCATGGTGGTGTTTCTGGTCGAGCATTTGATCGAGATCTGGGTGACCCCGGTTGAACTGAAAAACGGGGAGGGCGTCCGATGATCGAAGTGATGCTCATTCTGGTGATCGTCTTCATCGCTCTCCTGGTGATGGATGTGCCCATCGCGGTCGCCATCGCGGTGGCATCCATGTTGGCCATGATGTATGAAGGCTACGATCCGAACCTGATGGTGGCCTCCAAAATGGCCAACGGGATCGATAGCTTCGCGCTCTTGGCGATTCCGTTTTTTATTCTTTCCGGAATTTTGATGGGACGCGGAGGGATGGCGCGACGGTTGATGGATTTGGCCGCGACTTTGGTGGGACGGTTTCCGGGCGGCTTAGCTTACGTGAATACGCTGACCTGTATGTTGTTTGGCTCCATCTCGGGATCAGCGGCAGCGGCGGTGACCTCGATCGGTGGCTTCATGCTGCCGGAGATGAAGAACAAAGGTTACAACAACGAGTTTAGCGTAGCGGTCACGACCACGGCGGCGACGACGGGTCTG
>JABIRI010000080.1 GCA_018667915.1 Opitutaceae bacterium | reverse complement strand
TTCGACCAGGGGTTAAAGGTGTAGAGATACTGTTGGGTCTGAATGGCGCGCATGGGGTCGCGCCAGCGACCGGAGTTTTCGTTGTATTCTTTGACCACAAACTCGCGCGCACCTTCCGTGCCTCCGCTCAGGAGAGAGGCGAAGGAGTGACCATCCATCTTGCCGTGATGCTGAACGCCCGTGAGTTCGATGAGGGTAGGCAACAAGTCGACGGCCGATACGAGACTGTTGTCGTCGACGGTGTCGGGTTGGGTCAGCCCCGGAACGATGAAGAAGAGGGGCGTGCTACTGCTGTGGTGGTAAACCTGAGTTTTGGCGAAGGGCAGGGGCATGCCGTGATCCGAGAGGAACAGGATGATGGTGTCTTCGCGCAGGTCGGATTCATCGAGGGCCTTCATCAGCGCGGCGACGCAATCATCGGCACGGCGCACGCTGGAGTAGTAGTGGGCGAGTTCCTTGCGGACCACGGGATCCTCAAAAAGGAAACCGGGCACGGGAACCTCGTCCGGCGTAAAGACGCGGGTGGGCACGTGGGGATCGGGAATGGTCGAACCGTCACGGGCCTGAGCATAAAGCGGTTTGTGGGGATCGGATGTGTTCATCACGAGGCAGAAGGGTTTGCCCTCCGTTTGGGCCGCAGCGATGCCCTGCGCCATGCCATCGTAGTAGGACTGAGCGGCCTTGATGTGTCGTTTTTTGCCGTCGGGTGTGACGGTCAGATCGACATCCCAACTCGGATAAGGGTGGTAGGGCGTGGAGTGGGAAACCTTGTGAAAGATACCGGTGTAGTAGCCTCCGCGTTGCATGATGTCGGCGAGGTGAAGGTGACTTGGGTTGGGAATCGGATAAAACCCCTCAATGCCGGTATTGTGCGGGTAGATGCCCGACCACATCACGTTGCGCGAAGGGAAGCAGTTTCCGACCACCACGTGAGCCTGATTAAAACGCATGCCTTCCCGGGCAAGCCGGTCGATGGTGGGCGACGTGTCGGCGAGTTCGGCGCCGAAAATTCCGAGGGAATCAGCGCTCATGTCGTCCACTGTGATGATGAGCAGATTGGGGCGGTCGGCCGCGAAGGCCGACAAGGCAACGCCGAAGAACAACGCCAACAGACGGGGGTAAAGCATGCGCCAAACTAAGGATGTCGGTCGTAACTGAATCAACGCCGGATTTGCCCACGAAACACCCGAAACTTTCGAAGACTGAGAGGCCGGACTAGTATTAAGATGATTCCGAGTAAGCTGGCGGTAAGTTGGCTCTGCCTATCTCTGTTCCCTCCGGTATACCCTGCCGTGCGGAACCCCTGTGTTCTCCTGCGTTAACTTCTGTTCAAAAATAGCGGCGGAGTAAGCCACGTTTCCCTCTTTCGGCGTTGAGCTTGGTCGGTAGACCGCCACAGCTTGAGGAATCGTGAATGCACTCATTGTCGGAACAGGAGAATACAGCACCGGTTATGTGGGCGGGCAGGCAGCCTCGTCGGATAAGGGTGCGGGCGTCATCGGGCTCAGCCTGTTTCATCAACGTGCGCTTGGTAATATCGAGCGCGTGCTTATGGCTGGCACCAATGGCACCAAGTTTCCCGGGATTCGGGAGCACTTGAATCAAATGCTCGGGCAACGTTACCGGAACCTTAGCACCGATTTTGAGAGCTTTCCGTCCGATGACTGTGAGCGTGACCCCGAAGCCTATCTCAAGGCGATGGATCAGCTTTCGCCCGGCGACGGTGTGTTTATTTTCACTCCGGATAACCTGCATTTCTCCATCGCCATGGCGGCAGTGGAGCGGGGGCTGCACGTGCTCATCGCTAAACCGCTCGTGCAGACGGTGGTCGATCACCGCGCTTTAATTGCAGCCGGTGACCGCAAGGGTGTGATTGTCGCTATGGAAGTGCACAAACGCTGGGACCCAATCTATATTGATGCCCGTGATAAGATGCGGGAACTGGGCGATTTTAGTTATTTCAATGCCTATATGAGCCAGCCCAAGACGCAGCTCGAAACCTTCCGGGCTTGGGCGGGGAAATCCAGTGACATCAGCTACTACCTCAATACCCATCACATTGATTATCATAACTGGGCCATCGAACATCTCGCCACTCCGAAATCGGTCACCGCGTTGGGTGCGACCGGTGTTGCGCAGGCTCAAGGTATCGAGACCGAGGATACCATTTCGCTAGCGGTGAAATGGCGGAATAACGAAAGCGGCAATATCGGCACTGCGCTCTACACGTCCTCTTGGATTGCGCCGCAGAGCGATGTGCACTCCCAGCAGCGCTTCCACTACATGGGTCACGCCGGCGAGCTTCAGGTGGATCAGGCGCACCGGGGATACCAGATGGCGACCGATGCCGACGGCTACAGCTCACCCAATCCGTTGTTCATGAAATACTGCCCCAACGCCGATGGCGAATTTGCAGGTGCCTCGGGTTATGGCTATCAGAGTATCGAAGCCTTCCTGCAGGCGGCGCAATCGGTGAGCGCTGGCGAGACCACGATTGAGGATTGGGACAACAAACTCGCCACTGCCCGTCAGACCTTACCCGTGACTGCCATCCTTGAAGCCGGCCGCCGCAGTCTGGACGCGGGTGGGTTGAGCATCGATATCGCGGATCTCTAGCACCCGCACCAACGAGAGCTTCCGGGACCCGACGCTGAAAGCAGGAAACCCTTTGCTTCGGGCGGTGTCAGAGTCCATATTCCGCTCTCAACCCTTGTCGAAACGCGCCCCCCGTTTCTCTGCTCCCATGGTTCGTCGTCTTCCTTTCTTCTTCCTCTCCAGCTTGCTCCTCTTGACCTTCGTGGGTTGTGGCGTGCCTTACTCCGCGGTCGGCAAAAGTGGTGGCAGTGGTGGTCACAAAACGGATCCAATGGGAAATGACCAATTTGAAATTACCTATGTGAGTAACCGGGAAGGTGGGCAGTCATCCGCTCGCATGCAGGATCTGACCCTGCTCAGGGCCGCCGAAGTTGCGCTCGAGTATGGGTATACCCATTTCGTGGTAGAGGACGCTTTTGAAAGTGTTCAAACCAAGTGGAAAATGAAATCCACGACTACGCCCATCAGCGGTGGTGGTCTTGGTGGCGGAGGCTTGGGCGGCGGAGGCGCTACGATTGGGGGTGGTTCCGGAGGGATTACACTCGGTGGTGGGTCCGGTGGTGTTGGGCTCGGCTCTTCCGGCGGAATGGGTGGCATGGGCTCTTCCGGCCGTGGAGGGATGATCACCTCCTCGTCCCCTGTGCCGGTGGCGATCCCGGAACTGAGTATTCGTATTCGCGGTTATCGCGGAGTGCCGACGTCCGCTTACCAAGGCGAGTTGTATGATGCAGCGCGCCTGCGTGATATTCTCGCGACGCAATATGGCATCAAAATCGAAGATAACAGCAGGCCCGTGCAGCGACAGCAGCCCAAGTATCAAGTGATCGAGTAAGTCCAGCGGGCTAAATTCGGATCGAATATTCTGTCTCTCCAAGCGCCTGTAGCGTATTCCTGACGGCATGGAAATCGCCCGTCGTTTCGTCGCCCTATGGGGGATCTTTCTCCTTTGCTGGGGACCAGCCCGTGCCGGTCACTCTCACGCCGACTCCTCGTTCTCGATCGCCTTCGGATCGTGCGGCAGTCAGGATCACCCGTTGCCGATTTTTGATCACGTGGTGGAGCACCAACCCGACGTGTTTGTTTTCCTCGGGGATAATATCTATGGCGATACGGATGACATGGACGTGTTGCGGCAGAAATACCGGCAACTGGGCAGTAAACCCACCTACCAGAATCTCAAAAAGCACACCGACATTCTCGCGACGTGGGATGACCACGACTACGGCAAAAACGACGTGGGCAGGCACTACCCGCACAAAGCCGAATCTAAGGAGATCTTCCTCAATTTTTTCGAAGAGCCCAAGGATTCGTCCCGTTACCAGCACGAAGGCATTTACCATTCCGTCTACCGGCAGGTCGGGGACAAGATCGTGCAAATCATCCTGTTGGACGGCCGCACCTTTCGGGATGACCTACTCAAGTGCGAAGACCAGACCAACAAAGCCAAGCGTTATTTCTACCATCTGGATTACGTGCCCCATTCGGACCCGGAGATGGCGTTCTTGGGCGAGCAGCAATGGGCCTGGTTGGAAGGAGAATTGAAGCGCCCGGCCGATTTTCGCGTCATCGCAACCGGCACTCAATTCGGCATCGAGTATAATGGCTACGAAGCGTGGGCAAATTACCCGCACGAGCAGGAACGTCTTGTCCAACTCATCCACCAAACCCAGGCAAACCACGTGGTGTTTATCAGCGGTGACGTGCACTACGCGGAGATCTCCAAACTGGAGCACGCCGACAGTTACCCGCTCTACGACATAACTGCCAGTGGCCTCTCCCAAACCTGGAGATTTGCCACGCCAAACCGGAATCGGATCGAAGGACCGATCATGGACAACCACTTCGGCCTTTTGACCATTAACCTCACGGGCGAACACCCCAACGTGATGGCCGAGATATGGGACATTCGCGGCAATCAACGCGTGGAGCACACCATTCCATTAGCGGAGATCAGCTTCCCGAAAGACTGAGTGCGACGATTGTAATACGATCAGCAAACGAGCGCCGTGCCTTAGCTGGCGTCTCAGAGGGATGGCTGAGGCACAGCCCTACGGGGGGGCGAATCTAGGCTCAATTGTGGGTCCGGCTTTACGCCCGACAGTTCCCCCATCACAGCGCTTTTTCCCAGAACAGTGCATGGCCGGCTGCGGGGTCCAATTCGTAGCCGGCGAACCCAAATTTGTGGTAAGCTTTTTTGGCGATCGTATTGTTGCTGAGCACCTCGAGGGTGATTTTGCAGCAGTCCCGTTCCTGGGCGATGGCCTCCACCATTTGCAACATGCGCTGACTCAAGCCGTGGCCACGAAAGTTTTCCAATACCACCACGTCATGGATATTGATGAGCGGTCGACAGGCGAAGCTGGAAAAGCCTTCCAAACAATTCACCAAACCCGCGGGTTCGCCATCGACATAGGCGAGAATCGTAAACGCGTTGGGCAGCTGGGATAGCTTATCTACCAGGTTGGCTTTCGGGACTTCCCGTTGCGGATCAACTCGCCATCACCACCGGTCAATTGCGCTTCCCTCGTGGCAATCGCCAGTCCTCCTGGCAGAGCCATCAGGAACGTCTCGGTATCACGTCCGCCATCCAGTGGAAACCCAGCGAAAACATCGAATTCACCCTCGATATCATGCACGGTGAATTCACCGGTGAGCGTGACGAGATTCACCTCGCTTCACGCGGAGGTAACTCGTCCTCGTGGCTCGGTGGCGGCACCACGGTGGATGGCGTCACCTATCCCCATTCGACGATCAACGAAATCCGTTACAACGTGGGGGGCGACGTGATCTACCTCGACGTGTCGGGCGGTAACCATGCCAGTGAAACGCGCCGCCAGTTGGCGGAAAATGATTTCGACCAGTATCTCCTCACCACCAATTGGCGCATCAATGATGATCTCAAGGCGCAGTTTCTCATCGGCACTGAGACTTCAAATTTCGATGTGCCCATCAGTGACAAGTTCTGCCTCGAGACCTTCGGTGATGTGATCTCCGACTACACTCAAGACCGGTATTACCTGCACAACACGCGCGGCTTCGATCCGGCGGATCCGGCGAACTGGCGGGCGCACGAAATTGATTTTGCCGCCCATTATCAAGAGAGCTCGTTTGATAACTTTAAGGTCGATTTCGATTATTTCCTGAATCCCACCGCTACTTTAAAATTCGGGGCCGCGCGGCAGGTTTTCTTCAACTCCGGCTATCGGCAAACGAACAACAATATCTTGCGATCGGATTTCCAATCCGGCGCGGTCAACGACGATCCCACCGGCTACGCCAAAGTTTTTCGAGACCACCGGGCCTCGGACTGGACCATCGTCGATTTCGATGCGGCTCTGGACTCGCTCGGCGTCACGCGTGACCCCGGTAATATTCGCAGTGTCTACGATGTCGAAGAAGCGACCCATGCCGCCTACGTGAGTTACGATTGGGAGTCCAGTCTCGGAGGCATGAGTTTCTTCGGTAACGTGGGCTTACGGTCCTATGATACCACCGTCACTTCGCGAGGCACGGCAAACGTCGGCCCAGTCACAGTGAAGGACAGTTATGACGGCATTCTTCCCGCTCTGAACACGACCTTGAAGATCCAGGACGATCTTCTGCTGCGGGTGGGACTGTCGCAGAATATTAATCGACCTTCGATCGGTTCCATGGCGGTGAATGGTAACGTCAGGGAGAGTGATGGGGAATACACCGTGAGTGTCGGAAATCCCGGTCTGCAGCCCTACGATTCCGACAGCGTCGATCTCTCGCTCGAGTGGTATTTTGGTGAAGTCGGATCATTCGCCGTCGGATACTTCCACAAGGATATCACGGGATTCATCGGAAGCCTGATTCGTAGCAATGTGCCTTACAGCGAAACCGGCCTGCCGCTTAACCTGCTGCCGGGTCTGACCGATGGCACGAATGTTTCCACATTCACCACACCGGTGAACTACGAAGACACCACCCTGCAAGGCCTGGAGCTGTCGCTCCAATCGGACTTGGTGTTCTTACCCGCGCCCTTCGATAAGCTGGGATTTGTCGGTAATCTGACCTTCATCGATGGAGAGCTCGATTACGCGACCCCGGCGCAGCAGGCCGCGGGCATTTCGAACGTCAAGCCACTCGCGGGGCTTTCCGATCTGTTGGCCAATGTGACCTTTTATTACGAAACGAAGACTTGGGGTGCGCGGATCTCGGCCAATTACCGCAACGACTACGTGGCTAGGCCCACCCCGATTGCCGATGATGAAGATGGGAATGGATTTAATTCCACGGTCTACGTCGATTTTTCAGCATTCTACCAGATCAACGAGAAGCTAAAACTCACCGTGGACGCGATCAACCTGGCCAACCAACGCGAAGAGCAATTTTCCGATCTCATAGCCCGTCGCCATTACAACACGACCAGCTCAGGCACCACAATTTACACCGGGATCAATTATCAGTTCTGAGCCACGGGCGACCGGGTGCGGCGGCTCGTATTCAAACGAACTGCTCGTGAGAACGAATTTCCGCACTCACGCCGGTAAGAAAGAAACGCCCTTTGGGGTTCAATCTTAGCCTAGCGGTTTGCTACCCGGTGCCAATTCTCGATTCTCAGCTTTAGTCGTTTGACGACATCCGCATGCATGGACGCCAAGTCGGTAACGCCATGGGGGTCATCAGCCAAATTGAATAGCCGAACCGGCGCCGTGTCCCATATATGCACGTTCTTGTATTTCGTAGTATCTTCCCCCGGATAACGAAGCATGAGTTTCCAATCTCCTTCGACACACCAGAGATACTGCAACGTCTCATCGGGCTTACCTGGTGACATGTTGTGAATCGAGTTCGTTACGCCGAACACGGCCGTGCGTTTCTTGCGCGCGTTTTCATCGAGCAGGTTTACGCCCGTTAGATTAACAGGAGCTTTTAGGCCTGCGGCAGCGGCGATGGTAGGAAAGATATCTATCGCGTGAGCCAATTGCGGGGAGCGGGCCGGTTCTACCCGTCCCGGCCAAGAAACCATTATGGGAGTGCGGATGCCATTTTCGTAAGGCGAGCCTTTCGAACGGAGCGCGAACCCCTTCCATAGCGTCTGATCCGGGTCATCCGCGTTCGTGCTTCGAGCCGCCCAGCCGTTGTCGCAGATATAGATGATCAGCGTATTCTCGGTGAGCGATTTCTCGTCCAGATAGCCGAGCAATTCACCGCAGGTTTCATCGAACCATTCGCACATCGCGTAATATTCTGCCACATCCTCGGCTCTCCCGGGCTGGGCGTATTTTTCCAGCAAACGCTCCGGTGGGTTGTGCGGCGTATGCGGAAGGAAAGGCGCATACCAAAGTAGGAAGGGTTTCTTTGCATCCGTCGACTCGTCGATGAAATCCGTAATCGGCTTCATCCCCTCACGTCCAATTTTCAAACCCTCATCGCCATGCCGGCCGCCGCGTTCCGGATCTCCATGGGTCATGCCATGGGTGAAACCGCCATCTTGATACGACCCTTCCCATCATTTTCCCGACTGGTGAGCCAGATACCCATTTGCAGTCAGCAGCTTGATGAAGCTCGGGTATTGGTGAAACGCTGCCTGCACGGGAGCATCCAACTCTTCCCGGTTATTCCGGCCATCCACATCATTGCCGGTGATGCCATGCTGAAACGGATACAGCCCCGTCGCCATCGAAGCCAAGGAAGGTCGGCATAGCGGGGCGGCGACATATCCACGTTCGAATACGAGACTGTCTGCCGCGAGCCTGTCCAAGTGCGGTGTCTTGATATCCGGATGCCCCAGAAAGCCATAGTCGGTCCAAGCTTGGTCGTCGCTCAGGATAAACACGATATTAGGCCTGTCCTGAGTTTGTTGAAGAGAGGGCGACTCAGCCAAAAGCACCTGGCCTAGTGCGCCTAACGCCAAAACCACGGAGAATACTCCGAACAGGCTTCGTGAGTGAATCGTTTGTTCCATAAATTGAGGCCAACGTATTTGGGGTAAGCTACAGTTACTGATGTGGGGCGACTTGTTTATATTTTGGATAACGCGGTCGCCGAACTCAACGGTGTATCGGTTGATACGAGAAAGGCATCGTCAGATGAGCGGAAGCGAAGGCCGTAAAACACTTCGATTGCCGGGATGGGCCAAGGGAGAAAATGAAACCTCCCCGGCAGTGAAGACGGCGACGGGCTTGAATCCCTGACTCTAAGACTACCGTAACTCGAAGACGGATCTGAGTAGGTAGTGGTCCGAGGGGAATCCGGCGGGCCAGCTGTTGATCAGTCTTGTCGACTTGAGGTGGAGGCTCGTGCCTTTGTAGTAGAGTTGGTCGATACGGCTCTTGTTCCGGTAGGTGACCCCGGGGAACTTTGCGACGTCCGGATAGAGGCTGCGATAGGCGTCCGTGAATCCGGCGCTCAGCATGGCCTTCGATGCGGGACTGTCACCTCCGTCCGTGTGCGTA
>JABIRI010000055.1 GCA_018667915.1 Opitutaceae bacterium | reverse complement strand
CGGAGTGGATGCATTGGCATTGGGGGCCTTCACCGTGTTTGGCGTGCAGAAATCTCTCGGTGCCGGGCTGGCCGTGCCGGCGGCGATTCTCGTGGGAGTGATCAATGCGGCGGGTGGCGGATTGCTACGTGATGTGATCACGAATGAGGAGCCGTTGGTGTTTCGACCTGGTCAGTTCTACGTGTTGGTTGCATTGGCAGCCGCGACGTTGTTTGTGGTGTTTACGGTGCAGCTAGGATTGGCGCCGATGACATCGGCGTGGGTGGTGATCGGAGCTACGTTTATTTTCCGAGTCCTGACGATTCTCTTCAACTGGAAGACTGCGCCGATGGCTCCGCCCTCCGGTGCGCCGTCCTCAAAATGAAATTAGGTTGAACGAAAATCGGCCGGCACCTTGGGGATGCCGACCGATCGTTTTCTCCTGATATGTAGCCTAGCTGACCCGCGGGTGATGGGGGGGATTGCTGGGCCTGACCTCTGCGGTCGTTGGCGTCGCTTCGAACTCAGGTTCGAGCGCCCGCGCGACCCAACGGTCGAGGCGGCGCCAAAGGTTTCGGATTAAGTTCATGGTGTTTTATATTCTTCAATTTTTGTGAGGGATTTAGGCGATGAGGGCGTCCCACAGGGAGAGCACCTCGAGGTCGTCACGGAGCCGGTTTTCACCGGCGGTGCGCAGTTGACGAGCCCGTTCCCGGGAAACTCCGAGTTCGGAACCGATCACGTCGAGGGTGGCGTCCTCGATGTGGTAACGTCGAACCGCGTGGGCCTGCCGGTCCGGCAAACGACGCAGCGCGGCATAGAGCTTGCTGAGCAAGTCTCCGCGTTCGGCGTAGTCAGCCGGGCAGGGGGATTCGGGATCGGCGAGATTCTCGTCGAGGACCGGAGTCCCGGCTTCTTCAGCGGCGAGGTCGGCCTGAGCGGCACGCACTTCGGCGGTAGAGAAGTCGAGGGCTTCGGCGATCTCGACGGTTAAGGGACTGCGACCGAGCGTGTGGGTGAGCTCGTGCTCGATGCGCGAGACGGCGCGGACCCGCTCCCGCCGACGGCGGGCGAGAGGATCAAGACGTCTGAGTTCATCAAGCATGGCCCCACGCACCCGCACAAAGCAGAAGGCGCGGGCTTCGGTGGTGGGACCGTCGAAACGGAGCGTCGCGTGGACGAGAGCCTCGCGGCCGGCTGAGGCCAAATCATCACGATCGACATGAGCGGGCAGTCGGGGCGCGATGCCGGCCAGAGCACGATCAACCAGATCGAGCAATTCGACCGGATCGGGCGCGGGGCTGGGTGGGCAGAGGGTATTTGGTGCTATCATGGCGAAACGCCCGCCGGAGGGTTAGGTTTTACTCGGTCCTAGCGGGACCTCGTCCGGAGGTGGGTTTCGCGGGCAAAAAAAATCCCACTTCCGGTTGGGAAGTGGGCGGCGTATTCGAAATTAAAAATCGTTTACTTAGTATACACCACTTCCCGGGTTAGAACGGCCGTGCTTGATTGCATCGTTGCGACCGAGCATTACTCGCCAGTCGCTTCGAATAAGACCAACACGGCCCACCACAGATTTGACCATGGACATAGGGCACAGGTCGGCCGCAAACGCGGTTGCTGAATATGCCTTTAAGGTGGTGGTCATCGGAGTGAAGGGAGGTGGGACAAAAATCGAATGGGTTCGAAGGGGATACGGACACCAGATCGGAAGGATCAAGGGGCGAACGTATTTTTTTTTGCTTCGGGAGTGGATTTTTTTTCGGGCCGACTGGCAATCCCAGAATTATCCGGCCTTACGGCGGTTCTTGGCCGACGGTTTGCGGGGTTTGGCGGCGGTGCTCTTTTTCCGGGTGGTGGGTTTGGTTTTGGCGGGTTCGAACGGGGGGCAGGTTGCCCCGTCAAACCAGGTGCCTTCCACTTGGGTGCGAGTCGGAATTGCCGGAATACCGTATTTGTGGTAGTGCAATTGGCCGGCGAGGATTTCGAGGGCGAGTTCGCCGACAGCATGATGGTTTTGCCGCACCCCGGCGACCGATCCGTCTAGCTCCTCCTCCTCCAAAAAAAGGTCAATGAAGGCCACATCTTCGGGGATTTTGAGCCCCATTTCATCGAGGCAGGGCTGGATGAACGATCGTTTGCTGATGATTACCTCGGGCCGGTGGGTTTTATACCACGCTTTGAATTGGGCGGTATCCGCGACCACATCACCGGTCGTCTCGGTCATCCATTCGTCGACTCGTTCGGCTTCGGGAAACATATGGATGGGGATGCGTTCTTCCGGGGGATGGAACGCGTGGGAGATGAGTAGCCCCGCTTCCCAATGGTGATCCACCGCGTGATCCCACCCGCGATGCATGGCGGCTCCGATTCGTTTGTAGCCGTGATCTTCGGCCCGTTGCATGGCGAGTCGCATGATACTGCAATGGTCGTTGTTGACCTGATGGAGCTCGGGCTCGTGGGGGAAGTATTCGATTTTTACCGCGCTGAAAGCCGACCAATCGAAGTGCAGGGAAACGTCGGAGGCGCGACGGTGTGACGCGATGATTACCCCGGTGATCCCGCGAGCCTGCAGAATCTTGCTCATGCGGGTGTGCGAGAGACCGGGCTCACCCATCCAAAAATGATCCAGCTTGAAGCCGAGTTCTTCCGCTTTGGCTTTGGCGCCTTCGTAGAATTCCGGATGGGCCGTGGTTTTCTGCCAGCCCAGTTTTGTGTCCCAGTTGGTGACATATGCGAGGGTGGGCGGATTGCGTCGCTCCATGACCTTGCCGCGATAGGCGACGAGAGCCTGCAGCACGGGGTCTGGATGGTAGCCCATTTCCTTGGCCAGTTGCTGGATCCGAGTGCGGGTCCGTTCGGGCAGGCGGGGATGGTTGCGCAGCGCGAGCGAAACCGTGGTCACATGGACTTCGGCTCGCTTGGCGATATCGGCGAGGGTGACGCGGCGGTTTCCGGGCATAGGGCGAGGTAGAGTCAGGGGATTGACGAAAAGGGGGAGCTCAAGCCACTCTTCACGACTCTCGAAAGTCAATTTAAGTCAATTGTTAGTATAGTCGGTGCGTTGAGAGTCCATCTTACGCGCCGGTTTATGATCCTCCGCTTTCGAGGACCCTATAAAAAACACCCTCTCTCCCACCATGAAGTCACGTCATTTTGCGGGCATTCCCGCGATTCCCTACGAAGGTCCCGGCACGGACAATCCGCTCGCATTCCGCCACTACAACTCAGCCGAAGTGATCGACGGTAAGACGATGAAGGAGCACATGCGCTTCGGTATCGCCTACTGGCACTCATTTCGCGGCACGGGTGCCGATCCGTTTGGCCCCGGCACGATAGTTCGTCCTTGGGAAAAGGGTAAGAGTGAGCTCTCCGTGGCCAAAACCCGCATGGATGCGGCCTTCGAGTTTTTCCAAAAAATCGACGCGCCGTTCTGGTGCTGGCACGATCGCGACATCGCGCCCGAGGGCAAGTCCCTCAAGCAGTCGCACAAGAATCTCGATGCGATCGTCAAACACGCCAAGGCCCACCAAAAAGCGTCCGGCATCAAGCTCCTCTGGGGCACGGCTAACTTGTTCTCCAACCCCCGTTACATGTGCGGTGGCGCCACCAATCCCGACGCCCACGTATTTGCTTACGCCGCGGCGCAGGTGAAAAAGGCCATGGAAGCTACCGTCGAGCTCGGCGGTGAGAACTACGTTTTCTGGGGTGGTCGCGAAGGTTACGAAACCCTGCTCAATACCGACATGAAGCGGGAGCAGGATCACCTCGCCCGCTTCCTCCACATGGCGGTGGATTACGCCAAAGAGATTGGGTTCACCGGTCAGTTCCTGATCGAACCCAAGCCGAAGGAACCCACCAAGCACCAATACGACTTCGATGTTGCTTCGGGGGTGGCCTTCCTGCGCACCTACAAACTCGACAAGCACTTCAAGTTCAACATCGAGACCAACCACGCGACACTCGCCGGCCACACCTTCAATCACGAGATTGAAGTCGCCGCCGCGCACAAGATGCTCGGCTCGATCGATGCGAACTCCGGCGACATGTTGCTCGGTTGGGACACCGACCAATTCAACACCGACGTGAAAGAACTCACGCTCGCCATGATCTCGATCCTGCGCGCCGGTGGTCTCGGCAGCGGTGGTTTCAACTTCGACGCGAAGCTCCGCCGTCCCTCGACCGATCCCAAAGATCTGTTCTACGCGCACATCGGGGGCATGGACGCGTATGCGCTCGCTTTCAAACTCGCCCGTAAGGTCCTCGCCGACGGCAAGTTCACCGATCACGTGAAGAACCGCTACAGCAGCTTCGACACGGGCTTCGGTAAAGACGTGGAGAAGAAGAAACTCGGCTTCAAGGACCTCGAGAAGGTCGCCTTCAAGCTCGGTGAGCCGAAGCTTAAGTCCGGCCACCAAGAGTATCTCGAGAACCTGCTCAATACCTACCTCCACGGTTGAGCTCTTGTTAGACTTCCGGGGGCGTCCACATCGGGCGCCCCTTTTCATATCCCTTGTTGTCGGGCATACCGCCCGCCTCACATTTCAGTTTCTGCACCTACCCCATGAGTGATCCCACCAACGTAAAACTCTCTTTCCGCGAAAAGGCGGGCTACAGTTTCGGCGATGCTTCCGCGAACTTCGTGTTCCAGATGTTTATCTTTTTCCCGACGGCGTTCTATGTGGACTCGATTGGGATCAGCGCGGCGGCGATGGGAGCGATGCTACTTTGGGTGCGATTGAGTGATGCAATCACCGATCCGATCATGGGGGTGATAGCGGATCGCACGACGCACCGCTGGGGCAAGTTTCGGCCGTGGTTGTTGTGGTCGGCGATCCCCTTTGCGTTGATGTTTTGGGCGGCGTTTTCGGTGCCTACCGGACTGGAGGATTCGTCCAAATTGTGGTATGTGATCATCACTTACACCGTGCTGATGATGGTCTATACGGTGAACAATGTGCCGTATGCTTCGCTCAACGGCGTGATGACGAGTAACAGCAGCGAGCGCACGGCACTTTCATCGTATCGCTTTGTAGCGGCCATGGCCGCTACGTTTATCGTGCAAGGATTCACCCTACCACTCGTCACCAAGTTCGGTAACGGCAGCGTTAATGACCCGAAAGGTTGGTCGGTGACGGTGGGGATTTATGCGCTGATTTCGGTGGTGTGTTTTGTGGTCACCTTTTTCTCTGTCAAAGAGCGCGTGCAGCCACCTGCGGGACAAAAGGCGGACATCAAAAAAGACTTCAAAGAAGTGCTCAGAAATCGCCCATGGTTGGCGATGTTTGGCATGACGTTGTTTGTCTTCATCACATTGGCTCTTCGCGGCAATGCGAACTACGTCTTCGTCACGCGCTACCTGAGTTCTGATGCGCTGTTGACTTTTGTGGAAGGGTTGGGACTCACCGCCACGGCGGCTGATCTACTGAATCCATCGATTGGATTCAAGGCACTCGATCTCTTTGGTATGGTGGTGAAACCGGGAGCCAGCCCATCGGTCGTGGGATTCAGCGTGTTGAGCATGATCGGCACGTTATTTACGATCATCGGCGTTCTGATTGCGAAACCGTTGGCCGATAGGTTCGGCAAGAAGGCGGTGTTCACGATTGGGTTGGCATTGGCAGCATTGTTCCAGTCGCTGCATTACATCGTCGCGCCGGAAGACGTGAGCCTAGTGGTGGCGCTAACTATTCTCACGAGTTTCTCATACGGTCCTACGATTCCGCTACTTTGGGCGATGATCGCGGACACCGCTGATTACAGTGAATGGAAGAATCATCGGCGATCGACGGGGTTTGTTTTCTCGGGCGTCGTTTTCGCGCTGAAGGCGGGACTCGGCTTCGGCGGCGCAATCGCGGGTGGTCTACTTTCGATGTATGGTTACACGTCGGAAACCGCCAATGATCCGGCGGTGCTTGATGGCGTGCGCACGATGGTGAGTCTGCACTCGGGCGGCTGTTTCTTCATCGGGGTAATCTTCATGTTGTTCTATCCGATCACTAAGAACGTCGCCACCGAGATGAGTGACGCACTCGCTGCTCGACGCTCGGCTGCAGGTTAATTTGCTCACGCATATGAAACGTCTGCTGCTGGTATTACTTCTCGGAACGCTCGCGGCAGGCACGGTGGTAGCCGAAGATGGCTACCGCCTCTGGCAGCGCTATGGCCGCTTCCTGTGGAAGACGGTGCGCGAATCCTTTAGCGACCACCTACAGACCGTCGTTTTGCAAACGCCGACCGGTGTGAGTTCCGAGGTATTGGCGGCAGCGGAGGAAGAGCTCACCCGCGCGATGGCAGGGATGATCGATCACACTCCCCGCATATATATCACGGCGGGAGAGGCCTCGGCGGATCTTGGCAATGAAGGTTACGCGATCAAAAATGTGACGGTCGATGGCCGGATTGGAGTGAGGATATCTGCGAATTCCGATGCAGGGGTTTTGTATGGTGCTTTCGATCTGCTCCGCCGCCTGCAACTGCGCGAATCGATGGCGGACTTGGACTACTCCTCGACGCCGAAGATTGCGCGACGCGTGCTCAATCATTGGGACGATTTAAATGGATTTGTGGAGCGCGGTTACGCGGGATTTTCGCTGTGGGAGTGGCCGTATCTGCCGGATATCCGGAGCCCACGCTACCAGGACTATGGTCGGGCGTTGGCGTCGCTGGGTATCAACGGATCGGTGATCACCAGCGTGAATGCCAACGCGTTGGTGCTGACTCCGGACTACCTCGAAAAAGTAGCGGCGTTGGCGGAGGAGTTTCGGCCTTGGGGAGTGCGGGTTTATCTCACCGCACGGTTTAGCGCGCCGATTGAAATCGGAGGACTCGACACGGCAGACCCCCTCGACCCCGAGGTGCTGGCGTGGTGGGACGCCAAGGTGGATGAAATTTATGAACACGTGCCGGACTTCGGCGGGTTTGTGGTGAAGGCAAATTCGGAGGGCCAGCCCGGCCCGCACGAATACGGCCGGGATCACGCGCAAGGGGCCAATATGCTGGCAGCGCCTTTGTCGAAGAATGGCCGCGATGGCATCGTGATGTGGCGCGCGTTTGTCTATGATTTTGAGAACGAAACGGATCGGGTGAAGCAGGCCTACAACCAGTTCGTGCCACTCGATGGAAAGTTTGCCGACAACGTCTTGGTGCAGATCAAAAATGGCCCTCTCGATTTTATGCCACGCGAGCCGTTCAGTCCGTTGTTTGGGGCGATGCCGCAGACGCGTCTGATGATGGAGCTGCAGATCACGCAGGAGTATCTCGGCGCGTCGCACCAATTGGCCTATCTGGCGCCTCTATTTGAAGAGGCGCTTGATCAGGACACGTTCGCTCAAGGCGAAGGCTCCACCATCGCAAAGGTCACTGACGGCTCTCTCAAGGGTCACGAGTTGTCCGCGATTGCGGGCGTGGCCAATACAGGCACCGATCGCAACTGGACGGGGCATCCACTGGCGCAGTCAAATTGGTATGCGTTTGGGCGACTCGCTTGGGATCACTCCCTGAGTTCCGAGGAAGTTGCGGAGGAGTGGGTTAAGCTGACTTTTGGCTCCAAGGAGCCCTCGGAACAAGAAGCGGCCGCGCAGGCGGAGATCGTTGATATCCTCATGGGCTCCCGTGAGACGGTGGTAAATTATTCAATGCCACTCGGTCTGCACCATATCATGGAACGGGGTCACCACTACGGACCGGGCCCCTGGGTAGAGGGCGGCCGGCCCGATTGGACGGCGCCGTATTACCATCAAGCCAACGTGCGGGGCATCGGCGCGGATCGCGTCGCAAGCGGTTCGAATGCGATCGAACAATACGCGCCAGAATTGCAGGCCCAATGGGGCGACTTGGAAGCCGTGCCAGAGGAGTTGTTACTCTGGTTTCACCACGTGCCGTGGGAACACGAAATGAAGTCGGGCCGCCCGCTGTGGGATGAACTCGCCTTGCGTTATCAGCAAGGCGTCGACGAAGCCTATACGATGCTCGCCCGTTGGGTAGGGTTGAAGCGAACGATCGATGACGAGCGATGGGAAGCCACCCGTCAGCGATTAAAGCGGCAAACCAAAGACGCGCGCGAATGGCGCGATGCGTGCCTGTTGTATTTCCAGCAATTCTCGAAAAGACCGTTACCCGAACGGGTCGAGGCTCCGGCCCATGATTTGCAGCACTACATCGACGTAGACCGCCGCTACTTCCCCGGTCACCCGGGGGACTATTGAGTGACTGCGGCAGGGTTGTTTAGGTGCTTGCCTGAAAACCGTCTTGATTTGCGTGGAGGGCTTGTGCAAGTTGCCGGCCTCTCGAGAGAGGTTCATCCGCCTTGGGCGGTTTGGCACCGGACGCATAGTCTCAGTTGGTTAGAGCGCTTCCTTCACACGGAAGAGGTCACAGGTTCGAGTCCTGTTGCGTCCACCACCGATTCGAATTGAATCGGTGCCCGCCAAAGCCCAACAGGCGAGGGAGGGACGGGCGGGCACGCTAGCCCAACCCAATTGGGCTACGAATGCTTTGCCCGGGAAGTGAAGCCCCCGGCGATCTTACTCCCTCGGAACCGGGCCCCATGCTTCGGGTCCCATCCTGAGCCGGCCGTATTCGGTCTACATTTATGCCTCGGAAATCTTCACCACGCCGGAATTGGTATCGCCTCGTTTTTTTTGCGGCAGGGTTGGGGGTGCTGATTTGGCAATCGGGTCCGCGCAGTTCGGTGTGTCTACCGGGAATCGGTTGCGATCTGATCTCCTCAACGGAGGTCATTTCAGTTCCATCGATGCTTGAGGTAGCTGAAACGCCCGAGACTTCTCCCGGGCCGATCGCAGGTGTAGTCAGTGATGAGCCGCAGGTCCCGAGGACCGTTTCGAATCAGCTCTGGACCTTCTCGGCTCCGCCGCACGATGCGGCTGCTTGGGAGCAACAGGTTCCGGCTCCGACAACCAAGATTCACTACGTTAAAATCAACCGGGCGCTGGTGCAGGGTAAGTCGTCGGTTGTGTGGAGTGCAGGTGAACAATTCGTCCTACCTCTTCCGGACGGACGCGAAGTCGCCATAGAAATCACCACAACGGAATCGCGCGGACCGGATCGTTGGGTGGCGCGCGGACGGGTGCCGGATATTCCGGGCAGCAGTTTTATTCTGACGGCATCCCACCAACATTTCGCCGCATCGCTCGATGGCGTAGGAACCGCGGAGATTAAATTGCGTTCGTTGGGTTCCGCGGATGCACCGATCATGCAGCTTTACGCGGCTGATGCGTTGGTAGACCAATCTTGCGGTGCTGCTGATCCGGGAACGCATTTGGTTGCTGAAGCTCTTGCCGCGAATGCGGTATCATCCGACGTTGGACCGCCGCGCACGGCCAACGCCGAACCCTTAGCCAGTGGTCAAGCCGTGGTCGATCTCTTGATTGCCTATACTTCAGCGGTGCGCAGTTCGTTGGGATCGACGGACAGTGTGGTGACTCAAATCGATCTGGGCTTTGCGCGGGTGCAGGACGACTTTTTCAATAGCGGTATTACGGCGCGGCTGCAACTGGTGGGCACGATGGAGGTGGATTTGCCCGGCGATAATAGCACCAACAGTCAATCGGGATGGCAGGGGGATGCGCTGACTAATATAACCGCAACGCAGGATGGGGTGATGGACGAGGTTCATGCGCGGCGCGATGCGTTGGGGGCGGATTTGGTGACGTTGATTGTGCGCCGATCGGACCCGAGTAGCACGGGGATCGCGTATTTGATGCGGGGGTTGGATTCGCCGACGGCCCGGTTCTTCGGGTTTTCGGTGGTGGGGGTCCCGGGACTCACGGACGGAGTGATTTTGAGTCATGAATTGGGTCACAGTTTTGGCTGTGCACATGATCGAGATAACGCCGGCGGCAACGGTGGCGTTTTTGATTACAGTTTTGGTTACCGAGTGAATGGCCCGACCACCGGAGGAGGCACCAGTCAGGTGCGCACTATCATGGCTTATTCGCCGGGCGCTCGCGTTCGGTATTTCTCCAGTCCGAACAACTCGATTTCCTCTTTCAGCTTCAATGGTCGCACGACTTTTTTTTCCTCGCCAGTTGCGTTGGGTGTGGCGGCGGGTGAGTCAGGTGAAGCGCACAACGCGCGCTCGATTCAAGAGACGGCCTTTCAGGTAGCGAACTTTCGTCTTTCGCCTGCGCTTTCGTCGGCTGGACGGATGGTCAATGTTTCCACGCGTGCGTGGGTCGGCTCCGGCGACCGCACGTTGATCGGTGGATTCGTGGTCAACGGCGAAGACACGCGTCAAATTCTCGTGCGAGCGGCCGGTCCGACGATCGGCGCCGCGCCGTTCAACGTGCCGGATGCATTGGCCGACCCGGAACTCCGCGTGGATCATATCGGAGTGGGGCTCGCAGCAGCCAACGACGACTGGGAGCTCCCTGCGAGTAACGGCGCAGCCGTTGCCACCGCAGCGGCTAGCGCCGGTGCTTTTGCTTATCCGAGCGGGAGCTTGGACGCGGGCACGGTTTTGGAGCTTTCGCAGGGCAACTACACGGCCAGCGTGGTCGGTGCGAATGGAGCGGAAGGTTACGGCTTGGTCGAAGTGTATGAGGTGGGTGACTCCAACGATACCCGTTTATTGAATCTCTCTACGCGCGGTTACGCAGATGTCGCTCGTCCGATGGTGGCGGGGTTTGTCGTCAACGCCGATCCGGGAGCCGCTGATCAACGCAAGACTATGTTCATTCGCGTGCGCGGTCCTTCGCTCGCTAACTACGGCTTGCCGGCGGACTCGCTGATGTCCGATCCGGTGATCGAAATCTATGACGCAAACGCCGACCTCGTTTACTATAACGATGACTGGGATCCCCCGAGCACCGATATTGATGGCACCAGTCGCGACGGCATACCGATTCTCCGCCGGGGACAGGTCGACCAACTCTCCGAGCAGGCGGTCTTCGACGCTGCCCAAGCCGTGGGTGAGACCGATATGGAACCTACTGAACCCGGGGTCGTGCTCGAGCTTCCGCCTGGCATTTACACCGTATTCGTGATGCCCTTTGAAGAGCTGCCCAACCAACCGGCAGTTCCGGGTGTCGGTATCGTCGAGGTCTTCGAGGTAGTCCGCTGAGGACGGCTAACACGCGGTGCGTCGGGACTGAGCCGGAGCGTCACACTGCGACGCCGTTTGTCCCAACGTTGACTCACCTCTGTGGCGACGCACCGGGCTAGAGGCTTGGCGCGGCGTGTGCAGGGGTGATTCGTATGGATATGAATAAACTCACTCAGATGTCCCGGCAGGCTGTCACCGACGCCCAAGCTGAGGCCCGCCGTCGTAACCACAATGAAGTGGATACGTGGCATCTGCTGCATGCCTTACTCGGGCAGGAGGAAGGGATCGTCCCGACGTTGGTGGAAAAGCTCGAGCTCACGACCAGCGCGCTGCAGCTCGCCGTGCAACGTGAACTCGATCGACTGCCCTCCGTCACAGGGAGCGTGGATGCCTCCAAAATCTATGTCACCCAAGCGGTGAACAATATTCTCACGCGCGCCGAAAAAGAGGCGGAGCAATTGAAGGACGAATTTGTTTCGACGGAGCATCTTTTTCTCGCCGCCGTTGAAGTGGCGCAGCCGGATGCGTTCGCTCAGTTCCTTAAATCGTTTGGCCTCGATCGCGCGGTGGTGTTGAAGGCGTTGCAAGCCCTTCGGGGCGCCCAACGCGTAACTACCGACAATCCGGAAGCGACTTACAACGCGCTGAAAAAATACGGCACTGACCTCGTCGCCCTCGCTAAGCAGGGCAAGATGGATCCAGTCATCGGCCGCGACGACGAGATCCGCCGCACGGTCCGCATCCTTTCTCGCAAAACCAAGAACAACCCTGTTCTCATCGGCGAACCTGGTGTCGGCAAAACCGCCATTGTCGAAGGCCTTGCCCAACGGATCGTGCGTGGTGACGTGCCCGAAGGGCTCAAGGACCGCACACTCTTTTCTCTCGATATGGGATCGCTGGTGGCGGGAGCGAAATACCGTGGCGAATTCGAGGAGCGCCTCAAAGCGGTGCTGGCCGAAGTGAAGGAAAGCGACGGTCGCATCATTCTCTTCATCGACGAGCTACACACTATTGTGGGTGCGGGTAAAACCGAGGGCGCAATGGATGCGGGAAACTTGCTCAAGCCCATGTTGGCTCGGGGCGAACTGCACTGTATCGGCGCCACCACGCTCGACGAATACCGCAAACACATTGAAAAGGACGCGGCCCTCGAACGCCGCTTCCAACCGGTCGTGGTGCAATCGCCCTCGGTCGAGGATACGATTTCGATTCTACGCGGACTGCGCGAGCGCTACGAACTTCACCACGGCATCCGGATTCAGGACGGCGCACTCGTCGCTGCCGCCACGTTGTCCGACCGTTATATCTCCGACCGTTTCCTGCCGGACAAAGCGATCGATCTGGTTGACGAAGCCTGTGCAATGATTCGCACCGAAATGGATTCGATGCCGCAGGAACTCGACGCGCTGAGTCGTCGCACCCTGCAGCTCGAAATCGAGGAAGCCGCGCTCAAATTGGAGAAAGACAAAGCCTCGAAGGAACGTCTCAAGACGTTGCAAAGCGAACTGACCGACACCCGTTCGCAGGCTGCTGCGTTGCGCGGAAAATGGGACAAGGAAAAGGCTTCGATCGATAAGGTGCGCAAGGTCCGAGAAGACCTCGAAGCCGTTCGCGTGGAGATGGAGCAAGCCGAGCGGGCCTACGACCTCAACAGACTCGCCGAATTGCGTCACGGGCGCCTGCCCGATCTCGAGGCCGAACTCAAGCGCCTTGAGAACGACTCTGTTCACACCGAACTCTTCAAAGAAGAAGTCTCTGACGAAGAAGTCGCCTCGATCGTTTCGAAGTGGAGCGGTATCCCGGTCACGCGTCTCGTCGAGGGCGAAAAAGAAAAACTGCTCCGGCTTGCCGATACGTTGCACGAGCGCGTCATCGGTCAGGACGAAGCCGTCACACTCACGAGTGAGGCGATCCTCCGGGCTCGCGCCGGAATCAAAGACCCCCGTCGCCCTGTCGGTTCGTTTCTGTTCCTCGGTCCCACCGGTGTGGGTAAAACCGAACTCGCGAAGACGCTGGCCGAGACCCTTTTCGACAGTGAAGCCTCCATCGTGCGCCTCGATATGTCCGAATACATGGAGAAGCACAGTGTCGCACGTCTGATTGGTGCGCCTCCCGGTTACGTGGGCTACGACGAGGGTGGTCAACTCACCGAAGCGGTGCGGCGCAAGCCTTACGCGGTGGTCCTCTTCGACGAGATCGAGAAAGCGCATCCCGACGTGTTCAACGTGTTGTTACAGGTGCTCGACGACGGGCGCATTACGGACAGTCAGGGCCGCACGATCGATTTTAAAAATACGATCATCATCATGACCTCCAATCTTGGCAGTCGTCATCTATTGGAGCGCGTCACCGGAGAAGAAATATCCGAAAGTGTGCGTGAAGCGGTCATGGCGGAGTTGCGCGCGGCATTCCGTCCGGAGTTCCTAAATCGGATCGATGAGACGCTGTTGTTCAAGCCACTGACCTTGGAAGAAATCGCGCGGATTGTAGATCTGCTCCTGGCCGACCTTAACCGTCGCCTAGCGGATCGACGCGTTGCCGTGGAACTCGATGCGAAAGCTCGGGAGTGGGCTGCCGAAAAAGGATACGATCCTGTCTTTGGTGCGCGGCCGCTGAAACGTTTCCTCCAACGCCAACTCGAAACGCGTCTCGCCCGCAGCCTCCTCTCCGGCGAAATCATCGAAGGCGACACCGTGAAATTCACGATCAAAGACGATGAGCTAGTAACCACCGCGTAGTCGCCTCTGTTTCTTTCTCTTTACTCTCTTTATCTTTCTCCTTCTCAGACGGCGAAGCCGCCGCGCGGTGGGTTAGATAAAGATAAAGAGGAAAGAAGAAAGAGAAAGATGGGGGAGTGGATTTCCCTCACGAATCGAGCCATGACATTAATATGACATCGATTTGACCGTCCGCTGACACCCTCCGTGGCTATTTCTGTTTTTATGGGGACTTAACCTTCCTTATAATATGAATAGAAAATACTTCCTCATCCTTTCCGGTGCCATCTTGAGTGCCGTTTCTCTTTTCGGCACTCGCGTGGCGGATCACTCGACCCGGTCGGTTGCTCCTTTACCCGAGGAACGTAGCGTTAAGCTCAATCTCGAATTAGATCGCCCGATGCTACCGTCCGATTCGGAAGAGACCGTTATTCTCAAAATTGGGCTCAATGGCGTGCGCCAATCCAGTGCCTATCGCACGCCGCTCAATCTTGCGTTGGTGATCGATCGTTCGGGATCCATGTCGGGGGACAAAATCCGTCAGGCACGCAATGCCGCGCATCAAGCGGTCGATCAATTGATGTCGGACGATGTGGTTTCGCTAATCGTCTATGGTTCCGAGGCCGTGACCTATTGGCCGGCGAGTCGGGTGGGCGATGGCCGCGGTTTGCATCAGGCGATCAATCGCATCGAAACTTCGGGCAATACGAATCTCTGGGGCGGTGTGCAATTGGGCGCCGCGGAATTGCGCAAGCGCTTGCGCGGAGACTTTGTGCATCGTGTCATTTTACTCTCGGACGGACTGGCCAACGTTGGTCCCAGTTCGGTGGAGGAGTTGGCGGGTTTAGGCTCCGAGTTGAGAGCCGAGGGTATCGCCGTCAGCACGTTGGGACTCGGGCTCGATTATAACGAAGATTTGATGGCTGGGCTCGCTCGGCGTAGTGATGGCAATACCTACTTCGTGGAGAACAGCCGGGATCTTCCGCGCGTCTTCTCCGAAGAGTTTGGCGATGCGATGAACGTGGTGGCCCGCGAGTTGGTGGTAGAAGTGATCTTTCCGGCTGGAGTCAGACCGCTGCGGGTGATTGGTCGCGATGGCGCGATCGAAGACCAACGTGCTGAGGTGCGGATGAATCAACTTTATGGTGGCCGAGAGCAGTTTGCGTTGGTCGAAGTTCGGGTGGATCCGGGGCGCGCCGCGGAGTCGCGAGAGTTGGCCCGGGCCGAATTGAGCTATCGGACCGAAGCGGGTGCAGCCCGGGTGCAGTTGGACAAGAACGTGAATGTGGCCTTCACCGGTGACTTGAAGGTCGTGCGGGCCGAGGCGAATCATCAGGTGCAGACAGATTACTCCCTCAACCGCTTGGCTGAGGTAAAAGAAGAGGTCATTCGCCTAAACGACCAAGGACGAACCGAGGAAGCTCAGCGCGAGCTCGAATCACTGGCGGCATCGCAACGGCAGATGAGCGCAAGTTACGCCAATGCCGCCGTCGCTAAATTGGCTGCGAGTGTCGAAGCGGAAGCCGAGGAGTTTCGCCGTAACGGCATGGATAATGCCGCACGTAAATCCTATCGTGCGGACAGTCCGCAAATCTCGCGCCAGCAAAAACGCCCCTGAGGCGTAGACGGTTCGTTCCCATCGTCGAACTCGTAATTGTATATGCTGCCGGAGCTGATTGTATGACTGTGATGTCCGTCGCGCGCCGCCGAGTATTGCTCTATTGGTTGCTCCTGATCCTGCCCGCCTTGGCGGTGGGAGCGGGAGCGGCTTGGATGATGCAAAGGGAGCGAATCCGAATTGCGGATCAGGCGATGAAAACGGCTGAGTCTCGGCAAGAAGCCGTGCGCGAGCGGGCGCGACTGACGATGGAGGGAATCGAAGCCCTGCTGGCAGATGTGCAAAACTCGCTCGCAGTGTCATTGCGCGAAACCCCGCTGGGGTTTGAACAAAACTATCTGGAAGAACTGAGAGAATCGAACGCTTTGGTTAGCGACGTTTTCGGGGCGGATGTGCATGGCGATCTTGAGTGGGGAGGGAACGATGATTCGATCTCGGCGTGGCTTTCTAATCGTCCCTGGAATACTGAGCCTCGCGCTCGGGTGGTGGAATTGGAGGATACGCGACTGCAATATGACGTTCCGCAGGGTGACTTTGAAGTGGTGGCGAATCGTGCGTTTGTGGAGCAAACGAATGCCCGGAGTATGCTTCAGCAGGAAGCCGCCCGAAAGAGTGTCAGATCGGACGCGGTTGCAGCCCGTTCAGCTGAGGAGCAGCGCCAGCGTCGAGGTGGCGAAGTTCGAGAACAATTGGAGTCAAGGGTAGTCACCTGGACCACCGATGGCGAAGGCCGATCGGTCACGGTCATCGCTTGGATGTCGACGGGGCGCGGTCTCTATGTGGGGCTGGTTTTGGAGACGGTTGGGTTGATTGACCGGATTCAGGCCACCTTGCCGCAGGATCTGGCCCAGGGTGAAAATTTCGTGCTCATCGCTACGGAGGAAGCCGATACAGAATATAGATGGACGCGTTCAGCTCCCGATACCTTGTTGGTCGAAATACCGTTATCCAGCGCGTTGCTCCCGGGTTGGCAGGTGGCGGGTTTTCTGTTGGCCGAGAATTGGCAGCTATCGTCCAGTCCAGTGGGGTTTATTCTCAGCATGATATTGGTCGCCCTTTTGGTGGTCGCGATCATTGCGGGTGGCAGTCTACTCATGCGTGAAGCCCGCCGCAGCGAGAAGGAAGCGGCGCAACGGGTTTCCTTTGTTTCGCATGTCTCGCATGAGTTCAAAACTCCGCTTACGACGATCCGGATGTATGCCGAGCTCTTGGCGCAGGATCGCGTCAAGGGGGAAGAAAAACGGGCGGAGTATTTTGAGGTGATCGGACAAGAGACCGGTCGCCTGACGCGGTTGGTAAGTAACGCGCTCGAATTCGGACGGTTGGAGCAGGGCGGGCGAGAGATCAAGGCGGAGGAGTTTGATGTCGCGGCGGAGCTCAGCACGATTGCCGAGACGCAGCGGATGCGGTGTGAGGCCCTCGGCCTGAAGATTGTGGAGCACGATTTGGAGCAACCTGTGGTGGGCCGAGCGGATCGAGACGTTTTTCACCATATCGTGCTCAATCTTATCGATAACGTCTGCAAGTATGCGGCGGAGGGCGGCGAGCTATCATTGGGTATCAGCAAGGCGGATAGTGGAGCCGTGGCGGTGGTTGTGGGTGATCGCGGAACAGGGATCGATCCGGGTGACCATGACCGTATTTTTGCTAAGTTCTCTCGTCTCGATGAGGCTCTGACCTCGGAGCAAAAAGGCGCCGGGTTGGGTCTAAGTATTTCGCGAGACTTAGCCCGTCGGATGGGAGGAGATTTACACTACGCGGCCCGAAGTGGCGGTGGATCGGAATTTATATTATCATTACCATGAGTGCTCACATTTTACTGGCCGAAGACGACGGCGATATTCGTCGCGGTTTGGTCGCCACGCTGGAAAGCGAAGGCTATGAGGTCACAGCGGTGGCAAACGGCGCGCAGGCGATGGGATTGCTGAAACAAGAGACGTTCGATCTCGTGATGCTGGACGTCATGATGCCCAAGTTGAGCGGGTTCGATGTGTGTCGTGAATTGCGGTCCGCTGGGATCGATAGTCCAGTTTTGTTCCTCACCGCGAAGGGTGAAGAAGTCGACAAGGTCGTGGGTCTCAAATTGGGCGCGGACGACTATGTGACCAAACCGTTTGGCGTGCATGAATTGTTGGCCCGCGTAGAAGCACTTCTGCGTCGCTCCCGGCCAGCCGAAGCGGAACCGGAAACGATGAAACTGCCGGATCAACTAAAAATTGGAAACACCACCGTCGATCGACGAAATTATCGATTGATCGCCGGAGAAAATGGACAGCCGCTGACGCGCCGAGAGATGCGGGTGCTGGAAATTCTGGCCCTGCATTCTGGGGAGGTGGTTTCCCGGGATGACCTGCTCAATGGCGCGTGGGGCGTGGACTACTATGGCACGACCCGAACGCTCGACCAACACATCGCGCAATTGCGTAAAAAAATCGAACCCCAGCCCGATAAGCCCGTGCATATTCTCACCGTGCATGGCGTGGGCTACCGGCTGGAGAACGAGTAGTGGAGTCGCTTTTGTCTCTTTACTCCTTATCTTTATCCTTCTCTGACGGCGAAGCCGCCCGGCGTGCTGAGATAAAGAGAAAGAGGAGTCGCTTTGCAGGCTACCAATTGTCCACCGGTCCCCGGGGCACGGGAATCCCTTCACGTTGGAACACCGGATCATCCTCGTCCCGCAGAAAGGAAGCGACCATCGGGCCGGGTGCATACTTGGCTAGCAAGGCACCCTCGTCGTCGCAGAATTTCTCGCGCCAAGTGATGTATTCAGCGAGGGCTTTCTCGAAATCGGCGCGGGACTTGATTTTGATGATGTCGCGCTTGAACGGTTTCGACGGACCGAAACGTTTGGCATACCACGGGGCGACCTTACGGAAGAACTTCGCACCGCGCTCTTCGCCATAAAACTCAATGTAGCGTTCAAAGTGCAGCCGCAGCACGCGGATACGTTCGGTGAAGTCCGGTTCTGGCAGAAGTTCGCCCGTTTCGAGCAAGTGCGCCGTGCGTTTGAAAATCCACGGATCGTAGAAGGCGCCGCGTCCCACACTCACGCCCGTGCAGCCGGTTACATCCATCATGTGCTTCGCCGCTTCCGGTGTTGTGACGTCTCCGTTGCCGACGACGGGAATCGTTTTCACCGCTTCAACAACGGTGCGGATGCCATCCAGATTTACGCGACCGGAGAAGCCCTGTGCGCGGGTGCGACCATGCACAAAAATCGCGGCGCAACCCGCGTCTTCCAGGGTCTTGGCTAGATTGGGCGCAGTCAGATTATCCTCGTCCCAGCCAAGTCGCATTTTTGCGGTGATGGGGATTTTTACGGCATCGATCATGCCGCGCACGAGTGCCGCGGTTTTATCGAGTTCGGTCATCATGGCCGAACCACCGCCGACGTTGACAACCTTGCGCACGGGACAACCCATGTTGATGTCCACGGACTGCACCCCCATCTCTTCGCACATGATGGCGGCATCACGCATCTCTTCCGGCACGGCGCCAAAAAGCTGAATCGCGAGCGGGCTATCCTCTGCGGAAGTCGCGACGAGTTTTAACGCGGTGCGGTTTCGTTCGAGCAAAGAGCGCGCGTTGACGAGGTCAGTGGTCGCCCAGCCCAGTCCGCCAATTTCCCGCACCGTCAACCGCATGGGCAAGTTGGTATAGCCCGCCAGTGGTGAGAGAAAAAGAGAAGATGAGAGTTCGTAGGGACCGATGCGCATAAGCGAATTGACGAAACCAAAGCGGGAACCCCTTGGACTCAAGCCCCGCTGAGCAACTCAAAAGAGTTTGTCACCATAATGGTGACAAACTTACAGGCTGGGGTCGCGGCCGGAGCGGCGCTCCAGTAGCCAGTGGAAGAGACGAAGGGTGGTTTCGGCGTCCGGCATCCGGCTGTTGCTTTTGAGGAAATCATGAATGCGCTGCCGCGGGAGCCCCATGTATCTGGCTAAACGCGCCTGGGTGCCGCGCTGAGCTAGTTCGATGCGCAGATTTTCCACCAAATTATTCCACATGGGTGTGGTTTTGCCCGGTTGCCGACAAGGGACATGGGCGGGGCGTCGGGAACGGCGATACCTGGCTTGTAACTCCTTGGTGCCAACCATGGCGGCTTGAGCTAGTTCATCAATTAAGGTAGCGACCAAATTGGGGTGAGAGGGAACGGGAAGGGTGCTCATGGCTGAATGTCACCATAATGGTGACAAAATGGCGAGGAGGTTGTGTGGGGCATGATGCGGGTAAAATGAGTGATGCGAGGAGGGGGGAAGGTGAGGTGTGTTGCGTTGTGGGAGTGGGGTGACTTGTCTTGGCCGGTGAACAATGAGGCTGAGATGAATGGCCCTGTGCTGCTCTTTGATGGAGAGTGTGGGCTTTGCCAGGCGTTGATGGGATTTGTGCTGCGGAGGGATCGGAGTGGTCGGATCAAGGTGGCGGCCTTGCAGGGAAAGGCGGGTCAAACATTGCTGCAGCGGGCGGAACTTCCGACGGAGGATTTCGATAGTCTGGTGTTCTTCCCGGAAGTCTCTCGCAACGACGTTTTATTGCGCACGGATGGCGTGGTGGCCGTGTTTAGTGAGATTTCCGGCGGATGGAGGAAGGTGGGGCGATTCCTCGGAATATTTCCCCGAGGTTTTCGGGACGGCGGCTACCGTGTTATCGCGAAGAGTAGGCGACGAATTTTTGGCAATCCGCGGCCGAAGGGGCTGAGTGATGCGGCGTGGGCCGATCGGATTTTGCCGTAGCGATTAAGCTTCGAGACGGATGGCCAGACGCTTTTTTATCTCAGGCCACTCCTCGGGCAGGATACTGTAGTAGACGGTATCGCGGATAAAGCCGTCGTGGAGTTTCATGTGGCGACGGAGCACGCCTTCGCGGGTGGCACCGAGGCGTTCGATGGCACGTTGGGAGATCGTGTTGCGGGCGTCGGTTTTGAGTTGCACGCGTTTGCAGCCCAGAGTTTCAAAACAGTGCGTGAGCAACAGCAGTTTCGCGGCGGTGTTGATGGGTGTGCGGTGAGCCGTGGGAGTAACCCAAGTGTAGCCAATTTCGAGGGCCCGTTCGGCGGGACGAAAATCGAACAGGCTGGTCGAACCGACCGCAACTTTGGCGGGTTTATTGATGATGGCGAAGGGCACGCGATTGCCGGCCAGTTGGTCGTCGAGTGCGCTGGTAACCCAGGTTGCTCCGTCCATCGTTTTGGTGAATGGCGGGGAGGGTTGGAACTCCAGGTCCGGATGGCTGTGACCCGCGTGAAAGAGGTCTGGGGCATGGGCCGGACGGAGGGGTTCGAGGGACACCCACTGATTACTCAGGGTTACGGGTCGAACTCTAAACGCGGTTTCATTCATGAAGTTACCTGCGCGGCTTTCACCCCGTTGGCGAAGCGGCGCAGCCCTTCTTCGAGCGTGGCGGTTGGACAACCGAAGTTGAGGCGCACAAAACCATTGTGAGTTGCGCCGAAAAAATTGCCGTCGCTCAGGCCGATGCCGTGTGACTCGAAGTGAGCAACGGGGTCGGTGAGGTTTAATGCGGAGACATCGATCCAGTAGAGGTAGGTCGCCTCCTGTGGGCCCGTGCCGGACACGCCAGGAAGGTCAGCAAGTGTTTGGGAAATGAGGTCCGCGTTGGTGCGAAGGATCTGGAGCAAACCTTGACGCCAGTCCTCAGAGCGGCCGTAGGCGGCTTCGCACCCGGAGAGACCCAAGACGGTGACTTCGGGCAGAAGGCCGCGGCTGTTGTGTTCAAGGCGGCGGCGGAGTTTGTCGTTGGAGATGATTGCGAGGGTGCAGCCGAGTCCTGGAATGTTGTAGGTCTTACTTGGCGCCATGAGTGTGATGGTGCGCTCCGCGAGGGCGGAGCTGATCATCGAACTCGGGATGTGGGGAAGATTTCCGTCCAGAATCAGATCGCAGTGAATCTCGTCGGAGATGAGCAACAAGTCGTGTTTCTCACAGAAGGCTCCGAGGCGCTCCAATTCGTCGCGCCGCCAGACGCGTCCAATGGGATTATGCGGGTTGCACAAGTAGAACATTTTGGTCTGTGGCGTGACGGCTGCTTCGAGCGTGACCCAGTCGAGTGACCATTGGTTGTCCTCATGATTCCAAGGCACCCGCACAGCCCGGCGATCGAAGTTGCGACCGGCGGTTAGAAATGGCGGGTAGACCGGAGTCAGGGTGAGGTAGGTATCGTCCGGTTCCGAGAAGGCGAGCGAGCAGAGGTTGAGCCCGCAGACCATGCCGGGCAGCCACATGATCCACGCGGGATCGATCTCCCAGCCATAGTGCTCGCGATGGTGGGTGACAATGGCGTCCAGGGTGGAAGGGACCGGTCGACCGTAGCCGAAGATGCCATGATCCACGCGTTCGTGCAGCGTGTCCAAAATTGCGGGAGATGATTTAAAATCCATGTCCGCCACCCACATGGGCAGAGTGTCTTGGGCGGCGTATTTTTGCCATTTTTGCGAGTCCGTGTTCTTACGGTCGGGAGGCGTGGTGAAGTCGAATGCCATGTCTATTTGTTAGCTGTAAACGGACGGTCCGTGGGCGAAAGCACGTTATGCGACGATTACCGGGACGGAATTACTCAAGTGTGACACAATATAGATGCCAAAAGGGCACAGTCGGGGAAATACGGATTTAGTTATAAATCTGAATAACAGTGAGATACGTATTCGATGTGGTAGGCATTGTTTGTGCAAACATTCCAGTAAGCCCGCCAAATATCGGGTGCAAAAATTAAATCAAAAACATCATGAGATACATTCGTTACAACTACCCGACCCGCCGTTCATTGCCCGTCGCCGCATTCGGTCGCGGTGCTTGGAATGGTCTGGAATCCGAAATCGACCGTCTTTTTGACGCGGCCCTTTCCGGCACTGCCAACGCCACCACGGGAGGACGCTTCCCGGTCGATGTCTACCAAGACACCAACAACGTATTCGTGCGTGCCGAGCTTCCAGGCTTTGACCGCAAGGCCATCAACGTTGAAGTCGTCGATGGCTACCTGACGATCGAGGCGTCCCGTGAGGGCGACGACGAAAAGGCCATGCGTGCGACGAAATTCAACCGTTCCGTGTGCCTACCCGAAGACGTGACAACTGACGGAGTCACCGCCGCCTACGTTGCCGGTATCCTTACCGTGACGCTCCCGAAAAAGGAAGAGGCCAAACCCCGCAAGATCGCGGTGGCGGTCAAATAACCGACCCGGAGTGATCGCTCTTAACTAAAAATCTATTGAAAGGAAAAATAACCATGAATCAGATGCATTCTCTTATTCCCAGCTTCTGCCGCGCCCCCGTGGTCAGCCAAGGACATCGCGATGAAGACTTGGGTCCGACAGCGCAACCCACCTACGAAATTAAGGAAACCGACGATGCACTTGGCCTGACGGTCAACCTGCCCGGGATCGCCAAGAAGGACTTGGAGATTACGGCCGAGGCGGACTCGATCCGAATTGTGGGCAAACGCACATGGGACCGGCCGAAAGACTGGACGGTGCTCTATCGTGAAACGTCCGACTCGACCTATCTGCTCGAGCTCGATCACGACAACGGGGTGAATACCGAGAAGGCCCACGCCGAGTTAAGCGAAGGTGTGCTGCGGCTGAGCTTGCCAAAGACCGAGGCAATCAAGCCTCGTCGGATCGAAGTCGCTTAAACGACAGCGACACGGTTTTTCCGGGAGCAGCGACCCCGGCTTTCATAGCCTAAACTGTCCCGGGTAAAATAAACCAACTGTAACCGCGCCGGTGCTTTTCGAAGGCCGGTGCGTTTTCGTGGGGGAGGGGGGCGGGTGTTCCTCCCCCACTGCCTAGGCCGGACTTTACGCCCGACAGTGTCGTGCTCGGCAGAGATCCTACCCGTCGTATTGTTCTAGGTTATTACTGCTGATCATGCCGCGGATTTTGGCGACGTATTCGTAGCCCTGTTCAGAATAACTGCGGAGGCCATCGACCAAGGCACCCCCGCGGATGGGTTTATTTTGTTTACGTAAGCTGGCCCGACTGGCGCGAAGCCGGATGTAAGGACCGTGCGTATTGAGATTATGAATATAGGCGGCGAGACCGCCAGTAACCGTATCGTAGGCGGCTACTTCCCAGGTCGCTCCTGCGGCGCGCCGTTTAGGCACCATGCCGGTGCCGGGCTCATAGGTGCGCATGCCAAAGAGGTTGTTGCCTTCTCGCGCAAAACGGGAGGTGCCCCAGGCGGACTCCACGGCGGCTTGGGCCAGCACCATGGAGGGCGGGACGATGTCCATGCGCTGTGCGAGTTGTCGCAGGGTTTCGTCGGAGATCTTTTCGACGGGGTCGAATTCGTATTGCGCGAGTTTTTCATGCACCCACTTCGCATCGAAATGACCCGGTTCTTCGCTAGGATCGACGTCGGTGCGGATTTCCAGCAGTTTTTCCCGATCTTTCAGGATAGCCGCGTTAGCTTCGTCGACATGGGGAGCGAGGTAGCTGAAGAACGCTTCCTTTTTCTCGTCGGTGCGTTCGTATTGGGAGAAATCGGGCAGACGGTCCGAAGTAAACGAGCGGGAAACCGACCACAGAATCAGCACGCCGATGGCGAGAACAACTCCGAACAGGCGGGGTTGACTGAGGAGACGTTTCCAGAGAGTGGGTTGAGCGCGGTTGCTCAAGAGCGAGTCCGTTTCAAGTGAAGGATCTTCTTATCGCCGACCCAGTATTCCACGTAGTTGGCCGTGGTTTCTACCCAATCGGTCCAACCGTTGGGTTGGTGGCCGGCATTGGCGGGAGAAACAAGATCATATTCGCCATTGAACCATTTGCGGTAGGCTTCGCCCTGCAGCATGGAGGCCCGTAAGGTGATGGCTTCAGCCCGGCGATTGACCTGCCGTTTCAGGTAGATGCGATCATCCATGTAGGTGACCCCTTGGAGGAAATCCATGTCGATCTCCAGGACTTCGAAGGGTCCAGCCGTCATGCGGGACGCCGTTTTACCGGAAGCGGGCGGGGCACCGGAATCGTCGCTGGCGAGAAGGAAGGGTGAGGCGCAGCTGAGAATCAGTGCTGTTAACATCAGGCGCAGTTTCATGCTGTTTAAGATATCGAATTTGCTGAGTTAAGCAAGCTTCCCCGGTTTACGACCAGTTGACGGCGGACGGCGGGAGTGGGCAGTATCCTTGAATGTTACTCCGTGTTGTTTCTCTGTCCGCTGCTCTTCTCTTCACCGGTTCAGTTCTGGCGCAAGAGGCGATAAATCCCAAGTGGGAGAATGAGATTTCCCGGATCGAAGCGCGGGAGATGGAGCGTCCGTTCCAGCCGGGCGGGGTGGTGTTTACGGGAAGTTCGAGTATCAAACGGTGGGCCACATTGGCGGAGGATTTTCCGACGGTGAAACTTACCAACCGCGGATTTGGCGGGTCACAGCTTTCGGATTTAATTGCTTATTTTGATCGGGTGGTGCTGCCCGGGAAACCGTCGCAGATCGTATTATACTCGGGGACGAACGACGTGAACGCCGGGGAGTCGCCGGAGCAGGTGCTCGGGGATTTTGCGACGCTATGCGGGATGATTGAACGGGAATTACCGAATGCGAAGATCGCATACATTTCGGCGGCTCCGAATCCGAAACGGTGGCATTTGCGCGAAGCCTACGAGCACATGAATGTGATTGTGGCCGAATACTGTGAGCGCATGGGTTACGAATTTATCGATGTGTGGACGCCGATGATGGGCGAAGATGGAAAGCCCTCACGTGATATCTACGTGGAAGATGACCTCCACATGAACGTAGCGGGTTACGTAATGTGGCGAAGGATCGTCGCGCCTTATCTGGCGCGATAGATTACGCGACTGAATGGCTTCGACGACGTGCGCCGGCGAAGCCCATTGCAAGCACTCCCACAATCAGACTCCAACTGCTGGGCTCGGGCACGGCGGAGAGATCGAACGTCGTGATGGTCGTATATGAACCAATCGTGTCGGTGCCGGTGAGCATGGTCGCGGTGCCATCAAAACGGGTAAAACCGATCTCTACGCGATAAGTCAGCCCCGAGGTTAAGTCGAAGGCGTTGAGGTTCAGCGAAAGCGAATTCCCGGAATTGGAGTTGTTAGCGCTTTGGGAGAAGCTGTTGCCGTTCCCATCGATGCGAATCTCGATACGGCTCATGTTGTCGAGATAGTTGGTCGTGAACGTATTGCTGCTGATGGTCAGCGCACTACTGGCATTCACCATGAACGTGCCGCTGGACCAGGATCCGGTGTTCATCGAGGCGACCGGAACGTTGCTGTAGAGATCGTTGGAAACCGCGACCGTGGCGGAGCTGCCGTTAAAATTAAAATCGTAGTTCGTGTCGGCGTAGGTCGCATCGAGGGTGGCTTGATCTGCGTGGCCCGAGGATTCGTAATACCACGCGCTGCGTCCGCTATTGTAGGCGAGATTCCACGTGGTGGTGTTGTCATCGACGGACGGAGCCGAGGCAGGGTTGCCGGCATTGTAGGTGCCGGATTGGTCGGCCACTTGAGCGATGAACGAATGTCCGATCGAAGCATTGAACGCGGTCGTGCTCGTATCGGTTTGCGAATAGTCGACAGCCTTATCGATGAGGAAAAATGTGCTCTGGGCTGGGGCGACCGAGGCGAGCAACACTCCGGCGATTAACGAGGAAAGGAGGCGGGGCATGCGGACATGTTACAAAATGCCACCGAACTGCAACAAGCTAAAATTTAGGGCAAAGTCCCTACCTGTTAGGTGTCCAGTCGGTGTTCACCTCGAGGACTTTCACGCGAGAGGGGCTTTGGGCTTCGACGATGACTTCGACGCCGCGGCGGCGATTGTTGAAGGTCGTGCCCACGCTTTCGTAGTAGCTGTAGTAGGCCGTCCCTTCGACGCGGTAGCGGCCGGGCCAGCCCGGGATCGGTTGGGGGCCCCCGAGTTCGACTTCGCTTTGAGTGGTCGTGGTATAACCGGAACCGGTGCGTTGTCCGTAGCGGAAGTGGCGCAGGGCGGCGGACTCGGCTTTGGCGGCGACGGCCGCTTCAATTGCGGCGCGATCGGCGGCGTTGCGCTCGGGAGATCCGATGGGGTCCGACTTGGATTGAGAGGAAGGAGACACGCGCGCGTAGGTCGATGGCTTGCGTTCACTCGAAGATTTTGGAGCCGGGTATTCTTCTAATTGGTCTGCGATGCGGGCGGTCACAAATCCGGGGAAAAGGGCGCGCGGGTAGGGTTTGAGCTTTCGGTTCTCCAAGACATAGACCAAATCGGAACCGCGATTGATACTGGTGAGGGCGGCATCTTTAAGCACCCGGCCGTTGGAGAGATTCACTCTTTCGAATCGGAGGTTGAGGGGCACCATATCTTGGGCCTGTCCTAAGAGTGCCGCACTGAGCAGAAGGAAAATGGCGGTGCATCGACCGACTGACCGTGACGTTTTCATAGCAACTGTTGACCTGATACGGGCGTAATTGGTTCCCTTCGAGGCTAGACCTATTCGGGGCGATTTGCCCATGCTTTTCCGACCCTAACTCAGATCGCCCCTATGCATCCCCTCCTTATCGCTCTTCTTGCCGGCGTCGGCTTCATTATCGCTTACCACACGTATGGACGTTGGCTGGGCGGAAAAATCTTCAAGCTCTCGGCCAATGCGGTCTGCCCCTCGCGCTCGATGGCGGATGGCAACGACTACGTAGAGACATCCAAGGGCGTGGTGTTCGGGCACCACTTCGCGTCGATCGCTGGCACCGGTCCGATCGTGGGTCCGGCCATTGCCATCATGTGGGGTTGGGTGCCCGCGTTGTTGTGGGTGGTCTTTGGGTCGATCTTCATCGGAGCGGTGCATGACTTTGGCGCGTTGGTGGTTTCGCTGCGCAACAAGGGGCAGACGGTGGGCGACATATCGGGTCGCGTGCTCAATCGCCGCGTGCGCCTGCTGTTTCTGTGTATCTTGTTTTTGGCGCTGACCATTGTGTTGGCGATTTTCGGGCTGGTGATCGCCTCGGTCTTTCGGATGTTTCCGAGCGCGATCGTGCCGTGTGTGATTCAGATCCCGATCGCGGTGATGATTGGCGCGTGGCTTAACCGGCAAGGGAAGAGCATCACGGTGCCATCGATCGTCGCATTGGCAGTCATGTATCTGACCGTGATCTACGGTGATGTTGGATTCCTGCATACGCTGAACACGGCAATGGCGGGTTGGTCTTCCATCACATGGGTGCTGGTGCTGCTGACGTATTCGTATGTCGCCTCGGTTTTGCCGGTTTGGTCGTTGCTGCAACCGCGCGATTACATCAACGCACTCCAGTTGATTTCGGTGTTGGGGCTTTTGGTATTGGGAGTGCTGGCGGCATCCTTCTTTGGCGGCGCTCCCGTCGGCGCCGATGACGTGCGGCCGACACTCGCCATGGCGGCGCCCGCGCTCAATCCGAACCCGGTGGGGGCTCCGGCGATGTTTCCATTTTTGTTCATCACGATTGCTTGTGGTGCGATCAGCGGCTTCCACTGTTTGGTCTCTTCGGGCACGAGCAGTAAACAACTCAAGTCCGAGCCCGACGCCCGTTTTGTGGGTTATGGTGCGATGCTGACGGAAGGGTTTTTGGCTACGCTCGTGATTCTCGCCTGTGGCGCCGGAGTCGGGTTGGGTATCGCGGGGGACGGGGGCGTGTTGCTCAGTGGCAACGAAGCGTGGGCGCACCTTTATGCGGATTGGAGCGCGAGTTCGAGTTTGGGTTCTAAGATTGGAGCTTTCGTTACGGGTTCGGCTAATTTCCTAACCGCGCTCGGATTACCCAGCGGGGTAGCGATTGCGTTGATGGGCGTGTTTGTGGCTTCGTTTGCCGGCACGACTTTGGACACCGCTTGCCGGTTGCAACGCTACATTGTGCAAGAGCTCGCGAATACGGTGGCGCCCAAAACCGACGGCGGTTTCGATCCACTGGCGTGGATGCGCGGCAAACATGGTGCGACGATTTTTGCCGTGGTTACGGCCCTGGTCTTAGCGGCGGTGCCGCCCACGGGATTGGAGTGGTCACTCGCTAACGCGGGTAAAGGTGGCATGATTCTTTGGCCGATATTCGGCGCGACAAATCAACTGCTTGGTGGGCTCTCCTTCCTGGTGGTGATGTTCTATTTGTGGAGACGGGCCGTGCCAATCTGGTTCTTGGTTGGACCGATGGTTCTCCTGCTGATTCTGCCGGCCTGGGCGATGACGTTGCAGGCTTTCATCGGCCCCAGCAGTTGGCTGGCGCAGGAGAACTGGCTGCTGGTCGGAATCGCGTTAATCACGATGGCGCTCGAAGCCTGGATGGTGGTCGAGGCAATCCAGCTTTTCCCGAAAGTAAAAGGCGTGATTGAGGCCGACGCGGTGCAGCCGATCGAGGCATAAAAAAACGCGCGCCGAAATGGGCGCGCGTTTTGCGAAATGGTGCTGGAAGCCCGCTTACTTGTTTTCGAACAGGTGGACGTCGCGTTGCGGGAACGGGATGGTGACGTTCTCTTCGTCGAAGCGGACTTTGATTTGCTCCTGAAGATCAAAATAAAGATCCCAGTAGTCTTCGACTTTTACCCAAGGGCGGAAGGCGAAGTTCACGCTGCTGTCGCCCATTTCCATGAGTCCGATGGTAGGTTTGGGTTCGGCGAGAATACGAGGCTCGGCGGCGAGGATGCCATGGAGGATTTCCTTCACCTTCTTGATGTCGTCCCCGTAACTGACGCCGGCCACGAGATCGAGGCGGCGGGTGCCTTCTTTGGAATAGTTTTCGATCATGCCCCCCCCATCGCGGCGGAGTTAGGGATGATCTGAGTGCGGTTGTCGAGGGTGAGAACCGTGGTGGTGAAGATGCCGATATCCTTGACCACACCTTCGCCGCCGCCGGCACAGACGTAGTCACCGATCTTGTAGGGCTTGAAGATGAGAATCAGCACGCCGGAAGCGAAGTTGGAGAGGGAGCCTTGCAGGGCCAAGCCGATGGCCAAACCGGCGGCACCAACGATGGCGACGAACGAAGTGGTTTGGATCCCGAGTTGGCCGAGGGCGGCGATGATGACAAAGGTCAGCAGCGCGGCGTAGGCGAGGTTCTTACTGAAGCCGACGAGCGACTCCTCGACCTTGCTTTTGGTCATGGCACGCTCGACGCCTTTGGCGATCAGACCGGCAATGAAGCGACCGATGATAAATATCGCGAGCGCTGCTAGAATTTTTATACCATAGACGGTGACGAGTTCCGTGACCGTGGTGAGGATTTCATCGATGTTGATATCCATAAGTTGGAGGGGGGATTGTGGTTGGAGCGAACTGTAGAAAACCGGGAGGTCGATTTTCGAGGAATGATACAAGTTTGCGTTATTGGCTAAAACTCAAGGTGGTGTGTGTGCGGGGGTCAATCGGTCCGTGGGGGCGGATACTACGTAGGCGGAAATTGTGGGGGATACGTAGGTCACGATGAGGGGGTCGGGCTTGACCCTCTTCCTAGGGAGTATGAGCTGAGTGAACATTGCAGTTCTCTATCCGCTCCATCCGACTAAAGCCCGGTGCCCAACAACGTATCTCGATCGATGTTGGTGACGAGCTGGCTCGAAAAGGAAGGTGGATTGCGTTAGTTTCGCAGGAAACGGGGCAGGGCAAGCGGGTGCGGTTGTATCTGAAATTCCGACCGCTGGCTTGGTCGTTGGTCGCGTTAATGGTGGTCGGTTATCTGGGATCTGCGGTTGCCTTGAGTCTATGGCTCGATCGCCGCCCCCATAATATGGTGGGCTTTCAGGACGTGGTGCTGCCTTGGCGCTGGTCGCAGCTCAATGATCTGCGTGGGGAGGGTTTTGCTCTGGCGGGAATAGCGGAGATTGAGGCCGGAAATGCCAGCCGAGGTCTCTTCTACTTACGTCGAGGGCTCGGTCTCAAACCCGACAATATTGAGGCGCGGCTATCGTTGGCGAATCTGTATGCGGGCGCTAACCATTATGGGGGGGTGCGAATGACGCTGACTCCGCAGTTGGAGTTGGGGTATTCGCGAACCGTGGCTGAGCTTCTTTTTAGTCAGGCGTCACTCGCGGATGATTTCCCGTTAGTGGCGGAAGTTGCGGGGAAGCTCCGCGAATTTGTCGAATCTGATTCATCCGAAGACGTGTGGCTCGTTGAGCAACAAGCCGGTGCGCTGATGGCCAATCGAGAACCTGAAGCGGCGTTGGAGGTGCTACGGACGATCGATAACCCCGATTTAATCCCGCCAAAACGTCGGGTGCAGGTTCTGGTAGGAGCCGGTGAATACGAGGAAGCGTTGCGGGTGGCAGAATCTGTGGCGCCCGCGTTGGCGGGGTTACCGCCGGAGAGTTTGATGTTGAAGGCGGTGATCTACGCCAATCAGCGCGACGAGCAGACAACCGTTGAGTTGTTGGAAGAAATTCGTGCATCAGATTCAAGAAACCGAAGACGATGGATTTTTTGCATCGAGGCCTTGGTGATCGGGCGAATGAACGAGGAGGCCCATCGATGGATAGGTGATTTTCTCGGCCGTTTCGCCGCCCAGCCAGGGGCAATCGAATCATTAATTCGGACGGTAGCGATTACCGAGAATGTGGAAGTTATGCGCTATACGATGAATCGTATTACGGAATGGCGCGCGCTGAACCCAAACCTGCGTATGCCGCTAGCAGCAGTGCTGATTCAAGCGGGTAAATGGGGAGAGCTGGCCACAGATTTTTCGGATTTACTCGGGACTGATAATCCGTCGAGCGGCGGACTTACGGGCTGGGTGCGGGCCGTATCAGAAGCAATAAATCGCGACGGTGCAGCCGAGCAACTTGACGCATTTCTGAACCAAGGCCCGCTGCGGCTCTTGTTTTTCAGAACGACTGCGGATGGATTCGCTGAAACGGAGCGCTGGGATTTGGTGAAGCAAGTCGTCGATGCTGGGCTGCGTCACCATCCGCATAGTGCGGGATTGCAGCGGTGGAATGTGCAGGCCCAGGAACATTTGGCGTATCGTATCGAAGATACGCAGATCAACGATGCGATGGCAGCGAACGAATTTAATTACACGGTAGATGACGTCCCCACACTGCGGTTGAAGTTCCGTCGGATGGTGGAGGCGCAAGCGTGGGATCAATTGGAGTCCGAGTCGCTGCGGATTCGGCTGCAACAGCCGGCTTGGCTGAGCGAGATCGAGGAAGCGCTCGATCGGTCGGAAGCGCATGCGGCGGCGGCTCGAAGCGATTTTGAAAGACTACGCAATGTCGCCCCGCGGGTGTTGCGTCGCGATGGTGAGATGGCGGCGTGGTTTACGGATCAAGCGGAGTTAGCAGTCGAGGCGGGTTCGATCGACTCCGCCATTCGGTTGCTCGAAGTTATCTTGGCGGAGGAAAGATTCTACCACCGTGCCCGCGCGATATTGAAGGAGCTTACGCTGGTTCCGGAGCCGGAGGAGACGATTCCTTCGGTTGAGCCGGGCGTGTAGGCTACAAAAAACCGGCCTCTCGTGAGAGTAGGCCGGTTGAAATTGAAATGGTAGAGACCGTGGCGTCTTACGCGAAGTCGTAGCCGTCGAGTTGGCGATCGACGCGGACCTTATCCAACTTCGAGAAAAGGGGCAGGCCATTGTCGTGCGGGACTTCGGTTTCGCCTTGGATGAGCGGGGTCGCGTAACGCACGAACTGGAAGTTCATGGAAATGCCATCTTCGTTGATCCAGTCGGCGGGAAGCTTCTTCACGCCATTGGCGATGTCGGCGAGAGGCGCGAGGCCGGTCTCGCAGCTGTAGGCATCGCCTTCACCACGAAGAAGAGTTACCATCTTGTCGGTTTCGCCAGCAATCGCAGCTTTGACGGCGGCTTGACCCGCGAGGAACGCTTCATCGGCGTCTGCGGCGGAGCCGTTGGTGACGGCGGAGCGTTGAGCGATGCCGAGCTTGGCGGTGCGAGCTTTCACGCCGGGGAGATTGGCTTCGACGAGGCTTTGCAGGTATTCAGCGGCACCACCGAGTTGGGCGTGACCGAATGCATCGGTAGCTTCGGCAGCGGCGACGTAGTTGCCATCGGCATCGACGAGACCTTCGCCAACTACGATGTGGCAGAACTTCTCGCGCTTGAGGGTGCGTTGCACGTCGGCGATGAATTTCTCCGGAGAGAAGGCGACCTCGGGGAGGAGAATGATGTGGGGAGGATCGTGCGGGTGGTCGCGACGTTTGGCGAGGGAGGCGCCGGCGGCGATCCAGCCGGCGTTGCGGCCCATGACCTCGAGGATGGAAACGAGATCACCTTGGCCCATGGCCTCGTGATCGCAGGCCATCTGGCGCACGGTCGTGGCAACGTTCTTGATCACGGAACCGTAGCCGGGGCAGTGGTCGGTGACAGGAAGGTCGTTGTCGATTGTCTTGGGGATGCCGATAACGCGCAGCTCGTAGCCCTGTTCCTGGGCGAGTTTGGAGATCTTGTCCGCGGTATCCTGGGAATCGTTGCCGCCGGCGTAGAAGAAGTAGCGAATGTTCTGTGCTTTGAAGACCTCGAGCACACGTTCGAAGTCGGCCTGCTTCTTGAGCTTGTAGCGGCAGGTGCCGAGGGCAGCGCCAGGCGTGTGGCGGAGGCCACGGATAGTCTGCTGGGACTCGGAAGCGAGATCGACGAGATCTTCGTTCAAAATACCGAGCACACCATTGAGCGTGCCGTAGATCTCCTCGATACAACCGTGGTTCAGAGCCTCGGAGACAACTCCCTCGATGCTAGCATTAATTACGGCGGTGGGGCCACCGGACTGGCCTACCAAAACGTTACCTGAAAGTTCTTCTGACATGGTGTGTGGTTCTTAAAGATCGGGAAAGTGAGTTTTGAACGTGAAGGAAGAAAGTGGCGGTTCGTGGGAGTCGGTGGCAAACCGAAAGTTGGGCTGCCTTTGCCCAAGAGGCGGAAAACACCCTTCCGACGTGCTCCGGCTCCCTACTACACAGGGGCTTCCACCTGCATGAGCCCGATCACGATTTGCTCCCCACAAGGCACTGCCAAAAACATAGTTTGTCACCATTATGGTGACAAACATGGGGGGAATGACCTGCCGATGAACGGTGGTTCAAAGGGCCTGGGTCGAGGGTGAGGGGGCGTTGGACCGGCTTGACCGTTGGAGCTAGAGGAGTTTGCCGGGGGTGAGTCCGGAGGCTCCTTTTACTCGGCGAGCGGTGGCTCGAGCGGTGGAGGCAAAGGTATCTACTTGAGCGGGGGCGGCTCCGACGAAGCTGTCAGTTTCGCGCAAAATGGCGTGGATTGCGACAGCGGAGAGGCCGAGACGGCTGTCGTTGGCGAGGCGGTCCACCATACCGGGCTCCTGGCCTTCACGGATGGCGGCGGCGCTGGCGAGGGCGTGTTCTTTGATTGCGGCGTGGGCAGTTTCGCGTCCGGCACCGGCCTTCACGGCGGCCATCATGATCGTGGTGGTGGCCAAAAAGGGCAGGTTGCGGGCGCTCTCGGCAGCGATGACTTTCGGAAATACCGTAAGTTGATTGAGCACGTTGAGGAGGGTTTCGAGCAGGCCATCGATGGCGTAAAAGGCGTCGGGCAGGGCGACGCGGCGCACGACCGAGCAGGAAACGTCGCCTTCATTCCATTGGTCGCCGGCGAGTGCTGCCGTCATGGTGACGTAGCCGGAAAGGATGGTGGAGAAACCGCAGATGCGCTCACAATTCCGGGCATTCATCTTGTGGGGCATGGCCGATGAACCGACCTGACCCTTTTGGAAACCTTCGGTGAGCAGGCCTTGGCCAGCCATGAGGCGCAGGGTAGTGGCGAAACTGGCGGCAGCGGCGCCGACTTGGTGGAGCGCGGAGACGACCTCGAAGTCAAGGGAGCGGGGGTAAACTTGGCCGACCGCGCCAAAAGCTTTCTTGAAGCCGAGGTGCTTGAGCACGCGTTGTTCGAGACGGGAGACCTTCTTGGCGTCACCGCCGAGTAGGGTGAATTGGTCGAGCTGGGTGCCGACGGCGCCTTTGAGGCCACGTCCCGGGTAGCGGGCGGCGAGTTCGTCGAGACGGGTGAAGGCGGCGAGCATCTCCTCGCCAAACATCGCGATGCGTTTGCCGAGGGTGGTCGGCTGAGCGGGCACATTGTGGGTGCGACCGGTCAGGAGGAGCTTACGGTATTGTTTGGCGCGCTTGGCGAAACCGAGGAGGGCGGCGGCGGATTTTTGACGCACGACGCCGAGTGAGCGCAGGATTTGGAGTTGCTCGACATTCTCGGTGAGGTCGCGGGAGGTGAGACCGAGGTGAATCGATTCGCGGCCGGCGAGGCCGTTGAATTCCTCAATGCGAGCCTTCACATCGTGCAACGTGACGCGTTCGCGGGCGTCGATCGAGCCGAGGTCGATTTGCTCCTTCACCTTTTCGTAGGCCTTGATCGCGGCGGTGGGGATGGCGACGCCGAGATCGCGTTGGGCCTTCATGACCGCGATCCAGTAGTCGCGTTCAATGCCGACGCGTCCGGTCGGGGACCAGATCGATTTGATCGCAGGCGAGGCGTAGCGCTCGGCTAAGACGTTGGTGATGGGTGGTGATTCGGCGACGGCTTTAGGCATGGAAGGAAGCCAGAGCGTGTTGGGCGAATTGGGTAACTGCCAACGGAAAATGTGCGCGTCGGGGTTGCCACGGGCGAATCGGATTGGGCAGGCTGTCAGGAATGAGTCTCGCCTCCGCCTCCTCTGCTCCCGTCGGGAAGACTATTGCGGTCCTACTTTCCACCATGCGGTCGGGTTCGACGCTGCTGAAGGCATTGTTGGCCCAAGCTCCGGATATCAGCGATTTGCCGGAGACGGACTTTCAACGCTATGCCGATCCGGCCATGCGCGCCGAACTCGAGGGGCTCAGCGATGAACGGATACTGCTGCTCAAACGTCCGGGCTGGTTCAATGATATCGGACGCTACCCGCGACTGCCGGATCATCCCAATCTGAGAGCCGTCGCGTTGGTTCGGGATACGTATGCGTTCGGGCTTTCGGCGCGCAAGATGGCGTTTCGGCATGTGCCGTTCTTACAGCGATCGGGTTGGGGTAATCGGTTTTTGGTCGAGCGGTATTGGCGGGGAGTAAATCAACGTCTGCTCGATCTCAGCCGGCAAAAAGAGGTGCCGACATTACTAGTGCGTTACGAAGATGTGCTGGCCGATCCGATCGGCCAAACGGCGGCGATGTTTACGTTTCTGGGATCTGCGCAATCGGAAGGTGTTGAAACCTACAGTCCACCCGAAGGCTACAGCTGGCGCTGGGGCAAGGACGACGGAGGAGCAGTGATCAAGTCACTCAAGGTGCAGCCACAACGCCCGATCAATTACACCGATCGCAAGCTCTTCGCCGCGATCAAGAACTCCGAGCCGACGCTGAAGCTACGTCGGGAGTTGGGTTATCCAGATTTGCCGTAGCCGTGGTCGGGTCGGCGATGCAGTTTTTGTAGAGCTGGTGGAGGCGTTCGCCGGTGTAGGCGATGGAATGAAGGGAGCTGGTCTGGAACGCTCCGCGGGACATCTGTTCGAGCAACGGTCTGTCGGTGGCGGCGCGCAACATGTGTCGGGTCAGCTCGGACACATCTCCGGGGTCGAAGAGCAGGCCGTTTTTTTCTGGTTCGATGAGTTCGGGGATGCCTCTCGAGCGGGGACCGATGGCCGGCAGTCCAAATGACATACCTTCCAAAATACTGACGGGCTGATTTTCGGTTTCGCTGGCGGTGACAAAAATGTCGCCGAGGCGAGGCAGGTTGCGGCGAATGAGCTCCTCGTGGGGAACTGCTCCGGTGAAAACGACCGAGTTCTCGATGGCGAGGATGAGGACTTCTGCTTTGATGGCGGGCATTTCCGGACCGTCCCCGATTACGACAAATTGAGCCTCGGGGAAGGTCGCGAGCACAGCTTTGAAAGCAGTGAGGCAAACCGGCAGTGATTTCTCGAAAGAGACGCGGCCGAGGTAGAGGAAGGTTGGGCTGTCATTGATCCCAAACTCGGCGCGAAGCTTTTTGATTTCGTCGGCTGAGCTTAGAGCGGGTGTGGGCATGCCGTTGGAGACTACGACCGCGTCGAGGTTACGTTCGCGGAGGTGCCGTTGCACGGATGTCGACGGGGCGATCGTGGCGGTGCAGCGGCGATAAAAGAAAGCCGAGTAGGCTCCCATGGCGCGTTGGATGATTTTCCAATTGGGCCAAGGGAAATGGTGCACGTAACGCGGATCGTCCCAAAAAGTGTGGAAGGTGCCGACGGCGGGAATTTTCAAGCGCCACGCGGCGTATATCCCCGCCCAGCCCGTGCCCCATTCGGTGTGCACGTGAATGATATCCGGTTGGAACTTCCGCAGGTCCTTCATGGTCGGCCAAAGCGCGGGGAAAACCACGTTGAGATCAGGCTGACCGCCCCACGGAAGCGAAAGGGGGACTTTTTGCAGAGAGACCGATTCGTGTAATTCTGGGGAATCGGCGCCGGAGGGGATTGAGCCGGAGGCCCCTGGACAGTAGATGCGGATTTGGTGTCCCGCTTTGGCCAAGGCATTGACCTGATTCAGGGCCGCGAATGTTGCCCCGCAAATGTAGGGCAGAAAACTATCGGTGAACAGGGCGACTCGCATAAGGGAACGCCGCGATGGAAACCATCGACCTCCCAAAACCCAAGGAGAATGCGCCTATTTCCTCTATTTCAGAACTTTGCCGCGAAGTTGACGGCAACCTGTCGCGGATTCCATGGTCTTAGATTGCGGCTTTCCCGTAACTCTATTTTGAATACATTCCTACGCAGAATAACTTGGCTTTTTCTCCTGATCGGGAGTGTGCCGTTGATCGCGGGCAATCCCCTGCAGTTGCCCGAGCAGGTAAACGACCGATTGTTGGCCGCGTTGGAGGCGAATTACCGGATGGATTTTGCGGCGGGAGCAGCGGAGCTCGAATCGCTCAGGAAATGGGAGGATCAGCACCCCATGATTCCCTTTGGGCAACTCTTGATTGAGTGGTGGAAAGTGACGGCGGCAGTTTGGGAGGAAGACGAAGACCTTTGTGCCCCCATGTTGGCGGCGGCCGAACACAGCTTGGGCCGAGCGGAGACGCTCATCGCCAAAGGGGACCCAACGGGCGAGGGACATATGATTAAAGGCGCGACGTTGGGATTGTTAGGCCGGTGGCATATCAAGAATCGCCGTTGGTGGAAGTCCTACACGGTGGGCAAGGATGCGAAGTCCAACCTCAAGCGTGCGATTGAGATAAATCCCGAGATTTACGACGCCTTGGCGGGTATTGGCATTTACGATTACTTCGTCGCGAAGCTTCCCGGCATCGTGCGCTGGCTAGCATTCACCGGACAGTCCGCTGATCCCGCGGATGGCATGCGACTCATTCTGGAGTCCATTGACAAAGGCACCTATACGCCGGTCGGCACCCGAGCGGCGCTCGCGCTCGTGCAGTTGCGCAACGAACTCGATCCACTCGCCGCCATGAAGCTAGCAGATGAATTGATTGCGGAGCATCCACACAGCCCGTTCTTCGGCAGCCTGCGTTTGATCGCGCTCTATGATTCCAATCAAACGGAAGCCTTGGCGGAGGAGGCACAGCGCCAGGCAGAGCTGTTGTCCGCGGGGGACTATCCCGCCGAACGTGCTGCTCAAGTTCACTTCGCCGCTGGCCTGGCGGAGTTTCGTTGGATGAACTGGGAGAAGGCTGAAACTGCTTACAAAAAGGCAATCGAACACGGCCACCCGACCGACCCGTTTGTCACGTGGGCAACACTGCACCTGGGCAACATGAAGGATGTGCGGGGAGACCGTCGGGGCGCCCGGGCAATTTATCGCGAGGTGGAAAACCTGCTGAATCGGTGGGGCACGGAACGGTTGGCCGAACGGTATCTAAAAAAACCGTTCGATCCGACGATCCATCAAGTCCGGCTGTTGCCTGACGGGTGAAGTCACGTGGCTAAACCTCAGTGCTTGTGCTCGTGAGGGTAGTAGATCGCGAGCTTGGCGATGGCTTTTTTGAGGGCCATGCCGGCCGCGGGGTCGGCGTTTTGTTTGGCCTTCATGGCGGCAACGATCACGGCGTGGTGATCTTTGAGGCGTTGCCCGTAGTCGTCTTGCGAGGATTTTACCCTTTGGGTTAAAAAGTAATCGGAGATCGTGGAGATCACCCTTTGGGCGTGAGATTCTTTGTTGGTCACCCAGCGCACGATTTGATTGGCGGTTTGGGCATCAGAACCTTCGGCCAATTCGCCGAGCATCTTGCCTGCTTTAATGACGGTGTCCGCATCCTCGAGCATGGCGGCGACCCGCGCGGAATCGTCATAGATTCCACAAGGCACTTGGCAGTGCGCGGACAGGGTCTGAGCAGAAAGCGCGAGACCGAGCGATACGGCGACGGCGGCGAGGCAACGGGAGAGCAAGGAATTTTTCATGGGTAGTTCAGTTAGTTTGGATTGGAGGCGGTCGTCAAACCTCAGAGGCGAATGTCATCGGATAAAATGAAGTTAAAGTCTGAGAGCGAATGGGTTTTTGAAATTTGAAGGTGGGTCTTGCGCTCAGGCGGTGGGGAAAGCCTGATGCCTACATGAGACGTGGTGTCATCGGGTTATTATTGGGGTTTGTGGCGGTGGGAGGCAGTGCGGCGACCATCGAAGCAACCATGAGTGAGTTTCAACTCGTCGAGTTGGCCAATACATTTACTGACCAGAAGATCGACCGACTTCTTCCTCCCAGTGCGGACTGGCTGGAGCACAACGATCGAGCGGCGGTGGCGGTTATGTTGGCGGTGGGATTGATCGAAAAATCGTCGGTGCAAAACGCCACAAGTCTGGCGCAGAGTCTGGATCGAGCTGTGTCTGAGGTTGGCGGAACGAAGGACGAGTTTCGGGTTCCCTTGGACGATGTTTCCCCGCTCATGCGACTGGCTCAATTCGGTGGCCAGGGCACGCTGCGTCAGGCCACGGAGCTCACTGAGTCTTTAGACCAAGCGATCGCGAAGGGTGTTCTCACGGGCTACGGTTTGCGGCGCCCGCATGTAAGTGCAGTGACGGATCCGCAACGGACGGTGATCTATTCCCACAGCAGCTTGCCGCACGTGAAACAATTGGTGGGTCTGGTCGCGAGTGAAGGGCTGAAAGGAAGGGTCTACATCGCCCCCAAGATTGCGGCATTTGTATTTCGCGAAGGGTGGGGTGAGCGCCCCGAGTGGATCAACGAGCTTAGCCCGGAATTATATGTAGCCCAAGGGCCGGAAATGCTGGTGCACTTTGAGTTCGAGCGAGCGAGTGATCGGATCCGTTTTGATGAATTAGTGACCCAATACGCCAAGAAGGATACCGAGGCCGAAACGGGGAATCTCATGCGAGCTTGGTGGCAGCCCTTTTATTACGGTGAAACTCCGGTTCAAGGTTACCACGAAATCCACCGCGTCACCTTGTTTGCGGAGCAAGCCGAAGCGTCGTTATTAATGCTGCCGGAGCGCACCGAAATCGTGCGTCACCATTTTGAGGATATGACGTGGAAAATGCAGGCCGATTCCATTTGGGTCTCGGCTCCGTTTTATCGGTTTCTGCAGGGCGACTATAAGTAGGATTTGCTACTCAAGCGGCTTCACGAAGCCTGCTTGATGGTGCAGGCTCACGACGGCGGCGTGAATGAGTTTTTCGCCGGCGCCGACTTCCAACTGGGTTCCGCTAGTCGCGCCGTAACCCCCTTCGGTGGTCGCTTTTATCGTAGGGAGATAGCCCACGTAGTCGTTGGCGTTTGCGACGACCCAAGTGGCTGCCAACGGGCTGTGTGATTTCAATTCCAAACCCAGTTCCACGAACGGTTCGCCGGGAATGGTGGCGAGGGCAAAATTGGATCCAATGACGAGGGTATTCACTTCCACTTGACGGGTAGGAGTTGCCCCAGGACCGGCCGATCGGTCCGCGAGGTTTATGACATTTTTCTCAAAACTCAAAGCAGCTTTTCCGATGGAGAACTGTGTGCTGCGACTGGCCTCGACAACCTTTTGGGCGAGGACGTGTCCGATTAACTCAACCTGGGCAAACGCCTCCGGCGCGGTGGCGTAGCGGAACATGTCCGCGTCGAATGGATTAACGTCTCCGGCGGCGCCGAGAAAGAAAACGCAGATGCCTCCCAGCGCGGCCTCGACCTTTCGCGCCATCACGCCGGGGTAGTCGGCCGAGACGATCAGCTGATCGAAGTTCATGCTAATGACCGGATGCACACTGTAGTTGACTAGGGTGGCAATCACGCGGTCATCCGCGGTGGAGGTGAAAGTGAGCACGCCCACCTCATCGTCGGTGGGGGATGTGGGGAGACGGTCACGGTTGTTCCAGAGCATCTTCACGGTTCCGTCGGACTGCACCGCGCGCCGGTTGTAGCCTTCCTGTAGTTCGCGTCGGCCGTAGGCACCGTTGACCGGCTCGAGATTTTGGTGCGCTTGCTTGGCCGCGGCGATGATGAGCGGCAATGTTCGATCGTAAAAATCTTCGGTGGGGCGCCCGGATCCATGTGAATGCGTCAGTGCACAGATCACGTTCTCAACCCCTGTCTCGTCTCGAATCCCGTCGCGAATGGCGGCCATGAATTTGGTCTCGGCCCAAATCAGATCGAGCGCCACCAACGCCACCTGTTCGTCTGATGATTCCAGAATAACAACCTTGGCCATTAGCGGATCGTTGATGGCATATTCCTCCGCTACACGACCGCCCATGCCGATCATGGTTTCGGTTCCGGAGAGCGGGGTGATGTCGGTGCGAGCCACGCCGACTTTCAGGCCGGAATTGGCCGCCTGTGATACGCTCAGTCCGAGCAGAAAGAAGGCGAACGTGATTAGAAATGGGCGTGGCATAGTAGAAGAATTATAGGCAGAGTCGAAAATCACGCTGCCAAACAACGCACGGCCATTTCGCGCAGCACATCTTCTTGTTCGTGTGGACGCTTGATGATCTCGGCAAAGGCTTTGATCAACTCCTGTTGGTTGTCGATCAGACGGCGCGTGGTCGGAAGTTTCCCGCCGCCGGCAAGTTTGCCTACATACCACGCGTTTTGCGTGAAAAGATTGTAGGCACTCTTGTCGGTGGCCCCGACAAATTTGTCGGCATGTTTGGCGGCGGCCGCCTTGAGCCCGTCCAGTCCGCGACTCCCCAAACGGGCATCGCCGGCGTCGATCAAAGCGCGAACCTGCAGCAGGATGCGGTTGCGATTCTGCAACGCGCTGATGATGGGGCGGGCGTCGCCGCCGGTGAAGAAGTGGCGGTGAAGCGCGGTGAGGGTCCATTTGATGTCACCACTGAAAAACGCTTCGGCGGCTTCGAAGAAATCGCCCTCCGCGACATTCGGCGTGAGCTCCATGACAGCGGCTTCGGTGATGGGTTGGCCTTCGTCAACGTAGGACGAAAGTTTGCGCACCTCCTCAATCAGCAAACGGGTGTTGGCGCCGATGCGGGTGAGGAGAAGTTGCACGGCACCGGGGTCGATCGCGGTTTCGAGTTTTTTCGCTTCGGCCGTCAATACCCCTGCCAGAGCCGAGGCATCGCCGTCGCCGCCGATGAGTTCGAAATCACCGTTTTTCTCGGCCCACTTCGGAAAACTGCGTCGCCGATCGATGGGGGAAGCGGTCACCAGCACGGCCACGTTGGCGGGGTCGTTGGCTTGCAGCAGGCGCTGAAACTCCTCTACCTGTTTCAGTGTGCTCTCGGAGCGCCCCGTGACGGAGTCGGCCAGAAAATTGACGTCCTTGAACCAGACCAGTCGGCGGCCGCCAAACATGGAGATGGTCTGCAACGCCTCGCGAAAGCGGTTCATTGCAGTTTCGACTTCGCCGACATTGTTGGAGAATCCACCGATTGTTTCGCGGGAAAACTCGTCGTCGATTTCCTTGGCCAACTCATCATAGCGCTCACGACCGAGCCGTCCGACAAGAAAGTCGTCGGGTCCGCAGATGAACGTAAAGGGTTTGGCGTCGGACATGTAGGATGACATTGTCGGGGGATCGATTAGGGGTGAAGCGCGAAAAACAGATCGAGCCAAAATGATGGCGATTGCCAAGCGCGGAGCGTATCGAAACACACAGAGTATGCTGATTCCTCGCCAACCCTCGCTGAAGCCTTTCCTGGGAGGTATGCTGTGACCGACGAAACCGAGTTCCAAACTCCCCGTGTGGCCTTGGTCGCTGGGGTGCTCGCAGTGGCGGTCGCATTCACGTTTCTACGCACGTTTGGCGGGCCCGTGCTTAACCAACTCGGGGTGGCGATTGCCGAGTCGGATGAGCTTTGGCGTTATCGGGGTCTATCCACCTTGGTGGTGTTGGGGGGGGGGCTGGGAGCATTGGGCGCTGCGATGCGTTTTCGCCTTGAGGTGTGGCAGACAAATTTGGGTTGGAGTTTTAGGGCCTGCAGTCTGGCCGTGGTTCTGGCGGTGGTGGCGACAAGTTGGAGCGGGCTATTGGCCGCTGCGTTCGCGATGGGTGCGGCGGCGGGCTGGGTTGCGACGACCTTGGCGACCGGCATGCGCGCCTCGGTAGGCACCCGCCGTTTAGGTATAGTAGTAGGCGGTGGTCTCGCCCTTTCCTCGCTCCTGGCTGAACTCGCCTTTATCATGGCGGGTTGGTTTGGCGATCCGGTCAAAGGTGCTGCGATCGTGATCGCGATGCTGCTGGCGGCGACTTCGGTGGTGGTGCCGTTTTTGACGCCGTTGGAACCGTCGATGGACATGGAAGACGGCTATCGCGGGCGCGGGTTATTGATCAACTGGGTTGTGATGTTGGCGGTCATGGGCAGTGCCTTTGCGATTTTTAATGGTGGAGGCGTGATACCGAGTCACGGTGTCAGTATCGTGTTGAATATTGTGACGCCTTTGGTCGTCGGTCGTTGGTTGGATGCGGACCACCGTCGCTACGCCTTGTGGGCGGCCGTATCGATTTTGATCGTGGGCAACATCCTGCAAAATACGCCGGGCGTCGGCGCACTGGTCCCTTTGATTGCAATCTCTTGGATGACCGTGATCGCATTCCACTTCGCGGCGCGAGGCGGTCGTGTTTGGGTTGCTGCAGGCACCGTATTCCTGCTGCTGTTTATTGCTCCGAATATGGTGAGCTGGTTTACGATCTAGGCGGCGAAGCGCGGGGTGCACACAATCTCGCTGCGCACGGAGTTGGCGATGAAACAGGCGTCGTGAGCGGCGTGATGTAGCGCATCGAGGGCAGCACCGTCAGGCTGTTTTTCTCCGGTAAAACTGATCAAAGGTCGTAGCTCGACCTTGGTGATGGCCGGCTTGCCTGCATCGTTCTTGGCTAACGTGCCGATCGCGTCGTCTTCGTAGGATTCGATCAGGTAACCTTTCACCCGGGCGAGGTGAAGGAACCAAAGCAGGTGGCAACTGGATATGCTGGCCACGAAGGCTTCTTCGGGGTCGACCGCCGACTGGTCTGACCAAGGCGCGGGCACGACGGTCGGGGAGGGCGAAGCGGGCACAGTGAGCCCACCGTCGAAGGTCCAGGTATGGGCCCTCGAGTAGCGATTGGTGGCGAAGTCGCCGTCGTTGATTGTCCAGTGAAGTTGAGCGGTGTGTTGTGACATAGGGCCTAGCGGAAGTATCAAGTATCAATGGGGGAGGGCGGAACCTAGAATAGATCGAACTGGCTGCCCGGGGCTTCGCCGCGCGGAGTGAGGCACGCGGGGCCTTCGCTGCGGGATGAGTTTACGTAAGTATCGAGGGCAGTCTCCGTAAGGCGTTCGGTCGGGAAAGCTTTGATCAGCTTGGTGGGGTCGGCGAGATCAGCGTCGAGCCAGATGGCGGCCGTGGTCTCATCGAGTAGCACCGGCATGCGATCATGGATGCGTCCAAGCATCGAGTTGGGGGTCGTGGTGATGACGGAACAGCTTACGATCGTCGTATCGTCGGAATTGTCGGTCCATGAATCCCAGAGCCCGGCGAACATGAGGGGTTGGCCATCGTTGCGTTGGAATAACCAAGGCAAACGGTCGCGACCCTGCTTCTCCCATTCGTAGAATCCGGTGAGCGGAATTGCGCAGCGCTGTCCCTTCTTCCATGCGGTGCGGAACGACGGTTTCTCGTTGATGGTTTCGCTACGCGCGTTGATCAGCGGTGCACTCGGACTTTGGCCCGGTTTGGACCAATGCGGGATGAGCCCCCAACGCATGGTCGTCGCTTCTCCGTTCCTAAAGGTGACCACGTCCGAAGCCGGCGCGATGTTGTAGCGATCGGGCCCGGCCGCCATCGCCTCATCGATCGGAATCCCGAGCCGCTTGCTCAGATTAATCGCATCGCCAAGATTGAGGGTGAAACGGGAACACATAAGCGTAGAAGCGAAGTAACAAGTATCAGGTGCCAAGTATCAAGAAATCAGAATCCGGATATTTATCCCAAAGTAACCTATTAGGTGACTTTGCCCAATCGGCTTCGGGAGATTGATGGGAGATCCTCGAGAAATCAGTGACTTGGGAGTGGTTATTACTGACGCGGTGAAAATCGTTTTTGTCACCATTATGGTGACAAACTGTTTCCGCTTTGATGGTTCAGAGCAGATCCAGCTGGGTGCCGCCGGGGCGGCGGAAGGCGGTGCAGTTTAGGTCGGGTAGGTCGGGGGCGAGACCGGCGCGGCGGCGGGCAGCGACGAAGAGGTTCCGGATGTTCTCTGCGTGCGGCCCTTCGCCGCGCATCCGGGATTTCCATTCGGTCACGTTGAGTTCGCCGCCGCGAATGTCACGGAGGCGGGAGAGCACGCGGGCCTTTTTGCCCGGCGCATGGGTTTCCAACCAATCGACAAACAGGTCCTTCACGGAAAACGGAAGTCGCAACACGATCATCGAGGCCGACTTCGCTCCGGCTGCAGCCGCTGCTTTCATGATCTCGGGCATTTCGTGGTCGGTGAGGCCTGGGATGATGGGAGAGATCATGATCCCCACCGGAATTCCGGCGGCCGTGAGTTTCCGAATCGTGTCTAAACGTGCCTGGGGTCGAGCGGCCCGTGGTTCGAGTTGACCGGCGAGTTTGGTATCGAGGGATGTGAGCGTGATCATCGCGTCCACTCCTTTCCACGACGCAAACTCCCCCAACAAATCGAGATCACGCGTGATCAGGGAATTCTTGGTCACAATTCTCACCGGGTTGCGCAGTTCCAACGCGACCTCCAAACACCGTCGAGTGATTTGGTATTGGCGCTCGGCGGGTTGGTAGCAATCCGTCGCGCCACTGAAGTTTATCGGTTCGGGTTGCCAGGACGGTTTGGAGAGCTCGACGCGCAATAACTCGGGTGCGCGTCGCTTCACCATGATCTTGGTTTCGAAATCAAGCCCACTGCTCCAACCGAGGTATTCGTGATACGTGCGGGCGTAGCAGTAGGCGCATCCGTGCTCACAACCGCGATACGGGTTCACGCCGAAGGTGAAAGGCACGTCGGGGCTGTCGTTGCGCGAGAGGATTGACTGGGAGTCGTCGTCGAGAAATTGGGTTTTGGGTCCGGGACGGATCGCGTCCTCAGGGTCCAGATCGGCGAGAGCAGTTTCATCGACTTCGATGCGGATCTGCTCAAAACGGTTAGGCGGATTGATCGGCGTGCCGCGCCCACGCGCCTGATGACGCGGCAGATGGTCCGAGGATGGATCGGGCGAAGACGACACCTTAAAATACTGCCCACAAGTGAATCCGGAGTAAAGCGGCTCCATGGCTTTGTGCACTTCCCACCCGATCACCGGGTGTAGATCGGTGGGTGTCAGGAGGGGTGTCAGAGGAGCGCGATTTGAGTTTGTCACCATAATGGTGACAAACTCATTTTTCAGGGATGTTAGTATTTTGGGTTGGGAGAGGGCGGGAATTTGGGGGAGGTGGGGTGTTTTCGAGGGTGAGTATGATTATGAGGATGGGTATGAGAAAGAGTCGGGAGAAAGACAAAGAGAAGGGGGGGAAGAGGGGTTGCGGTGGCACTTTTGGGTGAGCAGGGTGTCGGGCTCTATTCGCATGATGGTTCGTAATTTTTTATCCTTTCTCCTGCTTGGCCTGTTTTCGGGCGCGCTTTGGGCGCAGCCGGTTTCAACGACCCGCATGCAAGAGCGTTTGGAGGACTTAATCACCCTCCAGCGCGAATTGTTGGTGCGGGCATCGGCGGCTCAGGTGCAGGAGGATGTCGAACAATTGCGGCCCCGGTTGCAGAATTTGGTTTTCGATTGGGAAGGTTATTTGCGTGACTATCCGGAGGAGGTAGAGGGTTTGATCGGCTACTCGATGTTGTTGGGTAATCCGCTGATCGACGAGCGCAAGCGGGCCCAAGCGCTGCTGCTCAAGGCCAATTCGATCGATCCGAATTTGCCCATCGTGAAAAACCAGCTCGGCAAATACTTGGCGGAGGAAGGGCTGCCGCTGCAGGCGTTGCCGTATTTTATCGCGGCGGCTGATTTGGTGCCGGATGAACCGCTTTATCATTACCAAATTGGTCAGTTGCTCGCGGGTGGTCGGGACGTGTTTTTGGAGAGTGCGGAGTGGACAGCTGAGGCCATCGACAAGGCGATGCAGGATGCGTTGGCCGAGGCGGTGAAGTTGGACTCGGAAAGTCTGCCTTATGCCTACCGCTATGCGGAATCTTACTACGATTTGGAGACGCCGCCGTGGGACGATGCACTGGCAGCGTGGCAGGCGCTGGAAGCCCGCGTGGAGTCGCCCGTCGAGCAGCAAATGATGCGATTACATCAAGCCAACGTGCTCCTTTTTCAGGACAAGTTGGATGAGACTGAATCGATGTTGGTCGGCATGTGGGATGAAGTTTTGGTGGGGCAGCGCGATCATCTGATCGAGCGCCTGGACCGCTTGCGCAATCCTCCCCCGAAGCCCGAGCCCACGGACGCAGAAGCGCAATTCGTGAAGAATGCGGACGTCGAACCGGCGGCGACTTTGAACGTGCCAGAATTCCAGCCGATGGACGTGCCGGAGCTCTCGCCCCTGAGCGCGGGGACGATGGTCGAAATCAATCGAGATGCGACGATCGACGAGATCGTGGGGACGGCCGATGGCACGGCAGAGGCCGACCTCGCCGATGAAGAGATCGAGGAAACTGAGGAATGATGTTTCCCCGCAGCATTTGCCCCGCTTAGATTCGCTTCAGCATGTCTTCATGGATTAACAAACTTGAGCGTCGGCTCGAGCCGCTCGCGATTTCCAACATCACGCTCTATCTCGTGATCGCGCAGGTCTTCGTGCTGTTGTCGGCCGTGTTGGGACAAATCGACCTGATGCAACTCCATCTGTGGCCCGCATTGGTGATGGAGGGTGAGGTGTGGCGGTTGTTCACGTTTGTGGCCATTCCGCCCCCGTTTGATGGCAGCTTTGGTCCGGTATTCGTCGCGTTCGCGCTCTACTTGTTCTACCTCTACGGCGGCGCGTTGGAGCAGTATCTGGGGGTGGTGCGCTATAACCTGTTTCTACTGGTGGGTTACTTGCTGACGGTGGGGATCGCTTTCCTGTCCCCCATGGCGTTGGCGACCAATTTGTTTCTCGGCGGCACCGTGTTCCTCGCGTTTGCTTTCATTAACCCAAATTTCACCCTCCAGCTGTTTTTTATCCTTCCGGTTAAGATCAAATGGTTGGCGCTGCTCACGTGGGTTTACTACGGCTACATATTCTTGACTGGAGGCGCGACCGCGCGGCTGGGGATTCTCGCGGCAACAGGGAATTTTTTCATCTTTTTCGGTAGTGACATTATTCAACGTTTAAAGACGGGACGTCATCGGGTGAAGGCCCAGGCCAAGCGCGAAAAGCTGCGCCAAGAACTTTCCGGGCCGATGCACAAGTGTTCGGTGTGTGAGCGCGATAGTGATGGAAATCACGAGCTCGATTTTCGATACCGCACGGAGGGCGATGCCGAGGTGTGTTATTGCGAAGACCATTTACCTCCGAAGACGGGGGAGTAACCAGCCATCAGCCGGCTGGCCGACCCACGAAAGGCACGAAACCGTCAGCCTGATAAAATTTTAATGGCCGCCCAAAAATATAACAAACCACAGCGATCGCCCGAACTCCACACGCCCGGAGCGTGGTTGCAGTGGGCGGTTGGCGAATACGAGAGCCATGATCTTGCGCTGGGACAGATCTCCGACAATGCCCACGACGAAGCGCTCTATCTGATTTTGCGCACGCTGGGTCTGCCGCTCGACAGCGAGCCGGATGTGTTGGAACGGTTGCTTTCACCCGAGCAAAAAAAATTGCTCCGCCAAAATTTTCGGCGCCGCATTATGGAGCACGTGCCTGCAAGTTATCTCACCAAAGAGGCGTGGTTGGGGGAGCATCGTTTCTACTGCGACGAACGCGTGCTGACGCCACGCAGTTATTTTTTGGAGCTGATTCCTACACTTTCATCTTATCTACCCAAAGGCACGCCCGTGAAAGACGTGGTCGATGTTTGCACGGGGTCGGGGTGCTTGGCCGTATTGCTCGCTTACGAGTTTGGATCGGCGCGAGTGGATGCGGTGGAGTTGTCCCCGGATGCGCTGGAAGTGGCACAGATAAATGTGTGCGAGCATGGTCTTACGGACCGGATCACACTGCATGAAAGCGACGTGTTTGATGCGGTGCCAGAACGACGATATGACATCATTCTGAGTAACCCGCCCTACGAACCAAGTGCGGTGTGTGATCAGTTGCCGGATGAGTTTAAGCATGAGCCACGCATGGCATTGGATGGTGGCGCGGATGGGCTCATTATCGTGCGCAAACTGCTTCAGCAGGCGATGAGTCGTCTACAGCCGGATGGCCTCGTGGTGCTCGAAGTCGGCGCGCAACGTCGGGCGATGCAACAGGCATGGCCCAACTTGCCCATGCGTTGGCTGAAGACGTTCGATAAAATGAACTGCGTCTGTCTCATCAGGGCCGCGGACCTCGCGAAACATTTCCGGGGCTGAGGCCAGCAGGGAAGTTAGTTCTCCATTTCGTTGTGCGGGTGGATTACCGTTCAGCGATTCGTGGTTTGTAACTTTGGGCTGCATTGCGTGTGTTGTGAGTATGACGCCGACCTCGGACGACGATTCCATCCTGGTCATCAACCGCCCGCACGCGGATTTGATGAAGTATTACCTGATCGCGTCGTTCGTGATCCCGCCGATCTTTCCGATTCTGCTCACGATCGGAGCGATTCGGTATCGCACGATGCGTTACAAGTTTACGGATGAGGGGATTTCCATGAGTTGGGGGATGCTTTTCCGGAAGGAGATCATCATCCAGTATTCCCGCATTCAGGATATTCACCTTCGCTCTAACATGGTGGAACGTTGGTTGGGCCTCTCGAAGGTGTTGGTCCAAACGGCCAGTGGAAGTTCGAGCGCGGAGATGACGCTCGAAGGCATCAAGGAATTTGAGGCGGTTCGGGACTTCCTGTATCATCGTATGCGTGGGGTGAAGGATGATGTTCCGGCCGCAGACGCGATGACGGGTGGCAGCTTAGCCGTGGGCTCGCCGGAACTGGCGATAACCTTGCGCGAGATTGCGGCCGAGGTGCGCGGGCTGCGCGCGGATCTGGCGGCGCGAAAGGATGACGATGTTTAAGCGACTCGAAGAACGTGCGCTGTATTGGCTGCGCGTGCCACCGGAGCCGGTGCCACCGGCCGGCGGCCCGGGTTCCTTGCAGACCTTTCGAGCGGGAAGGAATTTTTTATATTTTCGGATGTTTCTCTGGGTCGGAACGCAGATCGGCGCGATCTTTGGTCTGCTCTTTTCCCTGTATTTTATCGATGAGCTAGAACTTCAGATTGAGATGGAGCGGGAGGCGGCGAGCCGTGATGCGGCCGCCGAAATCATCGGCCCGCAGTCGGAGGTCGAGGAAATGGCTCCGCCGAAGGTCGAATTGATAGAAGTGGAGGAGGGTATTTACGAAACAGTGGCCGAGGAGGAGTCCACGGATGGATCGGGATTGCAAATAGAGGTGGTGCCTCGGGATGTGGTTCATCAGGTATTTCACAACGTTTTTCATAAGATAGCGCCCTGGTGGCTGAGGGAATTACCACAGAAGATTCCCGGGGACGCGCTCTTCTGGATCAAGCTCGGCGAACTCTTTGGTTTGTTTCTGTTTTTTCTCCAGTTCTTTTGGTCACTACTGGCGGTCCGCATCGATTATTCGCAGCGGTGGTATATGGTTACGGATCGCAGTCTACGGCTGCGTTGGGGAGTGGTTAAAATCCAAGAAACCACCATGAGTTTCGCTAACCTGCAGCAGGTGTCCGTACACCAAGGTCCTTTGCAGCGATTGCTTAGGATTGCGGATGTCGAAGTGCGCTCCGCTGGCGGAGGATCGGGTGAAGACGAGAAAGGGGCGGGCGATTCGATGCACCGTAGCGTGTTTCACGCGGTGGAAAACGCATCCGAGATTCGCGACCTGATTCTGGCGCGTTTACAACGGTATCGCCAAACCGGGTTGGGTGAACCGGATGATGAAAATCAGGCGGTGGAAACACCTGATGACGTGACGCAAAGTAACGATGGCGATGTCCTGGCCGCAGCGCGGGAACTATTGGGCGAGACGCGGGCGCTGCGGGGCGTGCTACGCGAGTGACTTGATCATTCGATTGGAAGAGAGGCGGGGGCGGACCGCTGGTCCGTGCGGTTAAGACGGAGAGACGGGATCGGACGGCCCAGCGTCCCTACCATTGGAATCCTACGCGGGTCCAGACGATGCCTTCCACGTGATTGGCGGGCCAGCCTTTGACAGACGGGTGGATGAGTCGGGTGCGGGCGTAGAATCCGAACGGAATTACGGGTTGATCGCGGAGGAGTATCTCGTCGAGTCGATGGTAGAGCGCATAGCGTTTGGTCGGATCCATTTCGCGGCGGGCAGTGTGCAGGACGCGGTCGAATTCGGGATCGCTCCAACCGGTTTCGTTAGAGTCGGACCAACCGGAGTTCAGCTCGTAGAGTTCGGCAGGTTCGGGCGAAAAAGGAAGCCAACCGGCCCGGGAGATTTGGTGCTCCATTTGCCGGCGTGTTTCGAGAAACACCTTCCATTCTTCATTGCGCAGTGACACCTCGACGTTGAGTGCACTCTTCCACATTTGCTGGAGTGCTTCGGCGACTTGTCGATTGCGGTCGAGGGTATTGTAGAGGTATTCGACGGGCGGGAATCCGGTGCCATTCGGGTAGCCCGCGTCGGCGAGCAGTTGGCGCGCTTCCTCGATCGATTCTTCGAGTTTCAAAGTGGGTTCGTATTTACCTTTGATGGGACCGACCAAGCTGTAGGCGGGCTGGTCGCCGGTGCGCAGCACGATGTTGACCATTTGTTCCCGATTGATCGTCAGAGCAAAGGCGCGGCGCACGCGGACATCGTCGAAGGGCGCCCGGGTGGTATTGATGTTGAGGTAGCGGGTCCCGACCCGGGGGTAAGAAATCAGGGCAGGGTTTTGAGACTCGCGGTAGGCCTCCATCTTGGATGCCGGCACCCCATCAGTGATGTGAAGTTGGCCGGAACGGAAGGCGCGTTCGCTGGTATCCATATTATCAAAGGCCACGAATCGGATACCGGATAACTCGGTTTCGCGGTGGTAGTGGGGGTTGCGACCGACTTCCACATACTGACCATATTTCCATTCAGTCATGGTGAAAGGACCGTTGGAAACGAGCACTCCGGGTCTTAAAAAATCGGCCATGGGGTTGTGGAACCCACCGGCGGCTTCGATACTCGCGCGATGCAGGGGAAACCACGGATAACCGGTCAGGCGGTCGAGAAACATAACGTCGGGTTCGGTTAACTCGAATTCGAGGATGTGGGTATCGATCGCTCGGATGCCGACAGTGGTGGCATCGGTGGACTCACCCGTGCGGAAGGCGTAAGCGCCGAGAATAGGGTCGGCGAAGTTACCCAACTCAGCGGCGATTGAGGGCGTAATCCAGCGGATGAGGGACTGTTGCCAATCGAGCGCGGTGACGGGATCGCCGTTGGACCATTTGGCGTCGGGCCTCAGATGGAAGGTGTAGATGCGGCCGTCGGGTGAAATGTCCCAACTGGCGGCAGCGGCGGGCACGTAACCGGTAGCGGATTCGTCCCAATTGATCAACGGCTCCCACAGCGCCAACATGATAAAACTCTCGGGCGACCCGGTGCAGCGGTGCGGGTCGAGGGTAGAAGGCTCCGAGCCGACCGTGATGAGTAGCAGGCCCTTTTTGCGGGCCTCGTCGATCGGGGCGACGCGGGAGCAAGCGGTTACGAGGCCGAGAAAAGTGGCGACGATAAGGAGGCGAATTAGCGAGGGGCAGGAGCGCATAGAGCAGGGAAAGTTATACCGGTGGGGCAGGGCGCTATATTTTAACCACAGTTTTCTCAGATTAATACCGATTCTGAGAGGCACAGATACTTTAGCCACAAAGAGGCACCAAAGGGTCACAAGAATAGGGATAAATTAGTTACCAAGGTTTCAGTAAACCTGTCGGATTCCTCTCAGAAATGCGGCGGAGGAATGGATCTGAGTTAATCTGAGAAATTGTTTCGGCGCTGGCTGCTCAAATGTCGCTTCGCTCGGTAGTGGTTAAAAAAGCGTTTGGTCGGCTCTGCTTTTCTCTGCTCTCTCCTGTGCAACTTGCGTTTCTATTGAGCCTGACTCACGTGGAGCGATTGCTCGCGGGTTACTCGTTCCCCGCCGGTTCGTCGGGCTTTCGGGTGGGTAGTTTGGCGGCTTGCCATTCGTTGAAGCCGCCGACGTTGGCGGTTTTGAAACCTTGTTTGGCCAAGATGGCGGCGGCTTGACCGGAGCGGTTGCCCGACCGGCAATAAAGGAGAAGCTCTTTGCCTTTGGCATCTTCGAGAACGTGGGCCCATTTTTTGCGGGCGCCGCGTAGATCACTTAAAGGGAGCAAGTAAGCGGGGGCGGCGACACCGGGAGTCCATTCTTTGGGTTCGCGCACATCAATGAGGATGGCGGTTCCGGCTTTTACCCGAGTGGCGGCTTCGGCGGGAGCAATGCGTATTTCATCGGGTTTGGTTGTTTGTGCCCGCATCGAACGCACGGTAAAGAACAGGAATAGCCCGATAATGAGGAGCAGCAGTTTGGTGACCGGTGTCATGGTCAGGAATTGTGGGGGTGGTTGGGGATTAGCCCACAAAAAACCGGCATCCGTGAATGGAATGCCGGTTTGAAAAGAGAGGAAGTTATGCCTTAGGGGGCCTCAACCGCGGGTGCAGCGGTGGGTTCAGGGGTGACGATATCAAGCAACTCGACTTCGAATACAAGGGCAGCGCCGCCCGGGATCGAGCCTTGGCCACGATCGCCGTAGGCGAGTGCAGGAGGGATGTGGAACTTCCATTTCGAACCGACCGGCATGAGTTGCAGGCCCTCGACCCAACCAGGAATGACTTGAGTCACGCCAAATTGGGCGGGATCGCCGCGTTCCACCGAGCTGTCGAACACGGTGCCGTCGGTGAGGGTGCCATGGTAGTGCACGCTTACACGGTCGGTTGGCTGAGGCTTGGGGCCGTCGCCGGCGATGAGCACTTCGTATTGCAGGCCGGTCTCAGTCACGGAAACTCCATCACGAGCCTTGTTGGCTTCGAGATATTCAACGGCCTTGGCTTGTTCGGCGACAGTGAGGGCGCGAGCAGCTTCCTCGGCACGGGTGCGGATTTCAGCGAATGCAGCTTGGAGTTCTTGGTCGTTCAAGGCACCTTCTTCGCCGTTGGCAGCGGAGCGAAGACCGGCGATCAGCGCGTTGATATCGACTTCCAGGTTGGCGTCGCGGCTAAGTTCACCGCCGATATTACGGCCGATGCCATAACTGACCTTTTGATCGAGGGTTTCCAGCGTGGGGCCGGAATCGTAAACCTTTTTGGTGGAGGGAGTCGGCTCGGAAGCCGCGGCGGGTTCGGACATTTCTTTGGTAGGTTCTGCTTTGTTACAGGCGACCAGACCAAGCAAGAGAGACGAGGAAAGGACGAGGGTTGAGAGTGAGCTCAGGGAGGTTTTCATGGTGTAAACCGTCCAATAAGTAGGACGGGGAGCTCGGTGACAAGTCCGACAATGGTTAATCTTGGAGATGATACTTCAGAGGAGGAGGGGTGTAAACGGGGTTGCGTTGGGCTCGATTCAACGGTGCGTTGCGACCGTAATGCGCGATGTGGAAATTATTCAGGAACCGACAGAGTTATTCAAAATTCTCAAATTTGAGAACCTCGTAGCCAGCGGTGGTGAAGCCAAGATGGTGGTCGCGGATGGGCTGGTGAAGGTCAATGGGGAGGTAGACACCCGGAAACGTCGTAAAATCGTAGCGGGTGATGTGGTCGAGTTTGGCGGTGAAGAGATGCGGATTCGACTACGACCTGCTTAGGCACCCCGACGACGGTGACGTCCTGAAGGAGGTTTACCGCTCGAACCCCGTATAACTTGCTCCTTGCCACTTTTGTCCCACCTCGCGGGAATCGCGAAGGCGGTTTGGACTCTTATGCCGCATACCCTCGAGTCCAAAGTCCCCGCCGCGACGTTAAGCCCATGAAATTTTCCATCAGCAGATTTTTAGCGCTGTGCATTTTGCCGTTCAGCACACTCACCGTGAATGCGGTTCCGCCGCGGGTGCCTCCCTTGGTTGAGCCGGTGACTCAGGAATACTTGACGGGTAAGATTGTGTGGGCGGATGTGCTCAGCACCGAACCCAATACCACCGCTCGTTTTTACGGCGCATTATTTGGATGGAGTTCGCGGACCTTGGCGGGTGATTCGGGCAAATACACCGTGCTTTCAAACGAAACCGGACCGGTTGTGGGAATCGCGCGCGGTCCGGATCGTAAGGACGGACGACCCTCCTCGCGTTGGGTGCCGTTCTTTTCCCATCGCAGTTTAAACGCGGCCGAGAATGCGGTAGCGAGTGAAGGCGGCAGAGTTTTGGCGGGAGCGACCGCATTTCCCCTTCGCGGGACTCAGCTGATTGCGATGGATGCGGAAGGTGCGATCTTTGGCTTGATGGATTCATCGGTCGGGGATCCGGCGGATGGCAAGGCGATCGAAGGCAGTTTGTTTTGGGCCAATCTGTTTTCCGAGTCTCCCGATGAAGCCGCGCGGTTTTATCGCAGCGTCGCAGGCCTGGATGCCCGCTCGCAAGGCGGCGCGAGCCACGTATTAGTGGCGAGTGGGGCGGATCGTGCGAGCATCAGTCCTATCGATGTTGAAACTTCGGTCACGCCGACTTGGGTGCCGTTTTTCCTGGTTACGGATCTGGACCGTAAAATTAAAATTGGGATTCGACTAGGAGCAAAACTCGTCGTGAAACCACGCACCCTAAACGATGGTATGCGGGTGGTGATATTGGTCGATTCGCTTGGTGGTGTTTTTGCCCTAGCTCAACCGAGTGAGAAATAAGGAGCGCAGAAGATGAATAATATAAAGAAACATGCTTTCCGAATTTCGGGTGCGACTATTTTGGTGATAGGATTGGGCTTGGCGGGTTGCGCCGGTCCCCAATACACGGCGGCCCCTCCGAGTGAGAAGTTGAGCTACATGGGGATCGAGTTTGAAAAAGGCATCTACGGAGGTCCTTGGTATGGTCCCGCCTATCAGGCACCTCGAATCATCGTGACGCCCACAATTCCGGATAGCGAATAACACCGTTAAGGGTGCGAATTATCCGCGATATCAATCGCGTAATTTCGCGTTCTTTTCGCTTAGGTCATCGGGCCCAAATTCCGGGCAACAAGATCCGCGGATGATGTAGCACTCGTCGCAAATAACCACGTCGCCCATGTGATTGGTGGTTTCGATCCCACAGCGGGAGCAGATGGGTTTAGCTTGAGAGGGGGCCATGGCGGTTATTCCGGGTTACGGGGAATTCTGTTCGTGGTAGGTTTCTACGTCGTCGGGGAGGATTTCGATTCGGTTACCTAGCACGACACAATTGAACAAGGCTCGTCCGATGAAGTCCTTGGAAAACTCCGGTTGCTCCCCTCGATCTCGGTGTGGGTTTAGGAACAGCGCGGGCTCCAACGGGTGAAGACACGGTCGCATTGGCGTCTTTGCCCACGTTTCTGGGTTGCTCACGTCCATGTCGGCGGAGAACTGGAGCAATTGATTGGTATTCTCGTGCAGCACCCAGATGTCATTGGAAACGGGCGATAGCGGTGAGACATAGAAGATGTGCACCGTGTCCTTGTCCCAATGTTCATCAAATTGGTGGAACAGCAGGGAGTCCCGCAGGCGGTTGTTCAAAAATTCATGGAGGGGCGGAGCTCCGTGGGATTTGGTGGAGAACCATTTTTTCAGTTCATCACGAGTTAGGGTGGTTATCCGGTAATCAGTGAGCGGTGCGGGCGGTGATGCCACCCGATCCACTCGCCGGATTTTGTAGACGGAATCCCGCACCTGAAGGTCAATTTCCGGGATGTGATAGTCAGAGCGTTTTAGTTCTACCAAAAATTGAACATCCGGCAGGTAGAGCTCGGCGAATACGCTACGATCATCGGCATCGAGACTTCGATTCAGAGTGCGGAAATATACCTTGGCCTCGGTGGATTCGGTGCCGGGGGGCACGATCGATTGGTCGTAATACCAGAGGTAGATGTGGTGAATGATTTCCAGAAGATTGGCCCGAGATTCCGCGGGGTGGTCGGGACGGTGATCCGCTGTGGTCGGGTGGCTGGGGGGGGCGAATTGACTGGGCCGCCATACTGGTCGGGGTTACGAGAACTGAGCCATTGAGAGAGTTAGTCTGGTCATCCAGAAAGGACCCAGACCATGAAAGGAAAGAGATACACGACCGAGCAGAAGATCCGGATATTGCGGGAGGCCGATAAGGCCGACTGCACGAT